>NZ_CP029192.1:8325382-8633730 GCF_008642315.1 Streptomyces venezuelae | reverse complement strand
CGGAGGCGGGCGGCAATGACTGACCAGGGCACGGGAACCTCGTACGGCTCCCGCCGCGTCCTGGCTGTAGTCACCACGAAACCGCGCGGAGGTCCGACCACAGCATGGCGCACGACGGAACCCGGCCGACCCACACTTCGGCCGCCGGCATCGACGGCCGCCCCGCCGAGCAGACGGCTCGCGGGAACCTCGGCGAGACGCTCGGTGCCTTCAGACGTCAGCCCCGCGCGGTCCACGGCTTCACCCTCCGCGTCTCCGCCCTGACCGTCGTGCTCGGCTGTGCCGTGCTGGCCGGCGGATTCGCGGCGGCGTGGGACACCTTCGAAGGCGTACGGCAGTACGCGGACCGCAACATCGCCAACGAGGACTCCTATGTGGCCTACGCCGACGGCGCCACGCCCGAGTTGGCGAAGGTCGCCTTCGTCATGATGCCCGCGCTGCTGGTGCTGGCCCTCCTCGTCCTCTCCGTCCTGCACGCCGCCCACGCCGTCGGCGCCTCGCATGCCGCGCACGACGGCGGACCGCTGTCCGCACGCGAGGTGTGGCAGCGCACCCGGCGGCGGCTGCCCGCCGCGCTCGCCGTCAACGCGCTGACCGGGCTCGCGGTGGGCACCGTGGTGGTGGCGGCACTGATGCTGTGGGCATTCGTCGAGAGCGGCGGGGTTCCCGGTGTGGAGCGCACGCCGATCGGCGAGACCGCGGCCCCGCAGTACACGCTGGTGGGATGGGTGCTGCCGATCGCCGTGGGCTGCCTCGGCCCGCTGCTGTACTCACGGCTCGCGTTGGCCACGGCCGAGACGGTGCTGGCGCGCCGCTCCCCGTTCGCGGCGCTGCACCGCTCCTGGGTACTGACGCGCCGCGCGCGGCTGCGCACCCTCGGCGTGGGCGCGGCTGTCACCGCGGCCGCGTTCCTCTTCCTCTGGCTGGCCCCGTACGCGGCCGCTCCCCTCGTCCACTACGCCGGCCTCGGCATGCTCCGGCTCAGCGACGACAACGTGTGGATCACCGGAGTGCTGATGAAGGTCCTGCCGACGGCCGTGGCCCTCCTGCTCCTCCCCCCGCTGGTCATGCCGGTGGTCTGCTCGGCGTTCGCCCGGCTCCGCGAGGACTTGGGGTCCGCTGCGGCACAGAGGGGAAACGTGCCCACGGGAGCGTACGAGGGTTCGTAGGATCGACGCATGGGACGCTCGACGCCGATAGAACCGTTGTCGCAACCGCTCGCCGACGGGGTCGTGGCCCTGCGGCTCCGGCGTGCGTCGGATCTGCACCCCATCCAAGCAGCCGGCCGCGACCCCGACACGGTCCGGTGGCTCGACGACCCGCCCATGGATGACGCCGCTCGCCGCACGAGCCTGTCCCGGGTCGAGGAGGCGTGGCGAACGGGCCGGGCGGCGCCCTTGGTGATCGCGGACGCCCTGACGGACGAACCGGTCGGCATCATCAACCTGCAGTTCCGGGACGATGACGTGGCGACCGTGGCGTACAGCGTGTTTCCCGCCCGGCGCGGCCACGGCATCGCCCCCAGGGCCGTGCGACTGCTCGCGAGTTGGGCTCTGCACGAGCTCGGGTTGCGTCAGGTGCTCCTCGAAGCCGACGAGGACAACGCCGCGTCGATCAGGGTCGCCGAGAAGTGCGGATTCCGGCGGACGGGCAGTCGCACCGAGGAGCAGGGGGACGGTTCGCGCACGCTGCTCGTGTTCGCCCGTGCTACCGCACGAACTTCCATGTGACGCCGTTGATCACGCCGACGTCGAGGGGCGCCAGACGGCGGAACGCGGTCTGGCTGAGGTCGATGTGCGTCGAGGCGCAGGACGGGCACTTGTCCCGGACCGGCACGGTGATCGTCCTGCCCTGGTAGGTCACCTGCACAGAAATCCCCTGGCACAGAGGGTCGTTGTTGAGGTTGGCCGTGGTCCACCACGCGGCGGAGACGGCCACGAGGTCCTGGGTCGACGCGTCGATGGGTGTCCCGCAGGCGCCGTACCCCTTGTCGTTGTAGTACGTGGACTTCCCGGACATCGGCTGGCCGATGGGTATGTCGGCGTGGGCCGTTCCGGTGCCGACCGCGACACCGACCACCGCCGCGGCCACGACACCGCTCCACCGTCTGAGCCTCATGATGCGCCACCCCACTCCCGTCACGGGCGCTCTCACGCCGAGAGCGCTCTCATGCGGCGAGAGCCTGCGAGCAGCCGCTGTGTGGCCGCAAGGTTCCCGGGCAGTGCGTGGCGTCAACCCGCCCTGACGTGATGGCCTTTGCAGATGTCACGTCTGTACGGCTGACGTGGTGAGGGAGGGCGGCGCCCCGCCCCGCACCCGCCCTGCGATACACGTCCGGGAACGGCGTGATGGCGGTGCCGTCAGGACGCGTCGACGCGTACGCGCTCGCTCGCCTTGTCCGACAGGAACATCGCCACCGCACGCCCTTCCTCCGCGACGTCCGCGCGCTCGGCGCGGGTGAAACGCCGCAGCGGCTTCGCCACCACGGTGTCCTGCTCCACGGTCCACGTCGCCGAGACGCGCCCGTCGACCAGGACGACCCGCTCCCCGGCGACCGACAGTCCGCGGTGGGCGTCGTCGATGATCCGGCCGCGCTCCTGATAGCCGAGGATCGCGTTGTCGAACGCGGGCAGGAAGCGGACAGGCGCCGGGGTGTCGGGGTCCGGGCGTGGCGCGTCGGGGAGGTCGAGCAGTTCGCGGCCGCGCTCGTCGCGGAAGGAGACGAGTTCGGGGCGGGCGGCGGCGACCGCGGCCGGGAGCCCGGCGAGACCGCTCCAGGCGCGCAGATCGGCCGTGGCGGCGGGGCCGTAGGCGGCCAGGTAGCGGCGCAGGATGGCCTGGCCGACGGGGTCGGAGCCGTCCGGGGAGGCGTCGTTCGGGGCGTCGGAGTTCGTGGCGGACGGGTCGGGGGCCGGTTCCCTTCCCAGCCAGGTGGCGAGCGGAAGGTTGCGTACGCCGCCCTTCGTCCGCCACAGGCCGCGCGGCGGCAGCTGCACCATGGGCACCACCCCGGCGATCAGCATCTCCCCCAGCGCCCGCGCGGGCACCCCCGGCCAGCGGTCGGCGACCGCGCGCGTCAGCTCGGCCATGGTGCGCGGTTCCCCGTCGGACATCGTCTCCCGGCCCGCCGCGGCGAGTTCGCCGAGGTCCACGCCGTCGAGTTCACGGCGGTAGACGCCGAGCACCCGCTGGCGCAGCATCGCGTCGTGCCGGGTGCGCCAGGCCAGGGCGTCATCGGCGGTGACGAGGTGGACCGTACGGCGCATGAGGTGGGTGCGGACCACGCGCCGCTGGACGAGCAGGTCACAGAGGGTGCCCGGCTCGAAGGCGCGCAGCCGCGACCAGAGTCCGACGAACGGTTCCTGCGGCTCCTGGGCCTGGAGTCCGCAGAGGTGGGCGACCGCGTCGAGGGCCGGCAGGTCGGCGCGGTCGAGGAGCAGTTGCCGTGCGAGGGTCGCTCGGTTCAGGGTCCGGGTGTCGAGGACGGTGACGTTCGCGGACATGCGGCTGCTCCTGGGTGCTCGGTGCTCGGTTCTGTGCGGCCGAGCACCACGCTCCCAGACAACGCGGTCAGCTTCTGTCCTCTACTCCGCCCCGGTCCCGTGCATATCTTTCGGGTTCCTCAGATCGCGATCGACTGCTGGAGCCAGCGGCTGACCCGGTACGGCAGCCACCACGCGTACGGGCCGATGTCCAGGACGAGCTGTTCGCCGCGGAAATCGTCCAGGACCGCCTTCGGCACGGTGTCGGCGAGTGCG
This sequence comes from Streptomyces venezuelae, assembly GCF_008642315.1. Lineage (NCBI taxonomy): Bacteria > Bacillati > Actinomycetota > Actinomycetes > Kitasatosporales > Streptomycetaceae > Streptomyces > Streptomyces venezuelae. Next base: position 8,629,972 of record NZ_CP029192.1, on the reverse strand, counting down.
CCGTGGTCGAGGCGGTCGATGGTCGTCTCGTACTCGGGTTCGTCGGCGGTGAAGCGGCGCAGCTCGCCCCATCTGCGGTCGCGGATCTGGATGAAGCCCGGACCCTTGCGCCACAGGCATTTGCACAGGTAGTGGCCGCGCCGCCAGGTGTTCAGCGCGTCCTCCGCGCCCTGTGGGCCGAGGAGCACCGCGGGCGGCTGGAGGTGACTGAGCATGCGCCACCCGTCCCCCGAGTCGGGGTCGAGCCGCAGTTTCCACTCGACCATGACGGCTCGCGCGGTCAGGTCCCGCACGAGGCCGAGCCCATGCAGGGCGGCGGCCGGGTCCGCGGTGGCCGTGAGGTCGACGGGGTCGGGCAGGCGCACCCGACGCGCACCGAGCTGCCAGAGGCGTTCGGCCTGGCCGTGTGGCGGTCCCGGCAGCGGCACCTCGCCCAGGAACATGCCGGGCAGCGCGCACGCGGCGGGGTCGTAGTCGCGCCAGGCGAGCAGGGTCGGCGTGGCGAGGGTGGCGGTCACTGTGCTCCTCCGGATCGGGCGGGCTCGGGCACGGTCGCGGACTCGGACAGCGACGCGAGGGGCGTCTCCTCCGCGTGGATGTGCCGCATGAAGTCGAGGCGGAGCAGGTCCTCGTTGACCGCGGCCGGTGCGATGTGGACGTACTGGCCGGCGTCGGAGAAGACGATGCCGAGAGCGAGCCAGGAGTCGAGGAGTTCCTGGACCCTGGTCTCGTCGAGAGTCATGTCGGAGACCCGTGCGGCGGCCTTCCGCAAAAGTGCCTGGACGCTGTGCGGCTGGTCGAGGAGGCGGAAGACGGCCAGCTCGAAGGGGTCGGTGAGCTCCATGGCGTGCCAGGAGAAGGTGCGCCGGCGGCTGACGAGGATGATGCGGTCGCCGTGGTCGTCGTGGGTGAGGCGGGCGTCGGTGTGGTGTTTGCGCCAGTCGGCGAGTGCCTCGTTGAGAGCCTTGACGGTGGTCTCGCCGATGCCGCGGGCGGGAGCCTCGAAGACGTACGCCATGCCGTACAGCTCTTCTTCGGGCAGGTCGTAGGTGAAGCGGTAGTGGCCTTCGGGGCGCAGGCCGGTGAAGCCGAGTTCGGGGCGCTCGAAGTAGGGGCTGAAGCGTTCGATGGCGATGCGGGCGGAGAGGTCGACCGGTGGGTCGAGGTGTTCGAGGGCGGGGATCTGCGCGATGACGGGGTCGTAGTCCTCGGCGCTCTCGCCGGGGAATCCGTGGAGGTAGTTCCAGGCGACGGAGAGTCCGGTCTCGGCGCCGTCGCGGAGCATCCGGACGTTCTGGCAGCCGCTCACGCCCTTGTCCATCAGGTCGAGGACCCGGCTGTTGAGGCTCTCGATGCCGGGCTGGACGTAGATGAGTCCCGCGTCGGCGAGGGTGCGCAGTTGGCTGCGCTTCATGTTGGCCTTGATCTCGATGTGCAGGCGCAGGTCGTAGCCGCTCTCGATGATGCGGGGCAGCACGGTGGTGAGGTAGCGCATGTCGAGGATGTTGTCGACGACGTACATGTCCAGGACCTTGTGGCGGCGGGCCAGTTCCATGATCTCGTCGTAGAAGGTGTCCGGGCTCTTGGAGCGGAACTCCATGAACGAGCCGTTGAGCCCGCAGAAGGTGCAGTGGTGTTTCTCGCCCCACCAGCAGCCGCGCGCGCCCTCGACGACGAGTTTGGGCTCGACCCAGTTGCGGGCCACGGACGCGGCGAGGCGTTCGAAGTAGCCGCTGTAGTCGGGCGGCAGGATCGCGGCGGGCGGCAGCGGCCGGGTGGCCATGGCGTTGGCGACGCTCTTGCCCGTGGCGTCGCGATGGCAGAGCCCGGGAATGTCGCCGAGCGGGGTCCTCTCCGTGAGGGCGGTGAGGAGCGCGGGGAAGGCGGCCTCGCCCTCACCGCGCACGACGTGGTCGACGAAGGGGAAGTTGCGGTGCACGGCGGCGCCCTGTTCGCCGTCGCAGTTGGCGCCGCCCATGACGGTCACGAGGTGCGGGGCGAGTTCCTTGACGCGGCGGGCGCAGGCGAGGGCGGCGGTGTTCTGCTGGAAGGTGGAGGTGAATCCGACGACGTCGGGGTCGCTCGCCACGACCTGTTGGGCGATCATCTCGACGAACTCGGGGACGACGCGGTGCAGTGCGCGCGTCATCTTCATCCGCGCGGCCTTCAGTTTGCCGGTCATGACGGTGGTGAACTCGTCGTCACGCCACTCCGGGTCGTCGTAGAGGGCCGATGAGAAGACCCAGTCGCCGCAGCCCATGAAGTACGAGGAGAGCGCGTAGTACTCGTAGTCGTCACCGGTGAACTCGGTGCGTTCGGTGATCCAGTCGGTGAAGGCGAGGTTGGCGTGCAGGACCTCGGCGGTGGCGCCGGGGACGCGCTCGTCCACACTCCGTTTGAGGATGCCCAGGGCGAGCGACGGAAGGTCGATGGGCGACCAGGGCATGTTGACAAGCAGTACGCGCACGGGCGCTCCTCCGGGGGGTGTGAGGGCCGGCCGGCCCCCGGGGTGTGCCAGGGGGCCGGCCGGTGGGGATCAGTCCTCGACGGTGTCTTCGCCGTCCTCGGCGTTGCGGAACGGGACGGTGACCGTGATGCCGACGCTCGGCCTCCGGTTCGTCTCGTCCTCCGCGAGCGGGTCGTTGTGGATGACGTCCTTCTGCATGGGCTCTCTCCTCTCGGTAGTTCAGTGATTCAGTGCGGAACGGTGTGGTGCACTGACCCCTCACCTCTCGGAGCGGGGCGTCTGGGTGGGCGGAGCTCCCGGTCGAGGAAGAGCACCGCGCGGCGCAGTACGGTCATGTGGTCGCCGCCGTCGTAGCCGTCGTGCCCGGAGTCCAGCCACAGGGACTCGTGCCGGGCACCGGCGGCGTCGAGGGCGCCGAGGTAGGAACGGACCTGCTGTGCCGGGCACTTGGTGTCGTGCGTGGCGGCGACGACGAGCAGCGGGTCCCGTACGCGGGCGGCGTACCGGATCGGGGAGCTGTGCGCGTATCGCGCGGGCACCTGGTCGGGTGTGCCGCCGAACAGCCGCTCGTCCAGGGCGCGCAGGGCGACGGTGCCCGCGGCGTGGGCGGCGGCGTAGTCGGCGACGGGCTTCACGGCGACGCCCGCCCGCCACAGTCCGGGCCGCGTGCCGAGGGCGAGCAGGACGAGGTAGCCGCCCCAGGAGGTGCCCCACAGGCCGGTCGCGTCCGGGCGGATCAGGCCGCGCGCGGTGAGGTCGGCGTGGACGGCGGCGAGGTCGGCGACCTGGGTGTGGCCGACGCCGTCGCGGTAGGCACGCTGCCAGCTGGGTCCGTAGCCCGTGGAGCCCCGGTAGTTGACGCGGGCGACGGCGAATCCGGAGGCGACGAGGGAGTGCACGGTGCCGTCGTAGGCGTCCCTGTCGTGGTCGGCGGGGCCGCCGTGCACGAGGAAGACGGCGGGGTGCGGTCCGGTGCCGTCCTCGGGGAGGCTCAGCAGGGTGTGCACGGGGCCGTCGGGGCCGGGGGTGCGGATGTCGCGCACGGTGCCGGGGACGTGGCCGGTGACGGTGCCGAGCGGTGGCAGGGGTGTGCCGGTGCTGGACGTCATCGTCGGCGGGTGCGTGGTGTCGGTCCAGAGGGTGTGGAGGTCGCCGCCGGGGCGCGGGGCGGCGTCCAGGAGCGTGCCGGGCGGGGTCGGTACGGGCGTGAGGGTGCGGTCGTCGAGGTGCGCGCGGTGGAGCAGGGAGCGGCCGTGGCGGTCCTGGCGGATCAGGACGGAGTGGCCGTCCGGGTACCAGCGGGCGGTGATCTGGGTGTCGAAGGCGCACCAGTCGTGGGTGGCGGCGCCGCGCGCGGGGGTCCACGTGGCGAGCAGGTAGCGGTCCTCGTGCTCGCGGACGAGGAGGAGCGTGGGGCGTGGTCCGGTGGGTGCGAAGCCGAGGGCCCAGAGTCTGCCGTGCGGGCCGTCGCCGGGCAGGACGGCGACGACGGTGCCGTCGGGCGTGAGGAGGGTGACGGCGGCGGGCGAGTCGGCGGTGCGGGTGAGGGCGAGCAGGTCGCCGCTCGGGGCGATTCCGGCGAGGGCGGCGGGTCCTTCGACGCGCGTCACCTCGCGGCCGGGGCCGCCTCTTCTGCCGATGCGGATCGTGGTGCTGTCGTCGAGTCCGATGCCGATGGTGGCGATGGGGCCGCCGATGACGGCGAGGCCGCGGGCCGTGCCGTCCGGGACGCCGGTGAGGCCCGGCCTGTCGGGTCCGCCGGTGAAGGCCTGGTGGCGCCATTGCCCGACGCCCCGGGCGTCCTCGTCGAACCACCAGATCCGCGCGTCGCGGTCGATGGCGCCGTGCAGGGTGCCGCCGGGCCGGTCGGTGACGCGTCGGGAGCGGCGGGTCGCGGTGTCCCACGTGCAGATCTCGCAGCGGCCCTCGGCGTCGGCGGTGAAGACCATGCGGCGCGGGTCGGCGGAGCACACCTCGGGCAGTGCGGCGCGGTAGACCTGGAAGCGGCTCACGCGGCGGCCTCCGTGAGGGCGGCGCGCCGTGTGGTGTGCACGGCGAGCAGGGTGAGCAGGGCGGCACAGCCCAGTGCGGGTGCGGCGGTGCCGATCCGGTCCGCGCACAGTCCCGCGAGGACGGGGGCGAGGGCGGCGGTGCCACCGGACGCCGTCGCGAGGACCGCGCCGACGCGTGCCTGCAGCGAGGGTTCCGTCACGAGAAGGGCGCGCGCCTGCAGGACGACGGCGGGCAGCGGCACGAGCAGGCAGACCGCGCCGAGCAGCAGGCCGTACGTCCAGGGCCCGGCGGCGGTGGCGAGGGCCGCGGTGAGCGGTACGAGGAGCCAGGTCACGGCTACGAGGACCCGGGCGGCGCCGACGCGTACGGCGACCCGGGGCGCGGCGAGCGACCCGGCGAGACCGGTGGCCCCGGAGACCGCGAGGACGACGCCCATCGGGAGGGCGCCCGAGCCGGAGCGTTCCAGCGCGAAGACGGCGGCGTAGTAGAGCGCGACGGCGACGCCGTTGACGAGGGCGATCCACACCAGGACGAGGCGGAGCAGCGGTTCGCGCCGCACGAGGCGCAGCCCGGCGGCGGCCTCACGGAGCAGCCCTCCCCCGGTGGGCTCCGCCGGGGCTTTCAGTTCGGCCCGCATGCCGCGTACACAGCATGCGGCTACGGCGTACGAGAGGGCGTCGGCAAGGAACGGCAGCGCACGCGAGAGCTGGTAGGCGGCGCCGCCGAGGGCGGGGCCGAGGATGAGGGCGCCCTGGTCGGCGGCGGCGAGCCGGGCGACGGCGCGCGGCTGGTCGTCGGGCGGGCAGACCAGGGCGACGGTGCCGCGTGAGGCGGCGTCATGGGTGGCGGTGGCGAAGCGTTCGACGAGGACGGCGCCCAGGAGGTGCGCGAGCGTGAGGTGTCCGAGGGCGAGGACCAGGGCGACGGAGCCCATGGCGAGCGCGGAGACGGCGGCGGCCCAGAACATGATCGTCTTGCGTGCGCCACGGTCGGCGGGGACGGCGGCGAGCGGTCCCAGCAGGATTCCGGCGGCCAGCGAGAGGCCGGCGACGAGCCCCGCGGTCTGCGCGGAGTGACCGAGGGAGAGGAGCAGCAGCGGGAGTACGACCCCGGATGCCTGGGTGCCGAGCGCGTCGGTCGCGTTGGCCCACCAGAAGAGGCGGTAGTCGCGGGCGGAGGTGCCTGCGGAAGTGAGGGGTAACGACTCCACGCAATTCCTCCATGAACATGAAGCTGCCGTGAAGAGATGTGAAGAAAGTGGTATGGGAGTGAAACGAGAGCGGGATCGTAGCCAGCGCTCCGAGCGCGCTACAAGGTGCGGGATCCGCTGTCCGAAAAGCGCGGCGCGGGGTGCGCAGGGCGGACCATCGGCGCCACCACAAAGGGAGGCGCGAGTTCCGTCAGGACGCACGTGACGGATGGGATATGAGCGTCGCCTGTGACGTGAGGGACGTCATGACGGACACGTACATCCATGTGCGACAGAGGGGAATTACGTACGCAGACGCCCTCACCCACGGGACCTGACGCGGGCGCCGGCGGAGCCTGCCCGTCCGGACAATGGCCGGTTCGCGACGATCCCCGCGGACGCCGCCCGGATCGCGGACGTGTGTCCCATCGACAACAGTGGGCACGAGGAGGGACGGAAGACCGTACGGCCGGGGTGAGGACGAGTGATGGAACCGAGTGACCAGGGCCGGGTGCGGTGATGGAACCCACTGGCCAGAGCTGGGTACAGCTGGCCGAGTTCGCCGTGGCCTTCGGCCTGTCCGCCGCGATCGGCCTGGAGCGTGAGATCCGCCAGAAGGCCGCGGGCCTGCGGACCTACACGACCGTCGGCGTGGGCGCCGCGCTGTTCACGCTGGTCAGCAAGTACGGCTTCACCGATGTGCTGCAGTCCGGCACCGTCACCCTCGACCCGTCCCGCGTGGCCGCGCAGATCGTCTCCGGACTCGGCTTCATCGGCGCCGGCGTCATCTTCGTGCAGCGGGGATCCGTGCAGGGCCTGACCACGGCCGCGACCATCTGGCTGACGGCCGCCGTGGGCTCCGCGGCGGCAGCCGGCCTGCCCCTGCTCGCGGCGCTCGCCACCGCGTCGTACTTCCTCGTCGCGTACGCCGTGCGCCCCCTGGCCCGCCGACTCTCCCTGCTGCGCTCGGTACCCGTCCACTACCGCATCACGTACCTGCAACGTCCGGGCCTGCTGCAGGACCTGTTCGCGGAGTGCGCACGCGCCGGCTTCGACATCGCAGAGGTGCGCACACTCAGCGCCTCCGTCCCCAAGGGCGCCTACGCCGACGAGACGGAGCACACCGTCGAGGTGCTCCTCGCCGTGGTGGGACGCGACGACGGCGACAAGCTGACGGCACGGTTCGTGGCGGTGGACGGGGTGGTGGCGTGCGCCCGGCCCGGTTACGGGGACGAATGAGCGGCGCCGACGACCACCCGCCTTACCCGCACCGCGCCTACGAGGGGGCGTCGAGCACTCCGGCCACCAGCCGTCGCGCGTAGGCCGCGTCGCATCCGGACGGGCGGAACAGGATGCGGTACATCATGGGCGCGACGACGTGGTCGAGCACCGTCTCGACCTCGGGCGCGCTCTCCCCGCGGTCCGCCGCGCGGGCGAGGATGACATCGACCTGTTCGGCCGCGTAGGCGGAGCACCGGCCCGCGTTGCTGCCGTCGGGGTCGCCGAGCAGGGCGTCCCGGATGTACGCGCGACCCGCGGGCGAACCCATCTCGTCGAGGAACTGCTCGGCCCAGGAGCGCAGATCGCTCCCGAGGTCCCCGAGGTCCTCCGGCGGCGCCTCCGGACGCAGCCGTTCGACCGCCACGTCCGACAGGAGCGCCTGCAGGTCGCCCCACCGACGGTAGACCGTGGACGGGGTGACCTCGGCGCGGGCCGCGATCAGCGGAACGGTCAGCGCGTCGCGGCCCACCTCGTCCGCGAGTTCGCGTACAGCTGTGTGCACCGCCTCCTGCACGCGGGCACTGCGCCCGCCGGGGCGCGCCATCGGTCTACGACTCACGACCACACCCTAAAGGGCGCCGCCCGGCCCGCCCGCCGGGACTGTCACCGGAGCGGGTCCACGCGCGGGCACCGCCTCCTCGTACGCGTGCCCCACCCGCAGCACCATGGCCTCGGCGAGCGGCCGTCCGAGCAGCTGCATGCCGATGGGCATCCCCGCGGCGTCACGGCCGACCGGGACCGAGAGCGCCGGGACACCGGTGATGTCCGCGGGGGCCGACAGGCGGACGTACGCGTCGGAGACGCTCTCGCTCGTGCCGTCGGGCCACACGACGACCTCCTGACCCGTACGGACCGCCGACAGGGGAACGGTCGGCGCGGCGATCACGTCGACCTCGTCCAGCATGCGCAGCCACGCCTGCCGCATGAGGGTGCGGGCCCGCTGGGCGCGCAGATAGTCACCGGCGGACATGAGCGCGCCGGCCTCCAGCAGGACACGGATGTCGGCGCCGTACTGTTCGGGCGCCGAGCGCAGGGTCTGCTCGTGATAGGCGGTGGCCTCGGGAACCATCAGGCCCCACTGGGTGGCCTGGACGTAGCGGGTCATCGGGATCTCGACCTCGACGAGCGTCGCGCCGAGGGCCTCCAGCTGCTTGACGGCGCCGCGCACGGCCACCTCGACCTCGGGGTCGACGTGCTCGAAGTAGTAGTTGCGCGGTACGCCGACCCGTACTCCCGTCAGGTCCGCGCCCGGGAGCGGCCGGTACTCCACGCCGGGCGGCGTGGGGAGACTGGCGGGGTCGCGGGGATCGTGGCCCGCGAGGACGGACATCACCAGCGCGGCGTCCTCGACGGTACGCGTCAGCGGGCCCACGTGGTCCAGCGACCAGGACAGCGACGTCACGCCGTGCCGGGGCACGAGGCCGTACGTCGGCTTGAGGCCGACGACGCCGTTCAACGCGGCCGGTACGCGGATCGACCCTCCGGTGTCGGTCCCCAGGGCGAAGGTCGCCGCGGCGGCCGCGACGGCGACGGCCGACCCGCCGCTGGAACCGCCCGCCACGCGGTCCGGGTCCCAGGCGTTGCCGGTCTGGGGCGTGGTGAGCCCGTAGGCGAACTCATGGGTGTGCGTCTTGCCGACGAGGGCGGTGCCGGCTTCGGCCAGGCGGGCGGCGACCGTGCTGTCCGCGGCGGCCACGGGGTGGTCCGCGCGGACGCGGGAGCTCGCGGTGGTCGCGACACCGGCGACGTCGATGAGGTCCTTCAGGGCCACGGGGATTCCGTGCAGCGGCCCGTGCGAGGAGGCGGCGGGGGCGCCGGGGGCGGTTGCGCGTTCGGCCGCGCGCGCCGACGCGCGGGCCCGTTCCGCCGTCACCGTGACATAGGCCTGGAGGGAGGGTTCCGTCCGAGCGATCCGGTCGAGCACCGAGTCCACCAGCTCGACGGGGGACAGTCGCCGCGTCCGTATCTCCTCGGCAGCGGCGGCGAGGGTCAACTCATAGGGCTGCATTGTGAATCTCCGAACCGTGGGTTCCGTGAGCTCCGTAGGTTCCGTGAGCTCCGTAGGTTCCGTCGTTTTCCTCCGCCGCGCGGTGAGCGGTGGGCGGAGTATCGGCGAAGTCCAGTTCTCGCAGGACGGAGACGACCGAGTGAATGTGGTCGGCCGTGACTGCGACCGCCTGGGCACGGTCCCCGGTCAGCGGCAGTCCGGAACGTGCCGCCCACCGGGCGGCTTCCGGCGGGGTGAGAGGCGGTTCTACGTCGGGCATGGGGCCTCTTTCTCGGGTGGTGGGGCGGATGCGTGGGGTGTCAAAGACGGGCCCCCGCTAAAAGCTAACCGTTTGCGTTAGCCCGAACATAGGACCTACGCTCACTTAAAGCAAACACTTAGCCTTAACGAGGAGCACGCATGCAGGCGCAGACCCCACCCCCGCTCCGAACCCCGCACTGGACCGTCGGCGACGTCACCATCCACCGCATCGACGAGATCCCCCTGCCACCCGAAACCGGCCCCTGGCTGCTCCCGTCCGCGACGCCGGATGTGACGAACCAACACCCTTGGCTGCAACCGGACTTCGCAGACCCCACAGGCACCCTGCACCTCGACAGCCACACCTTCGCACTCACCGTGGGAACGCTCCGCGTGCTGGTCGACACCGGCATCGGCAACGGCAAGACGCGCGCCAACCCGGCCTGGCACGACCTCCGCACCGACTACCTCCAGCGTCTCACCGACGCCGGCTTCCCACCGGACTCGGTCGACCTGGTCGTCCTCACCCACCTGCACACCGACCACGTCGGCTGGAACACCCGCGAGGAGGCGGGCACGTGGCTCCCCACCTTCCCCCGCGCCCGCTACGTCACCTCACGCGCCGAGCGGGAGTTCTGGGCCGGCCACGCCATGGACGAACCGCGACAGCAGATGTTCCGCGACTCCGTGCATCCGATCGAGGACGCGGGACTGCTCGACCTCGTCGACGTACCGGCCCAGGGCGCCGAAGTCGCCCACGGCCTGCGGCTGATACCCACCCCAGGTCACACCCCCGGCCACCTCGCCGTCCAAGTGAGCAGCAACAGCCAATCAGCCCTGATCACGGGCGACTTGCTCCACCATCCCGTCCAACTCCCCCACCCCCACATAGGAAGCTGCGTGGACATCGACCCCGCGCTGGCCGAAGCCACACGCAGCGATCTGCTCGCCTCGCTCGCCGACACGGAGACCCTGCTCCTCGGCACCCACTTCCCCGACCCGACGTCCGGCCGCGTGGTGTCGGACGGGGATGCGTACCGTCTGGCGCCGGTCCCGCCGCAGCGCGCCACGCCCTCCCGACGGTCCTAGGGTTTGTGTCCGATCACACCGGGCGGCGGGCGAAGGAGGCGAGACGATCGGCGAACTCGGCGACGAGCCCGCGCAGCTCGTCGGGGCGTTCGATGACGAACGGCCGGTCGAGCGACGCGAGGAGGGGCGGCAGCCAGTCGAGGCGCTCCACCCGCAGCTCGCCACGCACCCAGGGCTCACGGCGAACAGTCCCCTCACCCTCGTCGTCGTTCTCGTCCTCGCCCGCGCACTCCTCCAGAATCGCGACGCTCACAGGAAGGCGTGCGCGGACCTGCTCGACCGTGCCCCGGATCCGCAGCGTCACCTCGTAGCGGTACGCGGCCGTGGCGAACCCGGTCAGTACACGGTCCGCCGGATCGAACCCGTCCGGCACCTCGAACGAACCGCCCACCAGAGGCCGCGCCGATGTGATGCGGTCGAGCCGGAGGGTCCGGTCCTGGTCGATGTCCGGGTCCTCACCCGTGACGTACCACCGGCCGGCGTGGGCGACGATCCCGTACGGATGCAGGGTGCGGTCGCCGCGCGCCCCTTTGCGGTCCGTGTACCGGAGAGCGACCGGCCTGCGATGACGTACCGCGTCGGCCAGAGTCAGCAGCACCTCCGAGTCGGGCGCGGGCAAGGCGCCCGACTCCCCGGTGAGGGCCAGGGAGTCGAGGACCGCGTCGAGCCGACGGGCGATGCGGGCGGGCAGCACACGTCGGATCTTGGCCGCCGCCGTCTCACCGGCTGTGCCCCCGGGGGTGAGGCCCGCGCGGCGCCCGGCGATCAGCCCGAGCAGTACGGCGAGCGCCTCGTCGTCGCCGAACATGAGCGGGGGCAGCGCCGTACCGGGGGCGAGCCGGTAGCCGCCGTAACGGCCGCGCACGGACTCGACCGGCACATCGAGGTCGATCAGCTGGTCCACGTAGCGCCGTACGGTCCGCCCGTCGACGCCGAGCCGTTCGGCGAGCTCGGCGACCGTGCGGGTGCCGCCGGACTGCAGGAGTTCCAGGAGCGTGAGCACGCGGCCGACCGGTCGAGACATGTCTGCACCCTAACGTCGATACAGGACCGATTCTGTCCACTATTCGTCCTAGCGTGCAGAGCACATGGACCGCGGCACACAAAGCGGCGCGGTACGACACGGCGCGTCGCAGCGCCACTCAGCGACCGAGGAGCAGAGCAACATGCACGCCACCGCAACGACCGACTTCGTCTCCATCCGCGTCATCACCGACGATGTCGCACGTCTCGTCGTCTTCTACGAGAAGGCCACCGGAACCCCCGCCACCTGGGCCACCGAGGACTTCGCCGAGCTCAGGACCCCGACCGCGACCCTGGCGATCGCGAGCACCCGCACGGTTCCGCTCTTCGCCCCCGGGTCCGCGCGTCCGGCCGCCAACCACAGCGTGATCATCGAGTTCCTCGTCGACGACGTCGACCACGTGCACAACGCCCTGACCAGCTGGGTCACCGACTTCGTCAACGAGCCGACGACCATGCCCTGGGGCAACCGCTCCCTGCTCCTGCGCGACCCCGACGGCAATCTCGTCAACTTCTTCACCCCCGCCGCACGCCGGTCGGCGGACTAGGCACCCCTTCGACGGGGATGCGCCTCGCGCCACGCCGCCATGGAGAGGTTCCACTCGTCGCCGTCGAGCGCCGTGAGGGAGGCCGGGAAGAGGCCGTCCTCCTCCTTGGCGATGTGCCGATGGAGTTCGTCGACGGCCTCGGCGAGGGTTCGTACGTCGGCGGGATCGGTCAGGTCGAGGGCGGGCAACAGGGCCGCGAGCTCGCGGTGTTCCGACTCCAGGTTCGCGATGTACTCCACGTACTCGGGGTCCTCGCGCATCACCTTGAAGAGGCCGTTCTCCTCGCCGCGCCAGTGCGCGTCCAGTTCGCGGGCCATGTCGTCCACGAGTACGCGCGCCCGGTCCGTCTCCCCCCGCTCCAGCGCGCGGAGCGCGTCTCCCGCGGCGTCGGTGACGCGCTCGTGCTCGGCGATGAACTCCTTGATCAGAGGGATCTCTCGGCAACCGCAGTAGTGGCACATGGGGGTGTTCTAGGCGAGAGGCCGTCCACGAGCGGGGCGCCACGCGCGCGTGGCGCCCACGATCACCCCACGCATCCGTACGTCACGCATCCGTACGTCACGGGTCCATCGGCGTGGCGGCCGCGTCGTACGGGAGCGTGGAGAGGGCGTCTGCGTATCCCCGTTCCATGGCCTGCCGTTGGCGGGCGACGTGCGGGGTCGCCGGGCGCGTGTCCAGGCGTGCCATGCGTTCCTCGTGGCTCCGGGTGATCTCCGCTGCCGTCGCTCGCCAGTCGGCGTCGTCCGGTACGCGGACCAGCTCGACGCAGGCCGGGACCGTACCCTCCGCCAGTGCGGCCGCCCCGCGGTCGTGGCCGTCGAGGAGCAGCCAGCCGTCCAGGAACGACACCCACCACAGCAGCACGGGCGCGAGGGTTCCCTCGCGGACGTGCTTGCGGAGTGCCTTGACACGCGGGGCGTCCGGCGCCGGGAGCGGGCGCAGCGGCAGAACTCCGTGCCAGCCGCCCCCGCAGAGCAGCTCGATGGTGGCGTCGGGCCAGTCCTCGACGAGGTCGCAGCTCCAGATGCCGGGAGCGAACGTCGTACGCGGGGACAGCCGCCAGCGCCCGGGCCTCAGCGGACCGTACTCGGCCGCGTCCTCCAGCCCGCGTGCGTACCGGTGGGTCCAGTCGCCCCCGGCCCGCATCGTCGCCGCGCACAGGGGCGGCAACGGGGAGCGATAGCCGGGAAGGCGGCGCAGGTGGAGGTCGTGACAGCAGCCGTCACCTTCCGACCGGCTCTGGATCAGCGGCCGCTCGTTCTGCAGCAGTGTCCAGCGGCGGCCCGTCGCCTGTTCGAAGCGGAGCGACGGGGGCGGGGGCGTGCCGGGCGCGCTCTCAGGCATGGGCAGGGCCAGGACCAGCCCGCCTTCCGGCAGTGGTTCCCTCGTCGCTCTGTTCATGGCGTCAGTGTCCTGACGAGGAGCCGCGCCCGGCAAGGACGTTTCGGCGCGCCTCGGCCGGAGCTTCCCCTCAGCCGGGACTGCCTTTATTTGTCGTCGGCCTCAGGTTTGTCGTCGGTGTCAGGCGAGCGCGTCGCCGATGCGGGCGAGCCAGCGGTCCACGGCTCCGGCCGTGAGCACCCCGCTGCCCGCACCGGCCAACTGCCCGGCAGCCGGCAGCAGGCGTGCCCCGACCCGCTCCAGACCGGCCCGGTCCCCCGCCCGCAGGGCCGCCTCCGCCTCCACGCAGCACAGGGCCTCGTAGAGCAGGTCCGGCGGTGGTTCGGGGAGGGCTCCAAGCGCCGCTCGCGCCTGGGCGTGGCGTCCCGACTCCGCGAGGGCCAGCGCCTCGGCCCAGGGGCGGTGCGGTCCCCAGTCCAGTGCGAGGTCGACGTCGGGCGGCAACAGGTGTGCCAGGCGCAGGGTGACCAGCGCGAGCGGCAGCAGCCCCGTGCGCATCCCCGGCATCCCGGCCGAGTCCAGGTGCGCGCCCGCGGCCCGCATGGAGGTCTCGGCCTGTGCCACGTCTCCGGACGCGGCCTGCCGCAGGGCGTCGTACCACCGCGTGAAGACGCCGACCAACGGCAGTTCGTGCCGCTCCGAGAGACGCGTCGCGGCGGCCGCGTGGGCATCGGCCCCCGGGAAGTCGCCGAGCCCGGCGCGTGCCTGAAGGCGGATGAGGTGGCCGAGCACTTCGAACGTCACCAGGCCCTGGCGCGCGGCGAGTTCGTCGAGTTCGGCACCGATGGCGTCCCGCTGCGGGGCCAGGCCGGCGCGGGTGAAGGACTGCATGTACGTTCCGTTGAGCGCGAACGCGAGCAGCGCGGGGTCGTCGAGGTGCCGAGCGAGCCGCTCCGCCTCGCGGGCGGCCTGTGGTCCGCGCGGCGTTCTGGCGCCGCGCGTCTCCACCGCGACGGTGGCGAGGAGCCGGCAGCGTGTCACGTCGGAGGCGTCCTGCGGCAGGTGCGCGAGGGTCCGCTCCGCGGCCGCGACGATCCGCCGGGCGAGTTCCGGGTCGTCGCCGCGGGTCCAGATCGCCGGCACGTCGAAGGCGCCGATGACGCGCGCGGTCAGTTCCGCGTCGCCGTACTCCTCGGCCGCCTCGACGACCGCCATGCGGTGGCGACGGGCGGCCTCCAGTCCCCCGGCGCCGGTGACGGCGAGGTTCCGGATGAGGCCGACAGTCGACTCCAGGCGGGCGCGGGCACCGGCCTCGACGGTGCGGTCGTACGACGCCGCCGCCTCGCTCCAGAGCCGGGACGCCGACCGTCCCACCGGATCCAGGGCCGCGTCCTGCGCGAGGATGTCCGCCTCCAGGCGGCGCAGGCCGGGGCCCGGGTCGAGGCCGAGTTCATCGGCGAGCGTGGCCCGGGCGCGGCGCAGTGTCGCGACCGCGTCTCCCTGCCGTCCCGCCCGGTAGAGCGCGAGGGACAGCAGCCGCCAGGCGTCCTCGCGCCACGGGTGGCGGGTCACGTGCGCGTCGAGGTCGGGCACGACGTCGGGAGCGCCGCCGCATGCCAGCGCGGCCTCGGCGCGCCGCTCGACGGCCAGCGCACGCAGTTCGGCGAGCCGGGAACGCTCCGCGCGCGCCCACTCCTCGTCCGCGAAATCGGCGTAGGCAGGCCCCCGCCACCAGCCCAGCGCCTCGTCGAGGCGGCGCAGCGCGTCCGGCGGCGGCAGCTGCCGGGCCTCACTCACGGCCGCCTCGAATCGCCAGGCGTCGACGGCGTCCGGTGCGGCCCGCAGCGCGTAGCCCGGACCGTCGGTGACGAGGAGGCGGGCGGGCGCGCGGTGCGGCCGGTCGGGTTCGAGGGCCTTGCGCAGTGCGGCGACGAACGTCCGGACCGTCCCGAGCGCGCGCTCCGGCGGGTCGTCGTCCCACAGGTCGTCGATCAGGCGCGTGACGGGGACGACGTGACGGCGGGCGACGATCAGGCGGGCCAGGACGGCGCGCTGCCGCGGCCCGGCAAGCGCGATCGGGCCGTCGGAGTTCCAGGCCGCCATGGAACCGAGGACCCCGAACCGAACGGCTCCCGACGGCTCCCGCCGCTCCGTTCCTTTCACCGCTCCACCCGTCCTGCCGCTCACTGATCGATTGCTGATTCACCGGCGGGAGGCTGAAGGCGTCCGCCGCCGGCGGCCTCGCCCCATCCTCCCGGAGAGCCCACCATGACACCGACCGTCCCCGGCTTCGATCACCAGCTCGTCCCTGTCGCGGACGGCGTACGTCTCCACGTCGCCGTCGGCGGCTCCGGCAGCCCCGTCGTGCTGCTGCACGGCTTCCCGCAGACGCACCTGATGTGGCGGCACGTGGCGGCCGACCTCGCCGCGGAGCACACCGTGATCTGCCCCGACCTGCGCGGATACGGCGCCAGCGACAAACCGGCCGACCTCGACGGGGCGACGTACTCCAAGCGCACGATGGCGGCCGACGTGGTCGCGCTGGCCCGTGCCCTCGGGCACGAACGGTTCGCCCTGGCCGGGCACGACCGCGGCGCCCTCGTCGCCGTACGGGCCGGGCTCGACCATCCGGAAGCGGTCACGCACCTCTTGTCCCTCGACGTGCTGCCGACGCTCGACATGTGGGAGGTCATGCACGGAACCACGGCCGCCGTCGGCTTCCACCTGTACCTGATGGCCCAGCCGCCCGGCCTTCCCGAGGAGTTGATCGGCGGCGCACCTGACGCGTTCTTCGGTCACTTCCTCGACATCTGGACGCGCGATCCCGCGGCGATCCCCGCCGACGTACGCGCCGCCTACCTCATGGCGTGTCGCGAAGCCGTGCCCTCCATCGTCGCCGACTACCGCGCCTCCGCACACATCGACGTCCGGCACGACCTGGCCGACCGGGAGGCGGTCAACCTGCTCGCCATGCCGGTCTCCGTGCTCCAGCAGGACTGGGGCGCGTCGCTCGGCTTCGACGCCGCGGAGCTGTGGCGTGCCTGGGCCCCCGACCTGCACCACGCGACCGTGTCCTGCGGCCACTTCATGGCGGAGGAGGAGCCTGCCGTGGTCGGCGGGGCGATACGCGACCTGCTCGCCCGCTGAGCCGCTTCCCCCCGTCCTACCGCTTGCGGCGGTCGAGCTGCTCGATCAGGTCGGGCAGGTCATCGGCGTGGAGATCGAACGTGTCGGAGGGGACGGGCGGGTCGCCGACGGGGCGCGCCACGTAGGCGGTGCGCAGGCCGAGGCTCTGCGCGGCACGCAGGTCCCACGCGTGGGCGGCGACCATGAGCAACCGCTCGGGCGGGCGGCCCGAAACGGTGACGGCCAGGCGATAGACCGCCGGGTCGGGCTTGTAGGTCCGGGCGTCCTCGGCGGACAGCGCCTGGTGCCAGCGCAGTCCGGCGTACGCGTTGAGCTCCAGGAGCGCCGACCTGCTCGCGTTGGAGAGCCCAAGCACCGGAAACCGTTCGGCGAGCCGGGCGAGCCCGGCCACCGTGTCGGGCCACGGCGGGAGCCTGCGCCCGGCCGACGCCAGTGCTGCCACCGCATGCGGATCGTCGACTTTGACGGCGTCGGCGACGAGTTGCGCGGCTTCCAGGTCGAGGGCGTCGCTGGGGCGGTAGGGCCGAACGCCGTCGACCATGTGCCGTTGCTCGCGCTCGACGTGCTTCTGCCACAGCGACTGGAGACGCTCGACCTCGAACGCGTCGAGCGAAGGGGCCAGGACGCCGATGCCGGCCTGGATCCCGGCGGGTTCGTCGACCAGCGTGCCGAGGACGTCGAACACGATGGCGTCGATTCCGAGCTCTGGCATGGGAAGGGTCTCCTCGGGCGGGACGGCTGGGCGGCGGAGCGGGGCATGACGGGTCGTTGCCGGGCGGCGGCGCGATGCAGCCGGGGTGACGCCTGTCGCCCCAACACCGCACCGTGACACCAGAATTCCCTCGCTTCACGCCGACACACGTACTGCGGGGCCGGGCAACAGCTGTTGCCCGGCCCCGCAGTACGTGATGAAGCAGACGGCTCAGTGGTTGTCCGTGCCGTTGCCGGACAGCGCCGAGATGTCGCTGACGAGGTGCGACAGCGGCTCGTCCTCCTTGGCCTGCGTGGAGTTCTCGGTGCACTGCTGGTTCTGCGGCGCCGAGAGGACCGGGATGTCCTGGACGGCGATCGGCACGAGACCGACCAGGGCGCCGACGTTCGCCTTGACGGGGATACCGGCACAGACCTTGTTCAGCGAGCCGGCGACCAGCTGCGGCTGCGCGCTCTGGTCTCCGTGGGTGGCGGCGTTGCCGAAGGCCTGCTCGGCGCCGTTGCCGCTGAGCGAGTTGGTGCCGGTGTCGTCGCCGATGGCGGCGGCGGTCCCGGCACTGCCGGCGAGCGCGGCGGCGGCGAGGCTCAGGGCGAGGGGGAGATTACGGGTACGCATGTCACTCCAGTACGGAACTCAGGAACTCAGGTGCCAGAAAGGGCAGGGCCCAGTACATCGGGCAATGCTCTGAATCCGACCCAATTCACCCGTTGGCGGAGTGTCGCCGATCACGAAGCTGACGTAGGAGCGGGCACTTTGTGGACCGCCGTGTCGTCGGAGGTCAGGCGCCGCCCGTCCGCGGACAGCACTTCGAGGACACGGAGTCCCTGACCCTGTCGGCGGTCGACCAACTGCGAGTGCGGCTCGCCGGGCGCGAAGAAGTTCTGCTCGCCCCACTGCCGCAGCGCCACGATGACGGGGAAGAGCGCCTTGCCCTTGGGCGTGAGCACGTACTCGCGATAGGCGCTGCCGTCCGATGCCGGGACGGACTCGAGGACGCCGCCGTCCACGAGGGTGCGCAGGCGCGCGGTGAGGATGTTCTTCGCGACGCCGAGACTGCGCTGGAACTCGCCGAAGCGCCGGCTTCCGTCGAAGGCGTCCCGCACGATCAGCAGGGACCACCAGTCACCGATGGCGTCCACCGACCGGGCCACCGGGCATTCACTGTCGTCGAAGCGCGTCCTGGTCACCATGGCGTCCGCCTCCCACTCTCCGTCTGGCTGCAACATGACCTGGTTGCAACATGCTACCAGCGAACGCTACCGTCACCATTCCCACTGGTGGCAACTTGCAACCAGTCATCGACAGACGGAGGTGCGTCCGAATGCCCTGCGACGGCGAGGCCGCGACAAGACGGTTCCGGGCCCCGGCACAAAGCCGCTGCAGGGAGCCCGCGTTCACCCTCTCCCGCGGGATCGTGCTCGCCTTCGCCGTCGCCTGCGGAGCGGCCGTGGCCAACGTGTACTTCTCCCAGCCGCTCCTGGTGACCATGGGCCGCGACCTCGCCATGAGCCCCGCGCTCGTCGGCAGCGTGGTCACGCTCACGCACATCGGGTACGGCCTCGGGCTCTTCTTCCTCGTACCACTGGGAGACGTGGCCGACCGCAGGCGCCTCATCGTGACCCAACTCCTCTGCCTGGTGGGCGCGTTGGCCCTGGTGGCCACCGCCGGCACGGCGGGCGTGCTGCTCGCGGGAATGGCCGCCACGGGACTCCTCGCGGTCGTCACACAGACACTGGTGGCCTTCGCGGCCTCACTCGCACCCGCCGCAGGCCGCGGACGGGTGGTGGGCACGGTCACCAGCGGGGTGGTCGTCGGCATCCTGCTGGCCCGCACCGCGTCCGGCGTGCTGGCCGACCTCGCGGGCTGGCGCTCCGTCTACCTCGCCTCGGCCTCGCTCACCGCCCTCCTCGCACTGGTCCTGCACCGAGTGCTCCCGCCCGGCGGCGACACTCCCCGAACCACCCTTCGCTACGGTGAACTCCTGCGCTCCACCGTCACCTTGTTCGCCCGGGAGCGGCTGCTGCGACTCCGCGCCCTGTTCGGCCTGCTGGTGTTCGCCGCCTTCAGCACCCTGTGGAGCAGCGTCGCGCTGCCGCTCAGCGAGGCCCCGTACTTCCTGTCCCACAGTGCGATCGGCGCACTCGGACTGGTCGGCGCCGCTGGCGCGTTGGCCGCGACCGTGGCGGGGCGCCTCAACGACCGCGGACTCTCCCGGCGCACGACCGGCATCGCGTTGGTACTGCTCGCCGTCTCGTGGGTGCCGCTCTCCTTCACCCGCGGCTCCCTCGCGGCACTGGTCGCCGGCGTGGTCCTTCTCGACCTCGCCGTCCAGGCGGTGCACGTCACCAATCAGACCCTGATCTACGCGCTGCACCCCGATGCGGGCAGCCGGCTGATCGGCGGGTACATGGTCTTCTACTCGGTCGGCAGCGCCACCGGCGCCCTCGCCGCGACCTCCCTCTACACGGTGGGTGGCTGGGGGGCGGTGTGCGCCCTGGGAGCGGCGTTCAGTTGCGTCGCGCTCGCGCTGTGGGCGGTCACCCGGCGGAGTGCGGACGGGGTGGCCAGCGGGGCCGTCGGAGCCAACGGAACCAACAGGACCAACGGGACCAACGGGGCCGCCGCCGGGGCGGAGTGATTCAGCGTCAAAGGCCGTTGTCAGTGCCTCCACATAGAGTGAATACATCACTCGGGGAACATCACTCGGGGAACCTCGAAGGGGGAGCACTGACGTGTCCACAAACAGGATTCAGCACAAGGTGAATCACGTCGCGCTGGTAGTGGACTGTTCCGGTTCGATGCAGCCGCACCAGAGCCAACTCATTCGCGTGGTGGACGAGTTCGTGGCGGGTCTGAAGGCCGAGTCGGACAGCCTCGGTCACGAAACCCGTATCAGCCTCTATTCCTTCGACCACAAGGTGGAGAACCTGGTCTGGGACATGGACGTGAAGCACCTCCCGTCCATGCGCGGGCTGTACCGGGTGAAGAACGGAGCGACGGCACTCATCGAGGCTTCGCTGAAGTCGCTGGACGACCTCGGCCACATCTGGGAGGAATACGGCGAGCACAGCTTCCTCCAGATCGTGGTCACGGACGGCGAGGAGAACGCCTCCGGCGGGGACCGGCGCCACGACGGCGACATGACCATCCTCGGCCCCTGGCTCGACAGGATCACGGCGAAGATGGGCGGGCTGCCCGGCCACTGGACGTCCGCGATCCTCGTCCCGAACTCGCTGGCCAAGCGCACCGCGCAGAACTACGGCTTCCCGGCAGGCAACATCGCCATCTGGGACGCCGACTCCCAGAAGGGCGTCGAGGACGCGATCGGCACCGTCCGCGCCGCCGCCACCAGCTTCCTCCGCGGCCGGGAGCAGGGTGTGCGCGGCACGAAGAACCTGTTCGCCGTCGGCCAGGACATATCGGTGGACGAGGTGCGCGCGAACCTCGAACCGATACCGGCGGACAAATACCGTCTCCTGAAGGTCGACAAGGAGACCGAGATTCGCCCCTTCGTCAACTCGCATCCGGGCGTGACGTACGAAAGGGGTGCCTGCTATTACCAGCTGGGTGCGCGGGCCCAGGTGCAGCAGAACAAAGAAGTCATCGTGGTCGAGAAGGAAACCGACCGCGCCTATACGGGCGACGCGGCGCGCAGCCTTCTGTTCGGCACGGGCATTCACGGAACCGTCTCCGTGAAGGCGGGCAACAATCCCAAGTTGGAGGTATACGTCCAGAGTCGTTCGGTGAACAGGAAACTCAAGCCGAATACGCGTCTGCTCATCATGCTCTGAAAGTCCGGAGAAGGAGGCGAAGGACGAGTGACGGTCGACCGGGCGATCACATCAGATGAGAATTCGGGGATTTGGCAACGTCGGCGTACTCCGACAATTCGACGACGGTGACGCCGGTGTCCTCGACACGACCGGTGCCGGGCGTGTCGGGCCGCCGCCAGGCGACGACCACCCGGCGCACCCCGGCGTCGCGGATCAGCGCGGCACAGGGGCGCGGCCTGGAGCCGCCTTCCGCGCACGGCTCCAGCGAGGCGTAGAGAGTGGCCGCGGCCAGGCGCGGGTCGTTCGGCCGGAGTTTGGCCAGGGCGCCTTCCTCGGCGTGGTGGTGTGCGCCGCTCTCACGGGAGTAGGAACGGGCGAGTTCGGTGCCGTCGTCGGCCACGACGACCGCGCCCGCGCTGAACTCTGATGCCGAGGGCGGGCTCGCCGTGGCGAGCTGGCAGGCGACGGCGAGCCAGGCCCCGTCGGCGACGGTGGTCTGGTCGCCGGGCCCGGGCCGGCCGCAGGCGGTGGGAGAGTGCTCGTTCACGTTCATGGAGTGTCGGTCTCCTTGAGGGCTACCCGCAGGAGTACCACGTCCCCCGCCACGGCTCGGTTCAGAAGATACGTGTACGTATGCCCGGCATTTCTCCGACAAGACATCGACTGACCACGTCAGCCGTGACGGCCGTGTCAGGGACCTGCGGTTTCCCGCCGGCCGTCGCGGGATGAAACGATCGAGGGATGTCTGACTTGATCATTGCCGCCTGTGACGGTGCGGCGAAGAAGAATCCCGGGCCCGCGGCCTGGGCGTGGGTGGTCGCCGACGCGGACGGCCACCCGCAGCGCTGGGAGGCCGGTCCGCTCGGTCACTCCACGAACAACGTGGCCGAGCTGACCGCGCTGGCAGAACTCCTGGAAGCCACCGATCCCGCCGTGCCGCTCGAGGTGCGGATGGACAGCCAGTACGCGATGAACGCGGTCACCAAGTGGATCGCGTCCTGGAAGCGCAACGGGTGGCAGACCGCGGCGAAGAAGCCGGTCGCCAACAAGGACCTGGTCGTGCGCATCGACGCGCTGCTGCAGGGCCGCGAGGTGACGTTCCGGCACGTGGCCGCGCACCGCGTGGACGGCGACCACCTCAACGCGATCGCGGACGTCGCGGCGAGCGACGCGGCGACGAGCCAGCAGCCCGCGGGCACGGCCCACGGCGCGACGGAGATCCCGGAGCCGCGGGCGGACCGCATGACCTCATCCCCCGCGAGCCGTACGCCTCGCAAGTCCACCGCCCGTACGGCGAAGGCAGCCTCGGGCAAGGCGTCCTCGGGGGCCGTCATCAAGGCCAAGTACCCCGGCCGCTGCCACTGCCAGAAGCCGTATGCCGCCGGCGAGAAGATCGCCAAGAACGCGCACGGCTGGGGCCATGTCGAGTGCCGGGAGACCGCCGCCGAGTGATCTCGCGGGCCGGTCGGCGGGGTGCGGGGCCGTGCGTCGCATCACGGCCGTTGCGGCATTCGGGCGAGAACGCGTGTCCGGCCGCGGGTGCGCGCGTTGATCAGCGCGGGCGCCCAGAGTTGTGCTGCTCCGGTCGCGCACGGCGTGTGGTGACCCGACCGGGCGCCCTCAGGCACATTTCGACTGCAAGGAGATCCACCATGTCCGCAACGAAGAAGACGCTGAGCGTGGTCCTGGGCACCGGCGCCCTGGTGATGGGCGCGGCGGGTATGGCCTCGGCCGACGCCGGCGCGCAGGGCGCGGCCCTCAACTCGCCGGGCGTCATCTCGGGCAACGCCATCCAGGCCCCGATCCACATCCCGGTCAACGCGTGTGGCAACACGATCAACGTCATCGGCCTGCTCAACCCGGCCTTCGGCAACACCTGCGTCAACGACTGACCCGACACCCCGCGCCGTGGAGAGCCGTCACCGGCCTCCGCGGCAGGAGGTGAGCGAGCGCGCCGCCGACCTTCCCTTTCGGCGGCGCGCTCGTGTGCGCCCTGCGGGGCGCGCCCGCCGGTGGGCGGGGCTACCAGTTGTCCGGCCGCACCTCGTAGGTGAGGGTGTAGTGGGCGCCGTCACCGCGGAACACGGCGACCTGCTCGCCGCGGCCCGACGAGGCGGGACTGATGTGGAAGTCGCCCAGGTGGTCGTCGGGGTCGAAGTCGTCGTGCTCCCACACGGAGACGACGTCCGCCCCGCTGTTGGACAGAGTGAACGGCCCGTTGTTGACGTTGATGACGTCACCCTTGCTGACGTCTCCGCGACCCCAGACGCGGCCGCCGCGGAAGTCCACCCACGTCTCGTCCTCGCCGTTGTCCTCGGTCTCGATGCAGCGCAGTTGGTAGAACTTGACCTGGTATCCCATGTCCGTCTCCCTGGTCTGTCTCGTCGTCGGACGGGTTTCCGACACCCACGAGAATGCGCGCATCAGGACTACCATCGCGTCCACTCTGGAGTGGATTACTGGTGTACGACCCAGGGTGTACGTTTCTGCGTGGAGACGAGCACGTTTCATGGACCCATGAGCGACTCGAGCGACCCCATGGATGCGTCAACCGCGCTGGTCACAGCCGCGGACGTCACCCTCGAACCGATCGGCGCCCGGGCGCTCCTCGTGGACCGGGACGTGCTCCTGGTCCCCGATCCGCCGCCGCTCCTCGTCGATCCGCCGGGGGCGCTGGTCGCGGTGATCACGCCGGTGCCGGAGGGGAGCGGTCCCGTGGAGCGGATCGGGGTGGCCGACGTCGAGCATCTCGTCCAGGGCGAGGGCCAGGACCAGGACCGGGAGGAGGGCCTGGGCCTCGGGCAGGGCCGGGGCGAACCGTCGTCGGGCGTGCTGGCCAGTGTCGTCAGACTCTCCGGCCCGTCGCGCTATGTGGTCCGGGCCGAACCGGCCACACAGCAGCGGCTGGCCGAGGCGCTGCGCGCCGAGGACGGTGACCTGTGGGCGGCGATGCGCGACCTCGGCTACGACTCGCCGGTGCCCGCCCGCCCCAGAAAGGCGGGACCGACCACGCTGAGCGAGGACCGGCTCGACGCGCTCGCCGCCGGCCCGTGCCGGGTCATCCGCACCTGTCTGCCCCACCCGCCGCACCCCGACACGCCCCACGCGCCGACCGGACCGTGATGACCGTCCCCGGAACCGCTCTCGGGAAGCTGTACCGGGCGGCGCCCGTCGTCCAGGACTCCGTACTGGCGGTCGCGCTCCTCCTGCCCGACCTGTTTCTCTTCTCCGACTTCGCGCTCCCACTCGTCGGGCTCGCCGACCGGCTGCTCACGGTCGGGTACGCGATCCTCGGTTACGCGGCGCTCGCGGTACGTCGGCGGGCGGCTCTCGCGGTGTTCGCCTACGTGTGGGCGCACGCGCTCGGCGGTGAACTCCTCACCGCCGCCGGGGTGTTCGACTACAGCCCGACCCTGGCCCTGCTCGCCGCCCTCTACACCGTCGCCGCCCTGCGGAGCGCCCGGCCCGCCGTGTCCGCGCTGGTCTCCGTGGTGGTACCGGTCGCGCTCTCGGTGCGGGCGGCGCTCGCCGACGTACCCGAAGCGGAGCGGCTCACGTCCCTGATCGGGGTGGCCTGCTTCTACGGACTGCTCAACCTGGAGGTGTGGGCGGTCGGCCGGTGGGTGCGTGCGGGGCGGGCGGCGGCGGTCAGGGACCGGCTGGCGGTGGCCCGCGCCGAGGAGGCGGTGCTGTCCGAACGGGCGCGTACGGCACGCGAGTTGCATGACATCGTCGCCAACGCGGTCACCGTCATGGTGCTGCAGGCGGGCGGCGCCCGCCATGTGCTGCGGACCGATCCGGGCCGGGTCGAGAACGCGCTCGACCAGATCGAGTCGTGCGGCAAGACCGCCGTCGCCGAGCTGCGGCACATGTTGCTGGTGCTGCGCACCGAGGGCGAACGGCTCGCCGCCGAGGAGCCGGGCTTCGGCCTCGCCGACCTGGACCCGCTCCTGAACGGGGTGCGACAGGTGGGCCTGACGGCTCATTTGCGGGTCACCGGCGTTCCTGCCTCGCTCACCCGAAGCGTCGACCTGACCGCGTACCGGCTGGTGCAGGAAGCGCTGACCAACGCGGCCAAGCACGCGGGCCCGGGTGCGGTCACGGTCGTACGGCTCGACTGGCACCCGGTGGACGGCCGGCTGGAGATCGCGGTCGAGGACGACGGGCGTGGTGCCCCGGCGACCGCTCGCTCCGAGCTGTCCACCGGGCACGGCCTGTTGGGGCTGCGCGAGCGGGTGGCGGTGTGCGGCGGCACGTTCGAGGCGGGTCCGCTCCCTGACGGCGGCTTCCGTGTCGCCGCGGGACTGCCGACGCGGAAACTCTCTCCGCAGGAGGTCGGAACATGATCCGGGTGTTGATCGCGGACGACCAGGCGATGGTGCGTTCCGCGCTGGCCATGCTGCTCGCCGGCGAGGACGGCATCGAGGTGGTCGGCGAGGCCGCCGACGGCGCCGAGGCGGTGGCGCGCGTCGCGGAGCTGCGTCCCACGGTCGTCGTCATGGACGTACGGATGCCCGGTACGGACGGCGTCGAGGCGACCCGGCGGATCACCGCCGACGCCTTTCCGGGCGAGGCACGCGTGCTCGTCCTGACGACGTACAACGTCAGCGAGGCCGTCTACCAGGCGCTGCGCGCCGGTGCCTCCGGCTTTCTGCTCAAGGACGCCGCGCCCGGTGAACTCGTGAGCGCGGTCCGGGCGCTCGCGGAAGGGGACGGCTGGCTGGACCCGGCGGTGATCGCCGACATGCTGGCCGAGTTCGCCTCCCGGCCGGAGAGGATCCGTCCGGCTCCCGCGGAGCTGGCGGCGCTCACCGGCCGGGAGCGCGAGGTCCTGGTCCTGGTCGCGCACGGCTTCTCCAACGCGGAGATCGCCGGCCACCTGTTCATCGGCGAGGCCACGGTCAAGACCCACGTGGGGCGGATCCTGCTGAAGCTCGGCATGCGGGACAGGGCCCAGGCGGTCGCGGCGGCCTACCAGTGCGGCCTTGTCACACCGGGCTCGTCCCCGCCACTGCCCTGACCCGACGGGGCGCGGGCCCTCACAGGCAGGCGATGAGTTCCTCCCTGCCGGTCACGCCCGTCTTGCGGTAGACCGCTTTGAAGTGGTCGTTCACGGTGTGCGGTGACAGGTCGAGGCGGCGTGCGATCTGTTTCGCGGCGAGCCCCTGCAAGGCCTGCTCGACGACCGTCCGTTCCCTGGGTGAGATGCCGTACCACTGGGCGAGCGCTGGGAGCAGCTCCGCGGCCGGGGCGGGCTGGAGGGTGACGACCACGTCGCCCGTCATGGCGCCGTCCAGCGGGTGCGCCTGGAGCGAGAACCATCCCAGGGGCGTGGGGGCGCGGGTGATCGCGGGCATGCCCGTGCGCCGGACCGTGTAGGTGATGTGCCAGACGAAGCTGAACAACTCCTGTTCGCCGGCCGGGTAGACGCCGGGCAGGATCCCGCGCAGCGCCTCGCGCCCGGTGGGGGTCGCCCCGGCGATCTCGTCGTTTCTGCCGATGACGACGATGGCCGGAGGGAGGTGGATCTTCCGGGGGCGCAGCGGTTTGTCCGCCACATAGCGCGTCACGGCCGCGGTGAGCGGCTCCGCCAGTTCTGCCGCGCGCACGGTCTCCGACGGCGAGAACGGTCTGGCGCCGCGCTCGCGCAGCAGGACCAACGCGCCCCGGGCGACGCCGCGTCGGGACAGGGCGATGCACAGCTCGCTCCCGTAGGCGTCGGCGGCCATGATGCCGTGGAGCCTGCGCGTGTCGGGGCACGGATCCTGCGCGCCCGCACCGAGCACGACGGCCGGGCAGGGGCCGTGGAGGAGGTCGGCGACGGGTCTGCGGGTCCGGCCGAGGGCGTTCGCCCGGTCCATCCGGCGCCGTGCGGGGGTGCTGTAGCTGTTCTCGCAGGCCAGAAAGCAGCGTGCGCCCGTCACGGGGTCGAACCCCGAGAGCAGGTAGCCGTCGTGCGGCAGGACTGTGGCGAGATGCCGGGAGAGCACCTCGCCCAGTTCCGCCACGGTTTCCGCGCGCGCCGCCGCCTCCGGCACGGCGCGGCTCACCGCGTCCACGGAGCACGTCGAGCCCGTCCCCAAGACCATGGGTCGAGCGTGACAGCTTTCCCCCGCAACTTCCGGTATTTTCAGGCTCTTTGCCGTTTGGTCCGACACAGGCCCCTAGGCCGTCGGGACGGCGTCCGTCCGCAGCGAGTCGGCAGCCGTGTAGGTGGAGGCGAAGGTGAACGCCCGCGGCGAAGGCCCGTTCGCCCGCAGGTCCGCCAGCCGCTCCAGAGCCTCGTCCACGGTCGGGATGTGTCCGGCGGGCACCCACCACAGCACCAGGTACGCCTCGACGTGCCGGTCGAACCATTCACGCCGCCGCCGCATCACCTCCAAGTGGCCGCTGCGGTAGGTGAATTCCCACAGCGCCTCGGGCGTCTCCCACACCGACATGGTGACGATGACGTTCTCACCCGCCGGGCGCATGGCGGTGGCGTCGGGCGCTCCCTCCTCGACGAGGCGCCATACGAAGCCGGGTGCGCCGTCGGCGGCGGCGTTCACGGGATTGAGCAGTTCGACGAACGGCTCAATGCGCGGGTCGTCCAACGGATGACGGAGCTTGGCGAGGTTGAGCTCGGCGAGGTGGGCGGCAGGCGCGGCTGAGGTCATGCCCTCATCCCAGCACGAGCCGCTTTTCTATGTCAATCAATATTGTTTTTAGAAGGCTCGATGATCACGCAGCACTCCCCCGGCCGGGCGTCCATCCGGGCGCGCACCGCCCCGTCCGCTCCGATCAGCCCCTCCAGCAGGGCGAGGTTCATGCCGCAGACCAACGGCGGGAAGCGCTCGGCCACGGCGTGGAAAGGGCAGTTGCGCATGCGCAGGACGCGGGCCTCGGCGTCCTCGGCGTCCTCGATGTGTGGTTCGTAGCCGCGCGCGGCAAGGAGTTCCCTGGCCGCGTCGAGGTCGTCGCAGGGCTCGGCCGATCCGCGCAGGGCCTCGCCCCGGCGTCGGGCGGCCGCGCAGAGCCCGTCGTCCAGTCCGGCTTCCTCGGCGGCCTCGGCGAGGAGTTCCGCGGCGGTGCGGTAGTCGCGGGCGGGCAGCGAGACCGACCGTTCGGCCCGTGACCGCGTGTAGACCTTTGCGGGGCGGCCCGCACCCGGACCCGAACGTCCCGTCAGGCGTCGGCTGCCGCTTTCCAGGAGCCCGGCCGCGGCCAGCTTGTCCAGGTGGTGGGCCGCGAGCGTGCGGGCCACCCCGGTCGCCTCGGCGGCCTCGTTGCGCCCGACCTCACGGCCTTGCCCCGCCACGTACTCGTACAGGCGACGCCGCACCGGGTCCTGCAGCGCCGCGATCGCGTCGATGTCCTCCACCTGGCCATTCTAGGAACAACGCGGTGGGACCCCTTCCTCAGCCGGAGGCCTGGGCCGCCGGTTCGTCCAGGAGGAACGAGGCCACGAGGGACGTGACCGCTTCGGGGCGCTGCAACGGCAGCATGTGGTCGCAGTCGGGAAACGACACGAACCGGCTGCCTTCGATCGTCGCGGCGAACTCCAGCAGCTTCTCGTGCGGGTTGAGGTGGTCGTGGCCGCCACTGAAGACCAGCGTGGGCACCCCCGACAGGCCGTCGTGCAGGGGGCGGCGCCGGGTGACCAGGGCGGTGGCGAGCAGGTCCACCTTGCGCGGCACGTGAGCCGCGTTGCGCATGAAGCGCCGCAGATATCCGCGGGTCAGTTCGCGGCGGTGGACGTGGTGGCTCTCGTCGAGGCACAGCAGTCCGTCGGCCATCAGGGCGGCGAAGCCGTCCGCGTCGCCGGCCCTGGCGCAGCCGACGGCCGTGCGCAGGTGCGTCTCGATCTCGTCCGTGACGTCACCGGGTACGCCCCCGAGGAGCAGCCGTGCGACGCGCTCCGGATGGCCCTGCGTGTACTGCAGCGCGACGGCCGCGCCCAGCGAGTAGCCGTAGAGCTTCACGCGCGGGGCGCCGAGGTCCTCGACGATGCCCGCGAGTCCTTCGCAGAGGAGGTCGAGGCCGTCCCCGTCCTGGAAGGCGGCGGGGTCGAGGCCGGGCAGGTCCACGGTGACCAGGCTCGCCCCGGGCAGGACGGCCCCTTCCAGGTACGCCCAGTCGTGCATGCCCTCCAGCACCCCGCCCAGCGCGATGACCGGCTCGGCGGGCGGACCGCCCGCCGCCTCGCCGCGTGCCTCCGCGGCGGGGTCCGTCTGCCGCAGCACCCGGTAGTTGTACGGCACCCCGTGCGCGGTCACTGTGCGGACGTATTCCTCGATCATGCTTCTTTCCGGTTCAGTCGCGAGCGTTTCGGTCGCGGGCGGTCAGGCTCGGGCGAGGACGAGTACGGAGTTGTGCCCGCCGAAACCGAGCGACGTGCTCACGGCGCAGTCCAGGCGGGCCGGTTCGGCGGCCCCGGCCACCACGGCGACGGGTACGCGCGGGTCCTGCGTCCGGAGGTTCACGGTGGCCGGCACCAGCTGCTCCTCCAGGGCGAGGACGGTGAACGCGGCCTCGATGCCGCCGGCGGCGCCCAGCGTGTGCCCGGTCATGGACTTGGTGGAGGTCACCAACGGGCCTTCGCCCAGGACGCGGTGCAGCACGGCGGCTTCCACCAGGTCGTTCATGACGGTGGACGTGCCGTGGGCGTTGACGTGGCCGATGTCGCCCGGGGCCACGTCCGCGTCGGCCAGCGCGGCGCGCAGCGCCAGCTCGATGCCGGCTTCGCTGGTGGCGACGGGGGAGGAAGCCTCGCTGGAGGTGGCCGCCCCGTACCCGCGGAGGGTGGCCCGGGTCCGGGCACCGCGGGCCCTGGCGTGGTCCGCACGCTCGAGGACGAGGATCCCGGCCCCCTCCCCCACCACGAACCCGTCCCTGTCGACGTCGAACGGACGGCAGGCGTGGATGGGGTCCGTCGTGCGGGTGGACAGCGCCTTCGCGTTGCACGTGCCGGCGAAGACGGCGCGGGAGCACATGGACTCCGCGCCGCCCGCGACGGCGATGTCGCAGGCTCCCGCGCGCAGCAGGTGGAGGGCGGTGCCGATCGCGTCGGTGCCGGACGAGCAGGCGGTGGCCACCGCGAGGCTGGGGCCGCGGGTGCCGAGGTCCCGGGCGACGCTGCCCGCCGCTCCGTTGACGACGGTCAGCGGCGCCATCCTCGGGGACACCCTGCGAGGACCGCGCTCGGTGAGGGTGCCGTGCTGCTCGTCGTAGAAGTTGAGGCCGCCGTGGGCCGAGCCGACGACGACGGCGACGCGTGTGCTGTCCCACGCGTCGGGGCCGAGTCCGGCGTCGGCCACGGCCTCCCGGGCCGCGACGACGGCCAGCTGCGCGAAGCGGTCCATGAGCCGGTGGCTGGCCACACCGAGCACGGCGTCGATGTCCAGGTCACCGTCGTCGATCGTGTACATGAAGTCGCAGGGCAGGTCCCGCAACGGGTCCGGGCGCCGCACTCCTTGGGGGGTGGTGGCGTTGGTGACCTGGTGCCAGGTGTGCTTCACCCCGACGCCGGCGGCGGTCACCAGGCCGAGGCCGGTGACGACGGCCGCGGCGGGCTCACGTGTCGCGGCCGCGGTCGTCCTCGACGCCGTCATGCCGCCGCCTTCTGGCGTACGACGGCCATGAGCGTGGCGACGGTGTCGCGCGAGGAGAGGGTCTTGTCGGCCAGATCGATGGCGCACTCGTCCTCGATCAGCAGGAGTAGTTCCTCCAGCGCGAGGGAGTCGATGGACAGTTGGTAAAGGGGGGCGTCCGAGGACACGTCGTCGAGACGGACCCCGAAGTTCTTCTGCAAAAGAACCGTGACACGCTCAGTTGCTTCCACGTCGGTACCGCTCCTTGGTCGCGATGGTCGACTGGGGAACGCGCCACCGCACGGGAGGTCACGGGTCACGGGTGGCAGGGGGTGCATTCCCCGGCGCCGACGCGACGGCCGCACGCGACATCCGCACACGTCGTCCGCATATGCCTCGGGCCGGGCGGCGGCCCGGCCCGAGGTACACGACGGCTCAGCTGGTTCGGATGACTCAGTGGTTGTTCGTGCCGTTGCCGGACAGCGCCGGGATGTCGCTGACGAGGTGCGACAGCGGCTCGTCGCCCTTGGCCTGCGTGGAGTTCTCGGTGCACTGCTGGTTCTGCGGCGCCGACAGGACCGGGATGTCCTGGACGGCGACCGGCACGAGGATGCCGACGAGGGCGCCGACGTTGGCCTTCACCGGGATACCGGCGCACAGCTTGTTCAACGAGCCGTCGACCAGGCGCGGCTGCGGGCTGAGGTCTCCGTGCGTGGCGCTGTTGCCGAACGCCTGCTCGGCGCCGTTGCCGCTGACACTCTGAGTGCCCGTGTCGTCGCCGATGGCGGCCGCGGATCCTGCACCGCCGGCGAGAGCGGCGGCGGCGAGGCCCAGGGCGAGGGGGAGATTACGGGTACGCATGTCACTCCAGTACATAACGTGAGTTGCCGGAAAGGCTGGAAAAGCCAGTACATTCAACGACGCATCCCGCCTCGCGCCATTCACTCGTTGGCGGAGTGTCGGCGCGGCAAGACTGACGCCGGGTCGGCCGAATGCCGCCTATGCGCGGACGTGTGCATGCCAATATGCTGTGCGACCTTCGCGTCCTGGGGGTCTTGTGAACGGTCTCCGTGCTCTTCGTGCTCTCCGTACGGTCATCATCTGCGCGGTGATCGCATGCGCCGCGGTCGTGTCGCCGGCCGCAGCCGCGGAGCCCGAAGCGGCGTCGCACTCCCGCTGGTCGGCCCTGCCCGTACCGGCGGCCGCCCTGCCCCCGTCCGTCTCCGATCTCGCCGCGCGCGGGCCGCACGAGGCGTGGGCGACCGGCTCCGAGCAGGCCGCCGACGGACAGCGTCCGATGCTGTACCGATGGGACGGCGCGGCGTGGAGCCGGGACACGACGTTCCCCGGCGCGGATGTGCCCGGCCGCCTCGGCAAGGTGCAGTTCGTGGGCGAGGAGACGTGGATCTTCCGTACGCGCGACGGCGCCGGGGAGATCATGCGCCGGTCGGCGCAGGGCGGCTGGAGCACCGTCCCGCTGCCCCAGGCCCTGTGGACGTACCAGGACTTCGCGGCCGTGCCGGGTGCCGCGTGGGTGGTCGGCGAGGACAGCACCGGACTGAAGGTGCTGCACTACGACGGTTCCCGCTGGACCTCGCAACCCGCCCCGGACGGCGTGCTGTACCTGATGGGGATCACCGCGCGTACGGCCACCGACGCCTGGGCCTGGGCGGACACCAGCACCGGAGCCGGAACCACCGTCCTGCACTGGGACGGCGCCCGGTGGCAGGACGCGAAGGTGCCGCTGCCGACCAACAGCAACGTCCACACGATGCTGCTCGAACCGTCCGGCCGGATGACGATCGTCGGCAGCCAGTACACGGACGGCGTGGGCCGCACCTACCTGATGACCTGGAACGGGCGCGAATGGCGCACCACCTACCCGGCACTGGGCGACGCCTACGCCGCCGCCCTGGTGCGCGGGCCGGACGGCGCGCTGTGGCTGCCGGTGCGCAGTGACCGGGCGTTCCAGTCGAAGTACGCGCGCGTGGACGGCCGTCGCCTCACCTACTCCTACGGCCCCGAACGCACGAACGCGATCGACGTCAAACCCCGGGTGCTGGCCACCGTGGGGACCTCGCTGCTGTCCTTCGGGACCGTCGAGATCTACGGCTCGAAACCGAATCTGCTGAGCGAGCGGCTGGGAGGCCGACCATGATGCGCAGACGTCGGCTCCCCCTCGGGAGACGTCTCCTTGTCGCCGTTCTCGCTGCCGCCCTGACAGCCGTGGCCGTCGTGGCCTCGGCCGCGGCGGAGCCCCGCTCGTGGCGGCACGTGCCGGTCCCGGCGCAGGTGCGCCCGCAGGCCGGTCTGAACGAGGCCGTGGCGTCCGGCCCGGACCGTGCGTGGGCGGTGGGCGCCGACGCCGTCGGCCGCGAGGCGCCGGGGTTCCCGCTGGTGCTGCGCTGGGACGGAAACGCCTGGCAGCGCCAGGGGCTGCCCGGGGTGAGCTGGCAGGGAGAGCTGCTGTCCGTCGCCGCGAATTCGGCGGGCGCCGCCTGGGCGGTCGGGCGTGACGCGGCGGGCGGCGCACGCCTGCTCCGCTTCGACGGCAAGGCGTGGCACGAGAGCCGGGCGCCGCGCGGTGTCGCGCTCACCAAGGTCGTGGCCGGTGGCGGCGAGACGTGGCTGATCGGGTCGCGGGAGGGCGCGCAGGTGCTGCTGCGCCGGGACGGCGGTGGCTGGCGGGACCTGCCGGTGCCGCCCGGAGCGGTGTACGGCCTGCACATCCTGGCCGCCGACGACGTCTGGGCGGCGGGCTCCAGCGGTTCGGGGGCGACCGTGTCGCACTGGGACGGGAAGGCGTGGCAGCAGACGGTCGTGGACGGGTTCCCTCGGGCGGGCGTGGGCACGGTGCTGGCGACCTCGCCGACGGAGGTGTGGGCGGGTGGCACGGCCGGCTTCATCGGCGGCCCGCCCGGCAAGCCGATCCCGCCGCTGCTGGTCCGCTGGGACGGGGAGTCGTGGAGCCGGGTGGCCGTGCCCACGAGCTTCGGCGCGATCACCTCGCTGGCGCCCTCCGCGTCCGGCAAGCTGGGCTGGGTCTCCGTGGCCCGCTCGCAGAAGTGGGGCCCGCCGGGCACGTACCCTCCGCTCGTGCCCGGGCCGGACTTCCTCGCCTGGGACGGGCAGTCCTTCGCCGAGTACAGCGAGCCGGCGGTGCAGGGGGAAGGTGACTCCTCCGTGCTGCAACTGGCGCCGGTGCCGGGCACGGAGTCGGTCTGGGCGGTCGGCCGTGCCGCCGGGCCGGAGGGTACGTTCGCTCCGCGCATCCTCCGGTTCGACTGAGACTCAGGACGGGGAGGGCGGAGAGGCCGCGGAGTCGGGCGCGGCGAGTTCGGCCAGGTGGTGCAGCGAGTTGGTGAGGTGCTCGGGGCCGAAGGGCGGGAAGTGGATGTACTCCCGGATGTGCGGCGGCACGGCGGACCAGTCGTAGGTGAGCGTGACCTCGGTTTCACAGGGGCCGAGCGGCGCGAGGTCGTACCGCCAGAGCCAGCCGCCGAACGCCGGCCGGCCGTCCTCCTTCTCCTCCCCCGTCAGCCAGCCGATGGTGCGCGGCGGATCGAGCACCGCGACCTGGTTTGCCACCTGGTAGTCGCCGTCCGGGTGGTTGACGTGGTACATCCCCATCCGGAAGATCTGCCCCACGGCTGTCAGGGGTTCGGGGTCGACGGGCTTCCGGACCCAGCCGGTGCCGTCGATGGCGGCGTGGGCCGCGGGGTCCGCGAGGACGGCGAACACGCCCTCGACGGACGTGGCGACGGTCAGGGTGGCGCTCACGTTCTCGTGTCCCACGGGGTGCACACTCCTAGTTCGGTTCTCGAGGTTTCCTCGTGGTGCAGACCGCGCCCGGAGGCGTAACTCATCGGTGGTCCGACCGAACCTGGCGTCGCCTCCCGCGTCTACGCGAGCTTCGCGCTCTGCGCGTCCACCACCGCCTTGCCGATCTTCGCGTTGCCCGGGCGGGCCTGGGTGAAGGCGAGGCCGTCCACCGCGTAGTAGAGCGCGATGGTGTCGCCGTGGCGGGCCGCCTGGGCGCGCATCGTGTGGGTCATGCCCTCGTACTTCGTCGTGACCTTGAAGGCCAGGGACTCGTCGGCGCCGCTCGGCTCGGGGGCGGTCTCGGCGGTGATCGAGGAGTACGAGCCCGTGTTGCGGCCCGCCTTGGCGGAGAAGCCCGTGCCGCAGGAGCGGACGGCCTCGGACAGGTCGGCCAGGGTGGCCTTCGCCTCACCGCTCCCGTAGGTGGCGAGCGTGACGTAGGTGAAGTCGCCGGGGCCCTTGGCTCCGGTGGCGACACGGATCAGGTCGGCTTTCGGGGTGCCGAGGGGGAGTTGGTTCGTCGCGTAGGCGACCGGGGCGCAGGCGGCCTTGTCGACCTTCAGCTGGTCCTGGGACGCGGCGAACGCGTACTTCTTGTCGGGCTT
The DNA here is from genome assembly GCF_008642315.1 of Streptomyces venezuelae. Classification (NCBI taxonomy): domain Bacteria; kingdom Bacillati; phylum Actinomycetota; class Actinomycetes; order Kitasatosporales; family Streptomycetaceae; genus Streptomyces; species Streptomyces venezuelae. Next base: position 8,595,145 of record NZ_CP029192.1, on the reverse strand, counting down.
CTTGACCGTGAACCCCTTGACCTCGTGCTCGGCGAGCGCGGCACGGCTCAGCTCCGCCACCGGGTCCGCCGGTTTCTCCGGGGACTTCCCCGAGTCCTTCGACGTGCCGGTGGAGGCGGAGGCGTCCTCGGAGGACGAGGACGACGAGTCCGAGTCTCCGCAGGCGCTGAGCGTCAGGACCGACACCAGGGCGAGAGCGGGCGCGGCCAGGGCGGTTCGGGTCCGCTTCATGAGGATGGGGGCTCCTGTCTTCGGGGCGTGGGTCCGCGGCACTCTAGTGTGTGCGGACCTCAGGAGGCACACGCGTCCCACGCCCCGGGGCTGGTTCTCACCGGTCGGCTAAGGCCGCGGCGCCGTCGCGTACGCCTTCGCCAGCAGCTCCGCCACCAGACCGCTCTTCGCATCCGTGTAGGCCGCCCTCCCCGCGGCGTCCCCCGTGAACCGTCGCGCCAGCGCTCGCTTCAACTCGGCGTAGCGCCGCACCTCGTCGGGGTTGCGGCGGAGGTGGTCGCGGAACAGGACGTGGTCCAGGTGGGGCTTCGTGCCCTCGACGACCCCGTACAGGTGGTGCGGAACGGGGTGCTCGGGCGCTCTGAACGCCTCGCGTCCCGTGATGCCCAGGTCACCTTCGTGGCGGTAGCCCCGATCGGTCAGGCGCGCGATCAGCGTCGGCATGACCGAGGCGTCCGCCACCACGATGTCCACGTCGATGATGGGCTTGGCGGCGCACCCCGGCACGGCCGTACTCCCGACGTGTTCGATGGACACCGATATGTCCTCGACGTGCGGGGCGAGTTGGGCGTGCAGCTGACGGAACTGGTCGGCCCAGTGCGGGGTGTGGTCGCTGATGACGATCGAGTCGCTCATGCCGTCAGCTTCCCAGGGGGACCGATCTGCGGCGGACCAGCCCCCACTGGTAGGCGATGGAGACCAGTTCCACCCGGTTCCTCGCGCCCAGTTTGCCCATGATGCGGCAGGCACGGGTCTTGGCCGTCGTGCAGGAGATGAACTGCTTCTCGGCGATCTCCTGGTTGGAGAGGCCCGTGCCGATCAGCACCAGCATCTCCCGCTCGCGCGGCGTGAGGTTGTCCACGGGAAGAGCGGGGACCAGCTCGGCCCCCTCGCGCAGGACGCATTCGTCGATGACCCGCTGCACGATGCGCGGAGAAAGGTGCGCCTGCCCCTGGGAGACCACGCGGATCGCGCGCAGCAGCTCCTCGGGCTCGGCGTCCTGGAACAGGAACCCGCACGCGTGCGCCGCGAGCGCGTCGAACACCTGCGAGTCCGCCGCCGGGGCGGCCATCGCGAGGACGCGTACGCCGGACAGCTGCGGGCGGGCCGCGATGCGCCGGGTCGCCTCGATGCCGCTCATGAAGGGCAGCTGCGGGTTCATCAGGACGACGTCCGGGCGGAGCCGCTCGGCGAGCTCCACGGCACGGGCCCCGTCTCCGGCCTCCCCGACCACCGCTATGTCCGGTTGCGCGGCGAGCAGCGTGGCGCAGCAGGTGCGCAGCAGGGCGTCGGTGTCCACGAGGAGCACGGAGATGCTCATGGCTTCTACTCCCGGGGCGAGCGGAGAGGGATGGGCGGGCCGACGGTTCGCGCCACCGGCTGGCGGCTGCTGCCGTCTCCCTTTATTGACGAATCAGAACGGGGACATGTGAGGCCCCCGGCCCGAACCCACTCGATCAGGTCGTGCTCGCCGTCGGCTGTGCTCCGGGTGCCGGAATCCTCGGGATCTGTTGGGAGTGGAACTGTTCCAGGCGCCTCTGCGCGAGCAGCAGCGTGCCGCGTTGGCGGCCGGGCACCTGGCGGCGCAGGGAGACCAGGGCGGGGCCCAGGGCGCGGACCGCCTCGGCGTCCTTGATGCGGTCCCAGAGGTGGTGGGCGCGGTCCGCTGCCGCTTCCACCTCGGGGGAATCGGGGGCCTGGCCCGACGTGAGGCGGGCGGACGCCACCGCGAGCCACGTCTCGCAGCTGCGCGCGTGGTCACCGGCGAACCTAGCCAGGTCCGCCCGTACTTCCATCCAGTGGATGGCCTCCTTGGAGCCGGGGCCGTGCGTCCGCAGCGCGCTCTGTTCCCAGGACGCCGCGAGCGAGGCCGCCTCGCCGTGCCGGCCCGCCTCGACGGCGGCGGTGATCGCCGCGTGCGGGTCCATGGGGGCGTCGGCGGGCCGCGGCTGGTCGTACGGGTCACGCGCCGGGGGCGGGGGCGCCGCGGGGTCGTGGAACGGCAGCAGGTCCGGGGCGTCGTCGCCGAGGCCCTGCGCGGCGGCCTGCTGGTGGAGTTGGAGCGGCGGCGGGCGGTGGCCGCTGCGGAGGATGGTCGCGACGGCCTTCATGTACGCGGGGACGGCGGGCGTACGTCGCCGGGCGGGTGGCGCGATGCGGGCGTGGAGCGCGACGTGGGGGCCCGCGTCGAGGGGGTGTTCGGTGAGGGCCTGCCAGCTCTCCGTGTCGGAGTGCAGGTCGGCGATCACTGTGGTGCTGCCCGCCGGGCGGAGCCGCAGTTCCTGTGTGAACCAGTGCCACGGGAAGCCGGTGTAGCGCACCGTCGCCGTGGTGGTGCGGGCGAGCGCGACGTGCAACTGCCGCTGGCGCCGGTCGAGGTGGACCTGCCCGACGAGGTAGACCGTCAGGGGTCCCGGCGTCATCGCCGCGGCTCTCAGCCGGGTCAGCACGGTCTGCGGGTCCAGCGGGTCCGCCAGTTCCACGATGCTCGCGGTCGGCGTCCCGGCGAGCGTCTCCGTGGGCACCGCCGCGAGGACGGGAAGCACGGAAGCGGCGTCCACCAGGCGTCCCTTGCCCACCGGGGCGGCCGCGACGAGCAGCACGGTTCCAGGCACGGGTCCCTCCCTCTCGATCATCACGTCAGCACCGTATCCGCATCTCACGCTCGACGCGCCCCTCGGGGTTTCCCGCGGTACGACGGCCGGGGTGGAGACCGGTGGGGTGACCGTACCGGGCGCGGCTGCCGTGAGTGGTGTGGTTCCGGTCGCGGGCCCCAACTGTGGCCTGGGCTTTTGGAGTCGGCGACGACGCGGCGCGGGCTGCGGCGCCGGAGGATCGGCCGGGACCGGCGCTCAGTGAGCTCACTGAGCTCGCCGAGGGAAAGGGCCGCGCCCCATGATGGTGCGACGTACGCGACGTCCGATGCTGGGAATCCTGGGCGGGATGGGGCCGTTGGCCACGGCCACGTTCTACCGCAAACTGGTCGAACCCACCCTCTGCGGACGCCGATCAGGGGCATCTGGATCGCCTCGGCCACCGGTGTCCTCAAGGAGCAGGGCGCGCAGGTGGTGGTCGCGGCCTGTACCGAGGTCCCGCTGGTCGCCGGGGAAGCGGCCCGTGTGCTGCCGTTGGTCGACTCGGCGGAGGCGCTCGCCGACCGCGTGCTCGACCTGATGTGGCGACCGGCTCGGGAGGCGTCCGTTCCCGGGTTTGCCCCCGGGGTTCGTTCCGGGGTACGGGAACGGCCGCGTAATCTCGTATCCACGTACGGATGCGCAGGAACGCACCGGCCCTAACCTGCGGAGATGATCAGCCACATGTCGACGCACCCCGCCCGCGGTCTCAGCCGGGTGCTCGAGGACCTCGGGCCTTCGCTCCTGGATCTGCTCCTCGGCGACCCCGCCGCCGCGACGGAGCTCGGCGGCGTCGGCATTCACGACCCGCACGACGAACAGCACTATCCGGAGCGTGCCGTCGTGCTGGGCGTCGGTGTGCACGGGGCGGAGGAGACCGCGCGGCTGATGCGCGCGCTCACCGGTGCGGGCGCGGCCGCGCTGGTCGTGCGCGGGCCCGTCGACACGGCGGCCCTGGAAGCGGTGGCGGAGGAGACCGGGATCGCGCTGCTCGCGCTCACGCGCGGGGCGTCCTGGGCACAGCTGGCGGCCATGCTGCGGACCCTGCTGTCCGAGGGCGACGTGGGCGGGGTCGATGAGCAGACCCTGGGCGGCGTGCCATCCGGGGACCTGTTCGCGCTGGCCAACGCGATCGCGACGCTGCTGGACGCGCCGATCACCATCGAGGACCGCCGCTCGCGCATCCTGGCCTTCTCCGGACGTCAGGACGAGGCGGACCCGGCTCGGGTGGCGAGCATCCTGGCCCGGCGGGTGCCCGAGCGGTATCTGCGCCTCCACGAGGAGCACGGCGTCTTCAAGGAGCTCTACCGCAGCGACCGGCCCGTCCACATCCCGCCGCCGACGTTCGGCGACGAGGTCGCGCTGCCGCGCGTGGCGATCGCGGTGCGGGCCGGCGACGAGGTCCTCGGGTCGGTGTGGGCGGCGCTGCGCAAACCGCTGACCAAGGAGCGGGAAGAGGCGTTCATGGAGGCGGCCGAACTGGTCGCCCTGCACATGCTGCGCTTCCGGGCGGGCGCCGACGCCGAGAACCGGCTGCGCGCCGATCTCGTGACGACCGCGCTGGAGGGCGGCTCGGGGGCGGTCGCCGCGCTCGGCCGGCTGGGTCTCGCCGACGAACCGCTCCTCGTCCTGGCCATGGGACTCGAACCCACGCCCCCGACGAGCGGCGACCACGCTCAGCTCGCCGCCGAGCGGCAGCGGCTCGCCACGGCGCTCGCCGTGCATCTGACGGCGGTCCAGCCGCGTTCGGCCGTGGCGCTGCTCGGCGACGTCGCCTACGCGCTGTTCCCCGTCTCCGGCGACTCGGCGGCCGCGCGGGAGCGGGCCGTGCAGGTGGCGGCGAACTTCCTGCAGCGCACCGGGGACCGCGGCGACGCGGTCATCGGCATCGGCTCGGTGGCACCGGAGCCGGCCGCGCTGGCCCGGTCCCGTACGAACGCGGACCGCGCGCTGCGCGTGCTGGCCGGCCGCCCCGGCGACGGCACGCGGCGCGTCGCCGCCATCGCCGACGTCCACACCGACGCGCTGCTGCTCGAGATGCGGGACCTCGCGGTCGCCAACCGCGACGAACTGTCGGGGCCGCTGGCCCGGTTGGCGGCGTACGACCGGCGGCACAACGCCCATCTGGTCGAGACGCTGCGGGCGTGGCTGGACGCGTTCGGCGATGTGATCGGCGCGTCGGCGAGCGTCTTCGTCCACCCCAACACCTTCCGCTACCGGATCCGGCGCGTCGCCGAGGTGGGGCAGATCGACCTGCGCGATCCGTCCGCGCGGTTCGCGGCGATGCTGCAGTTGCGGCTGATGGGTGCGTACGACAAGGGCAGCGCGTCCGAAGAGGGCGGGCCGTCCGGGTCGGCGCGCCGCACGGACGGCTGATCAGAGCCGGACCCCCGGCGGCACCGCCAGGTCGGCGTGCGTGTCGTGGAAGGTGTTCGCCCGCTCGATGGTGCGCACCCAGTCATAGAGGAGTTCCTTGGCGGAGAGCGTCTCGATGCCGACCAGGCCCTCTGATCGGCGACCGGGCCGCGGCCGTGCACCCCGACCGCATCAACCAAGGAGCCGACGGCGCCCACTGGTCGGGCACCGACGCCCTGGGGCGCGACCCGCTGGCCCGCACCCTGGTCGCCACGCGCTTCACCCTCGGCCTCGCGTTCCTCGCCACCCTGATCGGCACCTGCGGAGGGGTGTTGCTCGGGGCGCTGCCCTCCCTGCTGCCGCGTCGCGCGGGCCGCCTGGTCGTCGCCGCCGTCGACCTCCTCGTGACATTTCCCGCGCTGCTGTTCGCCATGTTCACCGCCGTCGTCACGGCCAGTACCCCCACGAGTTGTCCGGGGCAGGCGGCAGCGTGCCGTCATCGCCATGGGACTCATGGGCACGCCGCGGCTGATCATCGCCGACGAACCGACGACCGCTCTCGACGTCACCGTCCAGCGCGAGGTGCTGCGCGTCCTGCGCGACGTCGTCTGTGACAGAGGTGCCGGAGCGCTGTTCATCTCCCACAACCTCGCCGTGGTGCGCTACGTCTGCGACGACATCGCCGTCATGCGCCACGGCCGGCTCCTGGAGGCCGGGCCCGTCCAGGAGGTGCTCACCGCGCCCGGGCATCCCTGCACCCGCACGCTTCTCGACGCCGTGCCGTCACTGGCGCACGCTTGACGGCCTCACCCGCCGCGTCCGTCCGACCGACCCTCCGACCCGGCCCTCCGAAGGGACCCGCACCATGCCCCGAGACCTCCACTCCCGCACCGTTGTCGCCGACGCGCACAACGACCTCCTGATGGCGGTGAGCGCCCGGCCGCCGGAGCGTTGGGCGAGCTTCTTCCGGAGCGCTGGCTGCCCCAGCTGCGCGACGGCGGCATCGACATCCAGGTGCTCCCCGTCTTCATCGACGACCAGTACCGGCCCGAAGGCGCGCTGCGGCAGACCCTGCGCATGATCGAGTGCGCCCACGTCCTCGCCGAGGGCAACGCCGACCACGTCGCCCTGTGCCGCGACGGGGAGGAGATCGCCGCCGCCCTGGCCGGGGGCAGGATCGCCCTTGTCCTCGCTCTGGAGAGCGCGCCCGGGGTCGATGCCCAGGTGGAGCTGTTCTCCACCCTGTTCCGGCTCGGCGTGCGGATCGCCTCGATCGCCCACTGGGGACGCACGCCGCTCGCCGACGGCAGCCGCGAGGACGCCACAGGCAGCAGGCTGACGGCACCCGGCGTCCGGGCGCTCCAGGAGATGGAGCGGCTCGGCATGCTCTTCGACGTCTCCCATCTCGGTGCGAGCGGTGTCTCCCACGTACTGGAGATCACCACCCGGCCGCTCGTCGCCACCCACTCGTGCGCCCGTGCCCTGCGCGACCACCACCGCAACCTGCCCGACGAGCACCTGCGCGGCATCGCGGCCACGGGCGGTGTGATCTGCGTGAACTTCATCCCGGACTTCCTCACCGACGGCCAGGACAAGGTCGGCGTCGACCGTGTCGTCGACCACGTCGAGCACATCGCCGCCGTCGCGGGGATCGACCACGTGGGGCTCGGCTCCGACTTCATCCAGGAGGTCGTGACCGACCTCACCCCGCCGTGCTGCGAATCCCTGGACGACGAGGACCCGCTCTTCGACTTCCCCGGGCGCGAAGGCCCTGCCGGCATGCCGCTCGTCACGGGTGCGCTGCTCGACCGGGGGCTCGCCGAGGACGACGTCCGCAAGGTCGTGGGCGGCAATCTGGAGCGGCTGATGAGCTCGCACATGGGCGCACGCATGGGCTGACGGAGGCGGACGGGAGGCGTGGTGCGGGGGTCCGGGCCGATTCGGTTCGGCGTACGAAAGCGCGGGCGACATGTGTGACCCGCGTACGAACCCGGCCCGCGGCTTCCTGCCTAGCGTGGTGGACATCCGTGGTCATCCCACCACCTGGAGGACTCCCCCGTGCAGGCCGAACACCCTTCCCACCCGGCGCCGCCGCTCAGCGTGCTGCTCGACGACCTCGGAGAGCTCGTGACCTGCGAGTCGTACTCCGCCGATCACGCGGCCGTGGCCCGTAGCGCGCGGGTCGTCGCCGATCAGGGCAGCAGGCTGCTCGGCGCCCGGCCGCGGACGCTGGAGATCGGTGGGGTCACCCACCTGCGGTGGACCTTCGGGACCCCGCGCGTCCTGCTCCTCGGCCACCACGACACGGTCTGGCCCCTCGGCACCCTCAAGACCCATCCGTTCTCGGTGCGGGAGGGTGTCGCGCGCGGGCCCGGCGTCTTCGACATGAAGGCGGGGCTCGTGCAGATGTTCCACGCCCTGTCCCTGCTGCCCTCCCTCGACGGCGTCTCCGTCCTCGTCACCGGTGACGAGGAGGTCGGCTCGGACACTTCGCGCGCGCTCATCGAGGACGCGGCGCGCGCCTGCCGGGCCGCCCTCGTCCTGGAGGCGTCGGCGACCGGCGGCGCTTTGAAGACCGCCCGCAAGGGCGTCTCCCACTACGACATCACGGTCCACGGCCGGGCCGCCCACTCCGGCCTGGACCCCGAGAAGGGCGTCAACGCCGCGACGGAGCTCGCCCACCACCTCCTCGCCCTGGGCGGCATCACCGACACGGTGAACGCCCGCACCGGGCCGGGCACCACGATCACGCCGACGGTGATGTCGGCCGGTACGACCACCAACACGGTTCCGGCCCACGCCCGTCTCAGCATCGACGCGCGCGTCCCCACCCCGGCCGCCCAGACAGCGGTCGACGACCTGCTCAAGAACCTCGCCCCGCACCACCCCGAGGCCCGCCTGGAGGTCGGCGGCGGCCCCAACCGCCCGCCCCTGGACGCCGAAGCCTCCCAGAACCTGTACGCGCTGGCCGCCGACATCGCGGACCGCATCGGGCTCGGCCCGCTCCGGCAGGCGGCCGTCGGCGGCGCGTCCGACGGCAACTACACGGCAGGCGTCGGCTGTCCGACGCTCGACGGCCTCGGTGCCGTCGGCGACGGCGCGCACGCCGACCACGAGCACGTCGTGACCGCCGAGATGCCGGCCCGCACCCAACTCCTCGCCCACCTCGTCGGAGCACTGCTGTGAACCACCTCGACATCCGCGAACTCCACACCATGGAGGAGTTCGAGACCGTCTGCCGTCTGTACGCCGACATCTGGGGCACCGAGCCGAGCACGGGTCCGATCTCCGCCGAGGTCATGCGCGCGCTGAGCCACGCGGGCAACTACGTCGGCGGAGCGTACGAGAACGGACGCATGACGGGCGCCTCCGTGGCGTTCTTCGCGGAGCCCGCGGGCACCACCCTGCACTCCCACATCACGGGCGCCGTCATGGGCCGGGGCACAGGCCTCGCCCTCAAGCTGCACCAGCGCCAATGGGCCCTGGACCGCGGCCTGAAGCGCATCACGTGGACGTACGACCCCCTCATCCGCCGCAACGCCCACTTCAACCTCACCAAGCTGGGGGCGCGGCCCGAGGAGTACCTGCAGTCCTTCTACGGTGCCATGGACGACGCCATCAACGGCGGCGACGAGTCGGACCGCGTCCTGACCGCCTGGGACCTGTCGGCGCCGCGCCTCGCGGCCGAGCACGACGGCATCCCCCTGCCCGCCGGCGCCGCACACGCCGTGCGCGACCTGGACGGCCTCCCGCGGCTCGGGCCCACCGACGCCGAGTTCGTCCTGATCGACCTGCCGGACGACATCGAGGCGCTGCGCCGCACCGACGCCGCCGCGGCCCGCGCCTGGCGGCTCGCCGTGCGGGAGACCCTCGGCACGCTGCTCGCCGACGGCGCCCGCGTCCTCGGCCTCCACGACCGGCGCAGCTACGTCGTCCACCGCGCCCCCGCCACCTCCGCACACCTGCCCACCGGGAGCAACCAGTGACCAAGTCGAAGATCACCGGCGTCGAACTGCGCCGCATCGCGATGCCACTCGTCGCGCCGTTCCGCACCTCGTTCGGCGTCGAGACCGCCCGTGACGTGCTGCTGGTGCGGGTCGTCACCGCCGACGGGGAGGGCTGGGCCGAATGCGCGGCGATGTCCGAGCCGCGCTACTCCAGCGAGTACGTCGACGGGGCGCAGGACGTCCTGCGCAAGTTCCTCATCCCCGCCCTGCCCAAGGACGGCGTGGACGCGACCGCCGTGGGCCGCGCCCTGGAGCCCTTCACCGGGCACCACATGGCCAAGTCCGCCCTGGAGAGCGCGGTCCTCGACGCCCAGCTGCGGGCCACCGGCGAGTCGTTCGGGTCGTACCTGGGCGCAGCGCGCGACCGCGTCCCCTGCGGTGTCTCGGTGGGCATCATGGACTCGATCCCCCAACTCCTCGACGCCGTCGAGAAGTACGTCGCCGAGGGGTACGTCCGGATCAAGCTGAAGATCGAGCCGGGCTGGGACATCGAGCCGGTGCGCGCGGTGCGCGAACGTTTCGGGGACGACCTGCTGCTGCAGGTCGACGCGAACGCCGCGTACACCCTCGTCGACGCCCAGCACCTGGCCAAGCTGGACGACTTCGGGCTGCTGCTGATGGAGCAGCCCCTCGCCAACGACGACATGGTGCAGCACGCGCAGCTCGCGAAGCTCCTGCGCACCCCGATCTGTCTGGACGAGTCCATCGAGTCGGCCGCCCACGCGGCGGCCGCCATCTCGCTCGGTGCCTGCTCGATCATCAACGTCAAGCCGGCCCGGGTGGGCGGCTATCTGGAGGCCCGGCGCATCCACGACATCGCGCGCGCCCACGGCGTTCCCGTGTGGTGCGGCGGGATGCTGGAGACCGGCATCGGCCGTGCCGCCAACGTCGCGCTCGCGGCGCTGCCCGGGTTCACGCTCCCGGGCGACACCTCGGGCTCGCACCGCTACTTCGCGACCGACATCACCGAGCCGTTCGTGCTCGCGGACGGCCACCTCGAAGTTCCCACCGGTCCCGGCCTCGGAACCGAGCCGCTGCCGGACCTCCTCGCTCAGGTGACGACGGCCACGGAGTGGATCGCCCTCTAGGGCCTCGGCCCGGCGCGGCGCGGCCGCTGTCCACCTCGGCCGCGCCGCGCCGTGGTTCGCCGGAGACCCGGTCCTTTCAGAGAGGCCGGAGGACTCCGTACCTCGACGAGTTCCACCCTGAATCCAATGCGCGATGCATCGCTGTCCCTTTCCCCTCGATGTCTCAAGACGTCCCGTGTCAGTGCGTGCGTGGCGGGCCCCGTGTCCTCCGGATGGCGCAGCCGAGGTGCGTACCCACGCCCCTGACGGTCTGCTGAGTGAGATGGGCCACCACATAGAAAGCCCGCGTGAAGCGGGCACCACGCGACGTGACGTACTGGGCATGGCAGCGGTGCTGCTGGCGGGCGGCGCCCTCACGGCGGGGGCGGCCGCGCCGCGGGCCGACGAGGAGCTCGACTCCTGCGACGCCGACTACGACGCCGAGTTCGAGTCGGCGCTCGTCGACGGCGACGCGGAGTTCCCGGAGGACGAGGAGCGCGGTTTCGCGGCCGGTCCCCGCCGGTTCGCCCTTCCGCTGCGGCGCAGATACCGGATCACCACCCGGTACGGGGCGCGCGGCAACTGGCTCGCGGGCCACCACACCGGCATCGACCTCGCGGTCCCGAGCGGCACCGCCGTGTACGCGGTGGGCGGCGGGGTCGTGGTGCTGGCGCGCTGGTCCGGGGCGTACGGCAAGGCTGTCACCGTACGGATGCCGGACGGGCACTACGCGGTGTACGGGCACCTCTCCCGCATCCGGGTGCGCAAGGGTGCCCGCGTCCGCGCCGGGACGCGGCTCGGGAGCAGCGGCAGCACGGGGCGTGCCACCGGTCCCCATCTCCACCTGGAGATACGGGCCCGGCGCCACTACGGCTCGGACGTCAGCCCCTACCGCTATCTGGCGCGGCGGGGCGCCCGCCTCTGGTAACACGGCCGGCACCGGAGGTCTTCAGGAGCCGAGGGACTTGAACGCCCGCGTCTGCTCGACGATCGCCCGTTCCGTGGGCAGCCGTTCGATGGACGAGGCGCCGAAGAAGCCGACGATGCCGGTGGTGTGCTCCAGGACGTACCGCGCGTCCTCGGGCTCGGCGATGGGACCGCCGTGGCAGAGCACGAGGGCGTCGGGGTTCACCCTCTTGGCGGCGTCGTGCATGTCCTGCACGGCGGCCGCCGCCTGGTCGAGGGTCATGGCGGTGCCCGCGCCGATGGATCCCTTGGTGGTGAGGCCGACGTGCGGGACGAGGACGTCGGCGCCCGCTCGCGCCATCTCGGCCGCCTGCTCCGGGTCGAAGACGTAGGGCGCGGTGAGCAGGTCGCGTTCGTGGGCGGCGCGGACCATGTCGACCTCCAGGCCGTACCCCATGCCGGTCTCTTCTAGGTTGACGCGGAACGTGCCGTCGTACAGGCCGACGGTGGGGAAGTTCTGCACGCCGGTGAAGCCCATGGCCTTGAGCTGGTCGAGGAAGAGGTCCATGCGGCGGAACGGGTCCGTGCCGCAGACGCCCGCGAGGACCGGGGTGTCGCGGACGACGGGCAGGACCTCGCGGGCCATGTCGACGACGATCTCGTTGGCGTCGCCGTACGGCAGGAGTCCGGCCAGGGAGCCGCGGCCCGCCATCCGGTAGCGGCCGGAGTTGTAGATGATGAGCAGGTCGACGCCGCCCTCCTCCGCGCACTTGGCGGAGAGTCCGGTGCCCGCGCCCGCTCCGACGACGGGTCGGCCCGCGGCGACCTGGGCGTGCAGGCGGGCGAGTGCTTCCTTGCGGTTCATGGGGTTGCTCCTCGAAGCGGTGGGGTCAGCGGGCGGCCTGTGAGGCGGCGCGTTCGCCGATCAGTTGGTGCAGGCGGTCGGCCATGGCCACCGCGAACGTCCCGTCGTTGATGTGGGCGTCGACTTCGTGGAGGCGGACGCCGCTGCCGCAGACGGTGGCGCGCAGGGCGTCGAGGCCCGTCCTGTCGGCCACCGGGTCGGCGAAGGGCGCGTCCGGCATGTCGACGGCCGAGAGTCCGCGCAGGGGCCAGAAGAGTTCGGCGGGCCCGCGGGCCGCGGCGAGCTTGTGGCCGAGCATGGCGCCGAGGGCCGCCATCTCGCGTGCGGTGGTGCGCATCAGGGTGACCGTCGGGTTGTGGACGAGGAACCGCCGGCCCGCGAAGCGCTCGGGGATGCTCGCGGCGGGGCCGAAGTTGACCATGTCGAGGGCGCCGGGCGCGACGACCTGGGGGATGGCGGCGGCGCCCGCCGCGGTGAGCCGGTCGGGGCCCGCGCTGAGCACTCCCCCGACGAGTTCGTCGGCGAGTTCCGTGGTGGTCAGGTCGAGGACGCCGTCCAGCAGGCCGTCGGCGGCGAGCTTCTCCACGGCGCGGCCGCCCGCTCCGGTGGCGTGGAAGACCAGGACCTCGTAGCCGAGTTCGGCGAGGCGGGCGCGGGCCGTGTCGACGGCGGGCGTGGTCACGCCGAACATCGTGGCGGCGACGACCTTGCGGCGCGGGCCCGCGAGCTCCTCGTGACTGCGCTCCTGGCGGCGGGCCATGCCGGCCGCGGCCGCCGCGGCGTTGCCGAGTATGTGGCTCGACACGGAGTTGATGCCGGAGACGTCGACGACGCTGTACATCATCGTGAGGTCGCTGCTGTCGACGTACGGTGCGACGTCGCCGCCCGCCATGGTGCTGACCAGGACCTTCGGCACGCCGATGGGCAGGGCGCGCATGGCCTGCGAGGCGATGGCCGAGCCGCCGCTGCCTCCGGCCGCGAGCACCGCGTGCAGCTTGCCCTGGTGGTGCAGGTCGAGCACGACACGGGTCAGTCCGTCGGCCATGGCGGCGACCGCCGCGCCGCGGTCCCCGGCGGCGCGCAGCGATCCGAGGTCGTGTCCGGCGGCCTGTGCCACCACGTCGGCGGGAACGTCGGGCACGGGCGCGTGGGCGGGCGGCGGCAGGACGCCGACGTCGACCAGCAGGACGTCGCTGCCGTACTCCCGGAGCCGTTCGCGCAGCCACGCGTACTCCTCGCCCTTGGTGTCCAGCGTGCCGACGAGGACCACGGTCGCCATGTACTCCACACTCCTTCAGGTGCTCGGTGCTGTGATCCTGCGACCGGTATGCGCCCCGGGCAACGGCCAGTGGGACCCGATTGGCCTGCGCGGCCCGGGAGTAGGCGAAGATGAAGGGCATGGCGAAGATCCCGACGGCCCGATTGTCGCGGCTGCTCACCGGCTGGTCATCGGAGGGCGCGGCTCCACTTCCGCGCAGGCTCGCGGACGCTCTGCGCGAGCTCGCGGAGCGGGCGGACGTGGCTCCCGGCTCGACCCTGCCCTCGCAACGCGAACTCGCGGGCGTACTGGGGGTGAGCCGCTCCACGGTGACCGCCGCGTACAGCCTCCTGGAGGCGGAGGGGTGGCTGGAGAGCCGCCGCGGCAGCGGTTCCCGGCTGCGCGGCTCGGGCGCGCTCGAGCAGTCCCCGGACGAGGAGCGGCACGGGGGCGAGGGGCGGCTCGCCAGTTTCGACGCGCGCATGAGCGGCGCCGACCTGTCGAGCGGCGCGCTGGACGGCCTCGGCGCGGTGGCCGACACGGTCGGCGCGCTGTCGGGTGCCGAGCTCGCGCCGCTGCTGCGCGCGGACGGCTATCTGACGCACGGGCTGCCGGAGTTGCGCGAGGGCATCGCGGCGTACTACCGCGGGGCCGGGCTGCCCACCGAGCCGGAGCAGATCCTGATCACGGCGGGATCGCAGCAGGCCGTGTGGCTGGTCGCGCAGTCGCTGGTCGAGCCGGGCGACACCGTCGTGGTGGAGAACCCGACCTACCGGGGCGCCCTGGAGGCGCTGCGCTCGCGCGGCGCGCGGCTCGTGCCGGTCGGCGGGGACCGGCCGGGGGCGGGCGGCGCGGGATCGGACGCGGCGGCGCTACGGCGTCTGGGCGCGAAGGTGCGGCCGCGGCTCGTCTACCTCCAGCCGTCCGTGCACAATCCGACCGGCCGCAGCCTGGACGGGGCGGCGCTGCGGGAGTGGGCGTCGGCGCTGGGCGAGCGCGAACTGTTCACCGTCGAGGACACCGCGTGCGCGGAGCTCGGGCTCGCCGACAACGGTGCGCCCGTGCCGCTTTCGGCCCGCCTCCCGGTGACGTCCACGATCACGGTGGGGACGCTGTCGAAGCTGTTCTGGGGCGGGCTCCGGGTGGGCTGGGTGCGGTCGTCGCCGCACATCGTGGCGCGTCTCGCGAAGATCAAGACGTCGGTGGACCTGTCGTGTTCGGTCGTGGACCAGCTGGTGGCGTCGCGGCTGCTCGCGAGTCTGCCGCAGGCGCGGACCGCTCGCCGCGAGGTACTCCGTGAGCAACTGGCGGGCGCGGAGAAGCTGTTGCGCTCGCGTGCCCCGCACTGGGAGTGGGACCGGCCCGCGGGCGGCCCCGCCCTGTGGGTCCGGGTGCCGGGCACCGACACGGAGGCGCTGGCGCAGCTCGCGCGGCGGCGGGGTGTGGCCGTCGTGCCGGGGTCGGCGTTCTCGGCGGTCGACGGGTTCCGTGACCGGCTGCGGCTGCCGTACGCACACGGCGTCGACCTGCTCGAACGGGCGCTGCCTACGCTGCTCGACTGCGCGGAGCGAAGCCGGGTGCCCGCCGGAGGCTGAGCCTCCGTCACCGGGGATGTGGCGCGGGCCCGTTGTCAGACCCTGCTGACAGCATGACGGCATGGGATTTTTTGACGACTTGGTGTACCCGGCCGGGGAACGGCTCGACGATGTGTCCGACGAGCCGTCGGAGGGTCCGTCCGGGGCACCCGCCGAAGGGCGCGGTGAGGCAATCCGGCTGGGTCCTCCGGGCGAGGACGCGGCCCGGGAGCGGCCACCGCTCGACTGGTTCGCCCCGGCCTCGGTGCCGCAGCCCGCGGTGGCAGGGGCCGGTCCGACCGTCAAGGTCCTGCTGACCGGCTGGTCCGTGTGGCCCGGATCCGTCACGCTGCACCTCGCCGTGCACCGGACGGTCCACCGGCAGCACGAGGGCCGGCCCGACCAGTCGGGGCTGCGCGTCGGGCTCCTGCTGGGCGACGGGCGGCGCGTCACCTCCCTCGACACGGACGGGGCGAACTCCACGCGGGTGCTCGGTCCGGCGGCGCGCCTGGCCGCCGTGCAGTCGGGGAAGCCGACGGGGCTGATCCCGCTGGACTCCGGCGGAATGCGGGACTCACTCTTCAGGACCGACGTCGACCTGTACCTGCCGGAACTGCCCCCGCCCGGCGAGGCGCGGCTGGTGGTGGAGTGGCCGGACGAGGACGTCCCGGAGACGAGTACGCCGGTCGACGCCGATGCCCTGCGTGCCGCGTCCACCCGTGCCGTCGAGGTGTGGCCCGGCCTGCCGACGCCCCGCGCCACCGGGGACCGGTTCCTCGTCTTCGGCCGGTGGGGCGGCCCGCCCGGCTTCCTCGCCCGCCCGATGTCCGCGCACGAACTCGGCGTCCTGCGCGACCGGGAGGAGGCACGGCAGCGGTACGTGCCGCGGGCCGACTGGGAAGGCATCGGGTACGAGGGGTGGTGCGACGCGGCGCTGATCCGGGCTCGGCTCGACGGAGGCGCGTCCGCCGACGCCGACGTCTGGTCCGGCCGCACCCCGCTGCACCTGGCCGCCGAGCGGGGCGGCGCGGAGTCCCTGAGGCTGCTGCTCCCGCATGTCACGGACATCGACGCGCCCGACCGCGAAGGGCACACGGCGCTGTGGCACGCCACCTGCGCCGGCGACGAGGAGTGTGTGCGTACGTTGATCGGTGCGGGCGCGGACGTCTGGACCCCGCAAACCGGGCCCTGGTCGCCGGGACGGCTGCTCCTGACGACACCGCTCGCTCCGGTCGTCGCGGAGCTGCCGGGCGCGGTGGCACTGCCGGACGAGGAGCTGGCGGCCTTCCGCGCCGCCGACGCGCTCGTCGCGGCCTTCACCGACGCGAACAGGTGGACGGAGGGGCTCGGCGTCGCCTTCGTGCGCGGTCTGGGCGGGGCCGAGGTCGTCCGCCGTCTCGGCGCCGACCCGGCGCTCTGCCCCGAAATCCTCCCGAAGGACGCCTCGTTCGAGGAGGACGACGGATTCGCCGAGGACGACGGGACGGACGCGGACGACTGGGAGGACGAGGACGGTTGCGACAGGGCCCTCCGCTTCGTCTCGGTGACCGAGGTTCCGGGCGACCCCGGCGGCTGCGTGATCACCCAGGACGGTTACCTGCCGAGCGACGAGACCCTGCTGGGCGCGATATCCGCCGGCACCACCGCCTTCGGGCTGTACTTCAACCCGAAGGGCGGCACCCACGGCACGCTGGCGCGGGACGGCCGGTGCGTGGAGCACGAGGAGGTCGGCCTCTCCCCCGAGGCCACGGACCCGTCCGCGTACTGGCGCTTCCGTTTCTGGCAGACCGGTCCTGGCGTGCCGTACGACGCCCGCGAGCTTGCCTACGCCTGTGCGGCGGCCGGTCTCCGCGTCTCCGACGGGTGCGCGGCCCTCGACGGCACCGCGCCCCGGCGCCGGGTGGAGCTGCCCGTGGAGCTCGTGCGCTGACCTCGGGCCTCTAGGGTGGTGATCACGGAACAGGAAGGAGCCGAGGGTGCTGGAGCGGCTCAATGAGGCCATGGAGTACATCGAGCGCCACCTCGGCGGGACCGTCGACGTGGCCGAGGCGGCCCGGATCGCGGCCACTTCCGAGTACCACCTGCGCCGGATGTTCTCCGCGCTCGCGGGCATGCCGCTCTCGGAGTACGTCCGGCGCCGACGGCTCACCCTCGCGGGCGCGGAGGTGCTGGCGGACCGTGACACGCTCCTGGAGATCGCGGTCCGCCACGGCTACGGGTCGGGCGAGGCGTTCGCGCGGGCGTTCCGCTCCATGCACGGCGTCGGGCCCGGTGAGGCCCGGCGTTCCGGCGCCGAGCTCAGCTCCCAGTCCCGGGTGACCTTCCGTCTCACCGTCGAGGGCAGCAGCGACCTGCGGTACCGCGTGGTGGACAAGCCGGGCTTCACCGTCGTCGGGCCCAAGGCCCGGGTGCCGCTGGTGCATTCGGGACCGAACCGGTCGATCATCGACTTCGTGCGCGGGATCGCGCCGGAAGACCTGGAGCGGCTGGAGAAGCTGTCGGACCAGGAGCCGCACGGCATCCTCGCCGTCTGCGACGGCCTGGACCCGAGCCGCGCCGAGGGCACCGAACTCGACTACTACCAGGGGGTGATCACGACCTCGGCCGCGCCCGCGGGCACGGCCGTGCTGCCCGTGCCCGCGGGGACGTGGGCGGTGTTCACGACGTCGGGCCCCGCCCCGGAGGCCATCCAGAACCTGTGGCGCGACGTGTTCATGGAGTGGTTCCCGTCGAACCCGTACCGCAGCCGCCCGGGGCCCGAGATCCTGCGCACGCGCGGGGCGTCGTCCGTTGCCGAGACGGACGCCGAACTGTGGCTGCCGGTCGAGCGGGACCCGGGCCGGCCCTCGTAGGGCTCAGTCCGCGGCGGCGGTGACGAAGCCGCGGGTGACATGCGTGCCCGCGCCCGCGTTCTCCGCGTGGTAGCCGGACTCGCCCACGCAGTCGCTGTACTCGTAGTTGGCCCGCGCCGTGCCGCTCAGGCCGCCCGCGTCGGTGGACGTGGGGCCACCGAGGACGACGTCGGACCTGGGCATCTCGGCACAGCTGGGGATGCCCGCGTAGTACTCGACGAAGCCGCCCTGGGAGCCGCGGAGGTTTCCGCTGCCCGCCGGAAGCGTGTACGTGCCGAGGTGGGTCTCCTTGCCGGTCACCGTGTCCCGTGCGGTGCCGGTCCAGGTGTCGGTCCCTTCCCGCTCGACCCTGATGTCGTAGCGGTGGCCGTAGACGGCGTCGAAGTCGACCGCGCAGGTCACGCCGGGGCCTCCGTCCGCTCCCTGGTGGCACAGGGGGCCCGTGGTCGTCGAGCCCGCGACGAAGTTGGAGAAGCGGGCGGAGAGCCGTTCGCTGCCGCCGCTGTTCGCGCGGGGCTGCAGGCCCGTGTATCCCACGTCCGCGGCGTTGGTGAAGCCGAACTGCTGGGCGAAGTAGATGCCGTCCTTGTGGGCGGTGGCCGGGTTGACCGTCATGGGGAAGGTGATGTCGCGCAGGCCCTCGGTGGGGGTGCCGGGGATGGACCAGCTGATCGACACGTTCCCGCCGCCGACCGCCGCGGCGGCCTGACCGGGGAGCATCATGGCCAGTCCGGCGGCTGCCGCGACCGCGCCGCCGCGGCGCCGAATGCTGAGAGCAGACATGTGCTGTTCCTCCTGGGTGGGGGGCGGAGAACAGTGCGGGGCGCCCACAGTGTCGTCCCCGCCGCCCGCGCTCCCGCCATGGACAATCGCGGCGCGGCCTTGGACTCTTGCCCCTTCGCCGTGGAGCACGGCCGAGCGCCGGAGCGGAACGCCGGAAGCACACACAGTGTTACGATTACTCTGCGTAATCGTCGACTTGACACCCCATCAACTCCGCTTTCCAGTCAATCACATCACCACACGAGGGTACGAACGGCTCTGAGCGGGAACTATTGACACATGACCTCGGTGCCGCCCAGGACCTCGGTGGCGTCCGGCGCCGGTCTTCGTACGCCACGCCACCAACATTTTGATTACTCTCCGTGAAGGGAAAAGACACTGCTGGACTGGGAAACGGGCACCGCCGACTTCACCTTCGGCCTGCAGCACCGCGTGGTGAACGGCACTGATGTCCTTGCGTTTTGGGGCGAACTGGACGCCTGGGCCGACCAGGAGCTCGCCCCCCGTGTCATGGCCCTCATGGACCGGGCCGGCCCTCGGGTCGTCGCGGACCTGCGGGAAGTGACGTTCATGGATGCCGGCGGCCTCCGGCTGCTCGTGCGGATCCGGAAGCGGGTCTCCCCCGACCGGGGCACCTTATGGCTCGTACCGGGCAGCGCGCGCAACCGACGACTGCTGCGCATCACCTCACTCGACAAGGCGTTCACAATTCCGGCCGGCGCGCCGGTGCCGTGTACGCGCACCGGCTCCCGGAGCGGGTTCCGCTGACGCGGGCCCGGATCCGTACCTGCGACCGAGCCCCACGTCCGGGGCTCACAGAGGTCGGCATGAGGCAGGGCACCGGGGGCATCCGGTAGCCATGCATCTCCGATCCAAGCGCCTCCCTTCCGTGCGTCTCACGTCGGCCACCGTGCGCGGCAAGGGCAAAGCAAGGCGCGCAGCCAAGGGACGAGGCGTGGCCGCGGTGGCACGCGCCGGTTTCGTCGGACGTGGTGTCCTGTATCTCCTGGTCGGCGCACTGGCCCTGCGCATCGCGTTCTCCGACGGCGGCGACGGCCGCCAGGCGGACCGGGGTGGCGCCCTGGCCGAGATCGCGGAGCGCCCGTTCGGGCACGTCATGCTGTGGCTGCTCGGCGGCGCCCTGGCGGGCATGGCGCTGTGGCGGCTCTCCGAGGTCTTCTTCGGACAGGCGGGGCCGGACGGAAACACCGCGGGCAAGCGGGCCATGGCCGCCGCGCGTTGCCTCTTCTACAGCTTCGTGACGTACTCCGTCATCGCCTACGCCGCGGGCGACCAGGGCAGTGGCAGCGGATCGAGCGACAAGCAGACCCAGGACGCGACGGCGAAGGTGCTCGACTGGCCCGCCGGTCAGTGGCTCGTCGCCGCCGCGGGCGCCGGCGTGCTCGTGGCGGGGGTCTGGATCGCGGGCCGCGCGCTGCTCCGCAAGTTCCGCGACAAGCTGCGCGTCTCCGAGATGCCGCGCCGGATGCGGCAGGCGACCGACGTCCTCGGCGTCACCGGCGGGACGGCACGCGGCATCGTGTTCGGCGTCGCGGGCGGCTTCGCCATCACCGCGGCGCTGCGCCACAAGCCGGGCCAGGCCAAGGGCATGGACAACACACTGCGCTCCTTCGCCGACACCGGCGCGGGGCCCTGGCTGCTCGCGCTGATCGCCGTCGGTCTCGTCGCCTTCGGACTCTTCTCGTTCGCGAGCGCACGCTGGCGCAAGTTCTGACACCCGGCCGGTCGGACCGGCCGACGCCCGGCAGGGCGGCATTCCCCGCCACGAGCGGCACAGAATGCCGCCCTGCCCCCGAGTGACACCGAAGGCATCCGAGTACCCGGCCTGTACGATGAGCGGGTGACCTCCCAGCCCCGCATGAGCCTGGCCGAGCGCAAACGACGCCTCGTCTCGGACGAACTGACCGAGTCCGCGCTGCAGTTGCTCGCGCTGAAGGGGTACGACGCGGTCACCATCGACGAGATCGTGGCCACCGCCGGGGTGTCCCGGCGCACCTTCTTCCGGTACTTCGCGTCCAAGGAGGACGTGGTCGTCCAGTTCCTGGCCGACATGGGCACCGGCATGCGCGCGGAGTTGGCCGACCGCCCCGCCGGCGAATCACCCGCGGAGGCGCTGCGGAACGCCGTCAAGGTCCCCCTCGCCGCCTGTTCCGCACGCTCCGACCAGGCCCAGCGTGCGCTGATCGTGGTGCAGTTGATCCTGCGGACACCCGCCCTGCTGGCCCGCTTCCTGGAGCGGCAGGCGCAGTGGCGTGACGACCTGACGGAGGAGATGGGCCGCCGCACGGGGCTCGACCACGAGGCCGAGCTGTACCCGCGCATGGCCGCGGGGATGGCCCTCACCGCGTTCGACGCCGTGCTGCGTCGGTGGAGCGACAGCGACGGCGCCGAGGACCCGGCCGAACTCCTCGACCGGGCCTTCGACGTGATCGGCCCGGCCCTCGACACCGTGGCGGCGTAACCTCTACCGGTCACCGGCCCCACCGGTTACCGGCACTGCCGAACACCGGCCCCGCCGGTTACCGGCACCGCCCGGTCAGACCCGAACCAGGCTCAGAGCCCGAACTCCTGCGGCGACACGTTCAGCGCCGCGCACGCCTCGCGGAGGACCTGCTCCTCCGCCGGTGCGATGTACCCGTCCGCGCCGGCGACGACGAAGCCGGTCTGCACGACCGCCTTGGCCTCCATCGGCTTCTTTGCCGCTTTGGCGATCTCCTGCATCGCCTCGGTCTTGCCCTGCTGGAAGTTGAGCGACAGCTGGTCCACGTGCTTGTTGAACCGCTGCCGCAGCTGGTCAGGCGGGAAGTTCTGCAGGACGTCGTTCTGCACGATCAGCGACTCCACGTGCTGGCGCTCGGCCGGGTCGACCGAGCCGTCGGCCGCCGCGACCAGGGCGCACATGGCCATGCTCGCGTCGCGGTAGGCACCGCTCTTGAGCTCGGTCTTCAAGGAGGCCAGCTGGGTCTTGAGCACGCCCACGAGCTGCGCCTTCGATCCCCCGCCGGAGCCAGAACCCGGTCGTCCGTGGCCGCCGGAGCCGCGCGACCCCTGCGACTGCTGCAGACCCTTGGCCTGGTCCTTGATCCGGTCCCACATCGCCATCCGTGCCACCTCGACTGCTTCGCTCGTCCACGCGCTTGTGCGCGTCACTCCGCCAACGCCTTCCCCGCCGTCGAAGTTCCGCGCATGCCCGACTCGTTCGAGGGCTCCTTCAAGGACTCCTTGGAGGGCTCCTCCAGGGACTCGGTCGATGGCTCCGTGGAGGGCTCGGGAACTCCGCTCCGCAGCACCCTGTTGACGCGTGCCGTGTCGAGGACGCCCTCCCACCGTGCGACGACGAGCGTGGCGACGCTGTTGCCCGCGAGGTTCGTCAGGGCCCGGCACTCGGACATGAACTTGTCGATGCCGAAGATCAGCATGATGCCCGCGGCGGGCACGGTGCCGACGGTGGAGAGCGTGGCGGCCAGGGCGATGAACCCGGCGCCCGTGACGCCCCCGGACCCCTTGGACGTCAGGATCATGACGGCGAGCAGACCGAGTTGCTGGCCGAGGGTGAGCGGGGTGTCGGTGGCCTGTGCGATGTAGACGGCGGCCAGGGAGAGGTAGATGGAGCTGCCGTCGAGGTTGAAGGAGTACCCGGTCGGCACGGTCAGGCCGACGATGTCCCTGCGCACGCCGAGCCCTTGCAGCTTGTGCATCACCCGCGGCAGCACGCTCTCCGACGACGACGTGCCGAGGACGATGAGGAACTCCTCCCGCAGGTGGTGCAGGAGCCGGAAGATGTTGATCCGCAGCAGGGCGAGCACGCCGCCCAGGACGACCACGACGAAGAACAGCGACGTGCCGTAGAACAGGCCGATGAGCCGGCCGAGGCTGGTGAGCGTGGAGATGCCGTACTTGCCGATGGTGTAGGCCATGGCGCCGAACGCTCCGACGGGAGCGGCGAGCATCACGTAGTGCAGGATCTTGAACACGACCGCGCTCAGCCGGTTGACGCCGTCGACCAGGGGTGCGCCCGCGGGTCCCACGGCCTTCAGCGCCACACCGAACAGGACGGCGAAGAAGATGACTTGGAGGATGTTCCCCTCGGCGAACGCCCCGACCGCGCTGGACGGCACGATGTCGGTGAGGAAGTGCCACCAGCTCTGGTCCTCGCCGTCCTTGACGTACTGCGCGGCGTCGCCGGAGAGCCGCAGGTCGCCGGGGTGGGCGTGGACCCCGGCGCCGGGCTGGAAGAGATTGACCGCGATGAGTCCGACGGCGAGGGCTGCGAGGGTTCCGGCCTGGAAGTAGAGCAGGGATTTCAGCCCCACCCTGCCGACCCGGCGCAGACTGTCGACACCGCCGATGCCCGCGACGATCGTCAGGAAGACGATCGGGGTGATCAGCATCTTGATCGCGGAGACGAACGTGGTGCCGACGGGTTCCAGGGCGACGCCCACGGAGGGCATGAGCCAGCCGGTCAGGATGCCGGCGACGATCGCGGTCAGGACCCAGAAGTACAGCTGCCGGTACCAGGGGGTCGAGGGTTCGGACGGTGGTGCGGTCGGTGGGGTGCCGGAGGTGGTGGACGCGGTTGCTGCCATGGCGTTACTCCTCGCCGGGGAACGTGTCAGAGCAGTTCGAGGAGCTTCTCGGTGAACGCGGTGGTCGTGCTGTCGCCGCCGAGGTCCGGGGTGCGCACATCGGTCTTGGCGAGCACCGCGGCGATCGCGGCCGTGATGTCGTCGGCCGCCGCGCGGTGTCCGAGGTGGTCGAGCATCATCGCCGCCGACCAGATCGCGCCGAGGGGGTTGGCGGTGCCGCGGCCCGCGATGTCGGGGGCGGAGCCGTGGACCGGCTCGAACATCGAGGGGAACTCGCGCTCCGGATTGAGGTTGGCGGCCGGGGCGATGCCGATGGAACCGGCCACGGCGGCGGCCAGGTCGCTGAGGATGTCACCGAAGAGGTTGGAGGCGACCACGACGTCGAAGCGGGCCGGGTCGAGGACGAACTTCGCGGCCAGCGCGTCGATGTGCTCCTGGTCCCACTCCACCGCCGGGTGCGCCGCGCCGCGTTCGGCGACCAGCTCGTCCCAGAACGGCAGGGTGTGCACGATGCCGTTCGACTTGGTGGCCGAGGTGAGCCTGCCGTCGCGCCGCGCGGCCAGGTCGAAGGCGTATTCGAGGACGCGGGTGACTCCCGCGCGCGTGAACACGGCTTCCTGGACGGCCATCTCCTCCGGGAAGCCGCGGTTCAGCCGTCCGCCGATCTCGCTGTACTCGCCCTCGACGTTCTCGCGTACGACGACGAAGTCGACCTCGCCGGGCGCGGCGGCCCGCAGCGGGCTCTCGACTCCCTCGAAGACCCGGATCGGCCGCACGTTGACGTACTGGCGAAAGCCCCGCCTGATCGGGATCAGCAGCCCCCACAGCGAGACGTGGTCGGGCACGCCCGGGTAGCCGACCGCGCCGAGCAGGATGGCGTCCTTGTCGCGCAGCTGGTCGAGTCCGTCTTCGGGCATCATGGCGCCCTCGCGGGCGTAGCGCTCGCACGACCAGTCGTACGTCGTATAGGCGCAGGTGAAGCCGTGGCGGGCGCCGACCGCGTCGACGACCCGCTGTGCGGGAGGCAGCACTTCGGTGCCGATGCCGTCGCCTGGGATGAGTGCGATGTGGTGGTGGGTCATGCCCTGATTGCAGCAACGGGGGTGTTCGGGCGTCCAAGACGCTCTGCCGATCTGCCTTATAGGGCACGCCTATATGCACGCGCTACCTGGACTCGGCCAGCGCGCAGGTGAGGAACGTCCGCGCCGCCGGCGACTGCTCGGCCCTGCGGCTCACCAGCGCGATCCGCAGCGTCGTGCGCGGCTCGATGTCCAGGACCAGCGCACCGGCCCGTTCGGCGGTCGTGCGCCAGGACTCGGTGACGACGGCGAGGCCGACTCCGGCGAGCACCAGCGGCAGGATCGCCACGCGGTGCTCGGTCTCGGCGGCGATGGCGAAGTCGATGCCGCGCTCGCGCAGCCCGTCGACGTACGCGCGCATGCCGGTGCCCCGCTGTCCGACGATCAACCGCCGTCCAGCGAGCTCCTCGCGGGCCACCGGGCGGCCCGCGGGGAAGGGACCGTCGGGCGGGGTGACCAGGACGAACCGCTGCTCGCCCACGTCGTGCGAGAGCACTTCCCTCTCGGCGAGGGGGCCGGAGGTGGCGAGCAGGCCCAGTTCGGCGGCGCCGGTGCGCACCATGTCGATGACGTCGCGCGAGGTGAACGCCGCCCGGATGTTCACGGACACGCCGGGGTGGCGGCCGGTGAAGCCGCGGACCATCGTGGTGAGCGGTTCCACCGCCTGGGAGGGCATGGCGGCGATGTCGAGCCGCCCCTCGCGCAGCTCGTGCACCGCGGCGACGCTGGCACGGGCCGTCTCCAGGCTGCGTACGGCCGCCCTGGCGGGTTCGATCAGCGCCGTGCCCGCCTCGGTGAGCACGGCACGGCGGCCGATGCGGTGGAACAGGCTGCTGCCCAGGTCCCGTTCGAGCGCCCGCACCGCCTGGGACAGCGACGGCTGGGAGAGGTAGAGGGCCGACGCCGCCCGGTTGAAACCGCCGTGGTCGACGATCGCGAGGAAGTACTCCAGCTGACGAACATCCATGCGCCCATCCTCGCGCCGGTGTCACCGCCGCCCGGCCACGAGGTCCTCCGACGGTGGGGGCCGGCCGGGAGTCAGTCCCGGTCGACGTGCTCCCGGACGATCTTGCGGTTGGTCGCGTCGATGTCGTAGGTCGTCTTGTTCCAGTCGTCGGTCGTCACGACGTCGACGGACCACAGCACCATGTCGCCCTTGTCGGAGTCGTCGAGCTCCACCGAGGTGACGGTGCCCTTCTTCTTGTCCGTGGCGGTCTGCGCGGCCTGCTGCGGGGTGACGGTCGCCTTCTTCAGCCAGTCCGCGAGCTCGCGCTTGTCGTCCTGGTCCTGGTCGTTGTCGGCGCGTGCCTGCCCGGCCTTGCCGGTGACCGCGTCGACGTCGACGTCGTGGGAGGCGCCGTCCGCGGTCGCCACCTCCGCCTTCCAGACCGGCTTGTCCGGCGTGCCCTTGAGCTCGATGGAGACCGGCTTCGACTTGTCGACCGTCGCCACCGCCGCGTCCAGCGCCTTGTCGTAGCCGACCTTGGCCTTGGGCACGAGTTCCTTGCGCTCCCGCTGGTCGTCCGTGAGGTTGCCCCCGTCGGACGACGAGGGCGACGCCGCACGTCCGGCCGTGGAGGAGTCGGACTTCGCGGTGTCGCCGTCGTCGTTGCCGCAGCCGGTGAGCAGCGCTCCGGCCGCGGCCGCGACACAGATCAGGCCCGTGCCACGGGTGAGCGCGGGGCGTCCACGCCTGACAGCTGATGCATTTCGTTTTGTGACCATATGGGTACGTTAAGCGAGATACCCGTTCGGCACCTGCGGAGGCGGGACGCGCAGGACGGTACGCCTCAGACGACCGCGCCGGTCCCCCGCTCCCTCCTCCTGCGCGCCTCCAGGGGGCTGTACCCGTCGGGTACGTCGCGAGGGCCGCCCGTGCCGCCCGACCGGCCCGGGCGCGAGGGCGGCGCCGCCGGATTGCCGCGTTCGAGCGCGACGGCGATCGGGACGGCCGTGAAGACGGTCGATGCCATGCCGACCAGGACCCCGGCGATCAGCGCGAGCGAGAAGTCCGCGAGCGAGTCGCCGCCGAGCACCGCCAGGGCGGTGAGGATGAACAGCGCGCCCATGCCCGTGTTCACGGTGCGCGGGAGCGTCTGCACGACGGCCTGGTTGGCGGTGGCTTCCAGGTCGCCGCGCGGATCGCGGCGGCGCACCTCGCGCACGCGGTCGAAGACGACCACCGTGTCGTTGACCGAGTAGCCGATCACGGTGAGCAGGGCGGCGAGGAAGACGCTGTCGACGGGCTTGCCGAGCCAGGCGAACAGGCCCACCACCAGCAGCACGTCGTGGACCATCGCCGAGACGGCCGCCACCGCGAGGGTCCAGCGGAACCGGACGCTCAGATAGATCAGCTGGGCGGCGACGGCGATGCCGAGGGCGATGAGCGCCTTCTGGCGGAGCTCATCGCCGAGGCTCGGCCCGATCATCTCGTCGCGCTCCACGGTGACCGTGCCACCGGGCCCTTCCAGAGCCTCCTTGACGCGCTGCTGTTCGGCGTCGGTCAGCCGTTCCGTGCGTACGGAGATGTCGCCGTCCCCCGACTCCTGCACCACCGCGCGCGGGAAGCCCGCGTCGGACACGGCTTCGCGGGCGGTGTCGGCGTCGACGGACCTGCTGGTGCTGTACTCGACGAGGCGGCCGCCGGTGAACTCGACGCCGAACTCCAGACCGCGCAGCACGATGCCCGCGACCGCCACGACCACCAGGAGGGCGCTGGCGCCGAGCCAGCGGCGCCGGTGGCGCACCAGGTTCGGCCTGCGGCGGGCGAGCCAGGCGCGGACGCGGCCCGTGGAGGCGATGCCCGTCAGACCGGGCCGCTTGCGCACGAAGTCGCGGCCCACGGCGAAGTCGGCGAGGACGCGGGTGATGACCAGTGCCGTCACCATCGACGCGAGGACACCGATGGACAGCGTGACGCCGAAGCCCTTGACGGGTCCGGTGGCGAAGAAGAACAGCAGGCCGGCGGCGAGCAGCGTCGTCACGTTCGAGTCGACGACCGCGCTCCACGCCTTCGCGAAGCCCGTGCGCACGGGCTTGGCCAGGTCGGCGGAGCGGACGCCGAGGTACTCCTCCCGTGCGCGTTCGAAGACGAGCACGTTGGCGTCGACGGCCATGCCGATGGCGAGCACGAACCCGGCGAGGCCGGGCAGGGTCAGCGTCGCGCCGAGTGCGACGAGCGCGGCGTACGAGATGAGGCCGTACAGCGCGAGGGCGAGGGCGGCGAGCGCGCCCATGAGCCGGTAGACGGCGGTGATGAACAGAGCGGTCAGGGCGATGCCGATGACGGCGGCCGTGGCGCTGGCCTCGATGGCGTCGGCGCCGAGCGTCGCGCCCACGGTGCGCTGCTCGACGACGTCGACGGGCACCGGCAGTGCGCCGCCCTTGACGAGTGCGGCGAGGTCGCGGGCCTCGGACTGGCTGAAGTCGCCGGTGATCTGGGTGGTGCCGCCGGTGATACCGGTCTCGCACGGCACGCCCTGGTTGACGCCGGGCGCCGAGATGATCTTGTCGTCGAGGGTGATGGCGACGCGGCGCTCGGGGGCGTTCTGCGGTGCGCAGGCCGCGTCACCCGTGATCTTCGCCCAGGTGTCGCCCGCCTCCTTGCGGAAGTCGAGGGTGACGAGCCAGCCGGCGAGGGACTGCTGGTCGAGCGTGGCCTGGGCGTCCTTGACGCCCTGACCGGTGAGCGCGGTGGGGCCGAGCGTCAGGTAGCTGCCCTTCCGGTCGGGGTCGGGCAGGGTCCGCGATCCGTCGGCGGCGGGCTTCGCCGTGCCCTTGTCGGCGGACTCCCCCGTGACGGGGTGGACGGTCAGCTGGGCGGTGCGGCCGATGACCTCGGCCGCCTTGCGCGGGTCCTGGACTCCGGGGAGTTCGACGATGATGCGTTTCTCGCCGGACCGTGCGATGCCGGGCTCCGAGACGCCGAGAGCGTCGACGCGCTGCCTGAGGACTTCCAGGGCGCGGTCGGTGGACTCGGCGTCCGCCTCGGTGGTCGGTGAGTCCTTGGTCTCCAGGACGATCTGTGTGCCGCCGCGCAGGTCGAGGCCGAGGCGGGCGGACTGGGTGAGGGCGATGTAGAGGGACAGGGCGACGGCCGCGAGCGCGACGATCGCCCGCCACAAGGGCGCGCGGGACATGGGTTCTCCACGATGAGGGCCACGATGAGGGCAGGGCGGAAGGACACCTGACCGGGGCCTCGCGGAAGCGGGTCGCGTGCGGGCCGGGTCAGGCGTCGGGAAGGGTCTGCGTGCTCATCGCCGGGGCGGTCCGCGCGGGGCGGCCGCCGTGCCGGCCCGGCGCGGAACGGCGGGTGCGGCCTCGGGGCGGGCGTCGGGCCCGCCCAGGGCGCGGTGCGGCGCCGTGTCGACCGCCGTGCGCGGCGGTCCTACCGGCTGCGGTCCGGGGAGGTGGGCGTCGAGTCGGTGCGTGACGGTGACGTGGAGCGCCGGGACGTCGTGGGGGGCGGACTGCTGCTCCGCGTGCGCCACGACGGTGTGCCGGGCGAGCGGTCCTTCGGCCGGTGCCCCGAACGCCGCCGCGGAGGGGACGAACAGGGCCAGCACGGTGACGACGAGGGACACCGCGGATGCGGCAAGACGCGCGGGACGGCTCGGCTGCGACACGCGTGCCCCCGTCCCCTCGGCTCTTTTCCGGGTGCGCACGGCGTGGCCCCCGCACTGCTCAACGTACGGACCGACGGGATTCGTTCCACGTCAAGGGCGGGTCTCGTTCCGCGTCGAGGTCGGGGTTCCGCGTCTCACCTGCCGTACTCCACCAGGTTGGTGGGCACCACGATCTGGCGCGGCCGCGCGGGCGCGGCCCGGTCGTGCAGCCGGTCGGCTAAGAGCCGGCCCGCCGCACGCCCGAGTTCGTCGCTGTCGTACGCGACGAGTGTGAGGGGCAGACCGAGCGCGTCGGCGAGTTCGAAGTCGTCGAACCCGGCGAGGGCGACGTCGGCCCCGCCGACACCCCGTGCGCCCGCGTCCCGCAGCGCGCGGAACGCGCCTATCGTGTTGCGGTTGTTGGAGCAGAACAGCGCGGTCGGGGGCGCGGGCAGCGCGAGGAGTTCCGCGGCGGCGCGCGTGGCCTGCCGGGGCTCGGTCTGGCCCTGGCGTACGAGGCGTGCGTCGACGGCGATTCCCGCCTCGGCGAGGGCCGCCGCGTACCCGCGGAGCCGTTCGGTGCCGGTGTGGACGGCGGGCGGCGAGCCGAGGAAGCCGATGCGGCGGTGGCCGCGCTCCAGGAGGCGGGCCGTCGCGGCGCGGGCGCCGCCGAAGTCGTCGACCAGGACGCAGTCCGCCGCGAAGCCCTCGGGCGGGCGGCTGGCGAGGACGACGGGCACCCCGTCGGCCACGGCGGACGCGAGGTGCCGCTGGTCGGCGCCCGCGGGCACGGCGATGATCCCGTCGACGCGGCGGGCCACGAGGTCGGCGACGAGTTCCCGTTCGGCGTCCAGGTCCTGGCCGGTGTTGCCGATGACGGTCTTCAGGCGGTGCTCGCCGACCACGGAGTCGACGCCGAGGGCGAGGCGTGAGTAGAAGGGGTTGGCGAGGTTGGTGACGACGAGGCCGACGAGGCCGGTACCGCGGCCGAGCCGGAGACTGCGGGCGACCTCGTTGGGGCGGTAGCCGAGGACGGCGGCCGCGGCGCGCACGCGTTCGCGGGTGGCGGGCAGGACCTGCGGGTCGTCGCGCAGCACGCGGGACGCCGTCATCGCACTGACCCCGGCCCGCTCGGCGACGTCCCGCAAGGTGGGCTGCCCGCGCTGCGCGTCGCGCGGAGCGCGGGAGCGAGCGTCGTCCGGTGGCCGACCGCTCCGCGCATCACCCGACGGCCCGCCGCCCCCCGGGACTCGCGCGGGCGGCCCGCCTTGCGGATCACCCGCCGATCCACCGCCCCCCGGGCCGCCCCGCGGCCGGTCACCCTGCACATCACGCGGCGGTCGGCCGCCGTCGGGGTCTCGTGGTGCGGGCATGGTGCGGGTCCTTCCGGTTCGTCCGTTGTGCTGTCCCGGCGCGGCGGGGACGGGGCTGTCTCAGCCCCTGCCGGGCGCCCGGCGGGTGTGGGGGCCGGTGGTGCCCGTCCCTCAGCGCACCGCCGCCGCGTGCGCCGCCGCTCCGACGAGTGCCGCGTCCTCGCCGAGTCCGGCGGGGCGCAGTGTGACGGGAGTATCCCCCAGGCCTGCGCGGAGCGCGGGGCGCAGCAGGTCCCAGGAGGCGGCCACCGCGCCGCCGACGACGAGGACGGTCGCCTGGAAGTCGCGCAGATGCGGGGCGAGTACGGCGCCGAGGGTCGTGAAGGCCTCGTCGAGCACGCGCCGCGCCCGCCGCTCCCCCGCGCGTGCCCGGTCCGCGACGTCACGCACGTCCAGCTTCGGATCGGGGGGCAGGTCCGCGCCCTCGTACCGCGCCAGGATCGCGCGTCGGGACACGGTGTCCTCCAGCGGTCTGCCGCCCGCCTCCACGAGGTCGATGCGGCCCTGCGGCGGTACGCCCGGCCCCTCGTGCCGCACGTGTCCGGCCACCAGGAAGGCGGAGCCCACTCCCGTGCCGAGGGTGATGCCCGCGCAGCGGTCGTGGCCGCGCGCCGCGCCCGACCGCCACTCGCCGAGGAGGAAGGCGTGCGCGTCGTTGAGGAACACCGCGTGCGCGGGGCGCGGCCACACCGCGTCGAGGAGGACCGCGCGCACGTCGACGCCGTACAGGTCGTCGAACTTGCCGACGCCCGTGAAGCGGGCGATGCCCTTGTCGTGGTCGAAGGGTCCGGGGACCGCGACGCCCCACACCTCCCCTGCGGGCGCGTCCAGTTCCCCGGCGCAGCGGACGAGCGCGCCGAGGATGTGGTGGGCCGAGTCCCGGGCGCGGACCGGCTCGCGCACCCTGCGCAGCACGGTCGCCGTGCCGGGGTCCGCGAGGGCCGCGGTGACGTGGGTGCCGCCGAGTTCGAGGACGGGTCTCATGTGTCCCCTCGCGGGCCGGTCGGGCCGGGCCGTGCCGCGCGGACCAGGGCCTTGACGACCTTGACCGGTGCTGCGCCGACCGCGGCCAGCCGGTAGGCGCCGACGGCCGCGGGCACCGTCAGCGTCTCCGAGCGGAAGAGCATGTGCCGCTCCCCCGCCGCGGTGTGCAGCGCGACGCCTTCGCCCTCCACCACGTTGAGGACGTGGAAGCGTCCCGCGGTGTCGTCGTCGGCCTCGGCGCCCACGTCGAGCGCGTGGCGCCGCACCTCGTAGAACATCTCGTCCAGCGTGCCCAGGAGCTCCTCGCGCCAGCCCGGAGCCTCGCGCAGCGTGCGCGGTTCCTGGACGAGCTCCCGTGCGACGGCGTCGCCGCGGCGTCCGGACTCCAGGTTGGCGAGACCGTGCTCGTAGGGGAGTTGGCGGGGGCGGCCGTCGGCGTCGGGGCGCAGCCAGTCGTAGAAGCGCAGGGAGTAGAGGTACGGGGTGGCGCTGATCTCCAGGACGACGTGTCCGGCGCCCGAGGCGTGCGGGGTGCCCGCCGGGATCATGAAGAGGCGGCCCTGTTCGGCGGGGAACGTCAGGATGTGGTCCTCGGGGTCCATCGGCACCCCGTCGTGCGCGGCCTCCTCGACCTCCTTGCGGAAGAGGTCCAGGTCGACGTCCTCGCGCAGGCCCAGGAAGACGCGGGTGTCGGGGCTGCCGAGGGCCATGTAGTACGTCTCGTGCTGGGTGTAGGACCAGCCGAACCGCTCTTCCATGTACCGCGCCTTGGGGTGGCAGTGCACGGAGAGATTGCCGCCGCCCAGGGTGTCGAGATAGTCGAAACGGATCGGGAAGGAGGTCCCGAAACGGGCGGCCACTTCGGGCCCCAGCATCGCTTCGGGGTGCAGGACGCACAGCAACTGGAAGGGCACTTCGGCCTGTTGCCCGGGGTGGGTGCCGATGAGGACGCCCGCTTCGGGGGCGATGAGTTCGTAGCCGAGCGCGGTGTTGCGTGTGGTGGGGTCGAAGCCGAGGCGTTCCTGGGCCCAATGTCCTCCCCAGGGCGTCGAGTTGAAGTAGGGGCGGGTCCGCACGGGTCGGCGGGCGAGGCCGGTGAGGGTGGCGCGCAGCCCGTCGCCGTCGATGTACGTGGGGCGCTCGGGGTCCTGGACGTCGAGCCACGCGTCCAGGCGGGGCGCGAGGGCGTCCCGGTGGCGGTCGAGCACGGGCCAGTCGATGAAGAAGAGCCTCCGCAGGCTCCCCCTGTCGTCCGGGAGCCCGAGGTTGCGGCCGGAACCGGCGCTCACGGCCGCTTCGGCGTGCCGCTTGGGCAGGTCGGCGTACCAGAGCACGTCGTGCGGCAGGAGCGAGGCGCCGGGGCCGTGCACGAGGAGCACCTCTCGGCCCTTCGGCGGCCGGGGCCTCGGAAGGTCGTCGAAGAGGTCGCGCAGGGAGTTCCCGGCGAGCCTGGCGTAGTAGGGGTCCTCGGTGTCCGCGGCGGATTCGGTGCGGCGGCGCACCTCGGCGGGCGGGGCGTGGTGGGCGCGCAGGTCGAGGGTGCGCACGGCGGCGCCGCGTGCGGTCAGCTCCTCGGTGAGCCGTGCGGCGAGGTCGTCCCAGGCCGCGGTCGGCGGGCCGTCCACGGCGACGGTGGCGGGGCCCGTGGGCAGGCGCGCGGCGACGGCCTGCCAGCCGGTGGCGAGGACGGCCCCGGGCGCGGGGGCGTAGCGCGGGTCGAGCCGGTACACACGTTCTCCTTCGTGCGGGCATGCGGGCAACGCCGGGAGGCGGGTTTGCGGAACTCAGGGGCGTACGAGCCGCGGAGGGCCGGGAGGGTCTGCGGGCGAACCCGCGTCCGCGCGCTCGAAGAGCACGGCCGTCGTGCCGAGCGCCGGCACATCGAGGGTCGTCGCGTCGTCGGTGCGGGGCAGTCGGTCGGACGCGGTGCCGAGGAAGTCCGCCCGGTACGCGGCGACAACCGCGAAGCGGGTGCGGATACGGCAGGTCAGGGGCTGTTCCGCGAACGACTGGAGGCGCAGCAGGACGTGGCCGGGGCGCGGCGTGGTGGCGCCGACCAGCCGGACGCGCGGGTCGTCGATCTCGACGAAGGAGTGGGCACCGGGCAGGTCCGGCGCGCCGTCCGAGCTCCCCCGGGCTCGAACGGCGCGCATCGGGCGGCTCCAGGCGGCGGCCGTCTGTGGCCCGAGGCCACCGGCACCGGAACCGCTGGCCAGGCTGTAGCGGTAGGTGAATTCGAAGCCCTGCTCAGCGGGGAAGTTGGTGTCCCACAGATTGTTGTGGATCCAGGAGAAGACGGTCGCGGGCTCGTCGTGGCCCATCGTCTTCGGGAACGGCGCGTAGGGCAGGGCGATGTTGCCGAACTGGACGAGCGGCGCGTCCTGCGTCGACCAGGCCACCGTCAGCTCGTCGTCGCCCAGCGTCACCCAGCGGCGCACCGCCCGCATGTGCAGCGCGGAGCCGGGCACGACCGGCAGCCCGCTGCCCGTGACGCCGCCTGACGCCTCCATGCGGACGACCGGGTCGTCGAAGGCGAAGGGGAACGCGAAGTAGGCGCTTTCCTTGCCGGTTCTGGCGTCTTTGTCGAGGCGGTTCTCGATGTCGAGGCGCGGCACGCCGTGCCGCAGGGTCAGTGTGGTGCGCAGCCGGTTCGCGCCCGCCGGGCGGGTCTCGTAGGTGATCGACTCGGCGGTGGGCGTGGAGCGGCGTGCGATGAGCGCGGCGGGCGGGGGGACGGCTCGGGCCCCGAGGTGTTCGAGGCGGTCGGACGCCGTGGTGCGGCTGGAGTTGTGGTTGAAGGCTCCCGCGGTGGTGTAGCTGTCGTGGAGGTAGCCGTTGAAGCCGGTGATGGCGTCCTGGCGGACGAGTTCGCGGCCGGTCCGCCTGTCGGTGATGGAGGCGACGCAGGCGTGCGCGAGGTCGACGCGGACCGCGAAGTACTCGTTCTCCAGGAGGGTCGGTTCAGGGTGCGCGAGGGCTTCGGCCGCGGTGTCCGCCGGGTTCTCCCGTTCGGTGCCGCCGGTCGGGTTCCAGCCGGTGGCGGCCTTCACCGTCGTGGTCCGCGCCTCCTCGTGCGGCTCGGCCGGCTCGGCGAGGACGTCGAGGCGCACCGATCCGGCTGGGGGCACGTCGTCGACGCGGACGAGCAGGAACCGTCCCGCGTCGCGGTGGTCGTCGTTGGTCTGCGGCTGCTCCTCGTACGGGAGGCGGCGTCCGTCGCGGGCGTCGCGGACGGTGACCCGCCGGTCCTGCGGCACGGTGCTCTCGGGCAGGAAGACGCGGACGACGTCGGTGCGCGTCCAGGAGCAGGTGTTGAGGATGTGGTACGTCGCCGCCGCGTCCGGTGCCGCGGCGAGCCGCTGTCCGAGGCGGGCGCTCGCGCGGGCGAGGAGCGCCTCGCCGTCGTCGTGGGCGCGCATCGCCTGCCCGTACTTCCAGTGCCACTGGTGCTCTCCGGAGTGGCCGCCCTCGTCGCCGTGGGTCCACGGGTCGCCGGCGCCCCAGGTGTGCTCGTCGAAGAGCGACACCGCTTCGTAGACCCCGGCGGCGTCCCTGCTGTCGTCCTCGGCCCCCGTGGCGCCGAGGAGGGCGGCGAACGTGCCGATGGTCTGGGCGTCGGCGACCGTGGACTGGGCGGTCCTGGCCAGGGACAGCGGACGCGCCCCCGACCCGACCCCGTCGACCCACCAGTCGGTCCAGTCGCCTTCGAAGGTGCGGATCTCGCCGCCGAGCCTGGCCTCGGCGTCGGTGAAGAAGTCCTCGTTGCGGGAGAGCCGCAGCCGCGGGTAGGCCCAGGTGTCGTTCCAGCGGCGGACGGTGTCGGCGATGACGCGGCGGGGCGGCGCGTTGTCGCCGAACTTGCCCTGGACGCGCAGGTGGAGGATGTCCCACGGGTAGGGCTCGCGTTTGACCTCGGTGTGGTCCATGGCCCAGCCGAAGATGCCGCCGCGGTAGGGGTAGGGGTTGGTGGCGAGGGAGGTCAGGTAGGCGGGGAGCAGCTCGTCGACGTCGGCGTGGTCCGTGTCGAAGCCGAGGAGCGGGCCTTCCATGTAGGCGAGGCCGTGCGGGGTGTCGGTGACCCACACCAGGACGCTGTTGCCGCTCGGTGCGCGCCACCGGAAGAGGCGGGGCAGCTTCTCCCCACCGACCAGGTGCGGTACGGAGCGGCCGGCCCAGTTGTGCGCCACCGACAGGTACTTGACGCCCGCGGCGGCGAGGGCGTCCACGAGTCCGACGACCGCGCCGGGCACGTCGGTCTGCATGGCGGAGGTGAAGTCGACGCCGTGTTCGTCGCGAACGGTGCGGGCGAGCCGCAGGAGTTCGTGCAGCTCGTCCGTGGAGCAGGTCTCGGTGTGCAGGTTGAACGGCAGCGCCGTCAGCTCGATGCGTCCCTCGCGGACCCTGCGGACGAACTCCTCGACCTGCTCGGCCGGCCGCGCGTCGGCCCACTGCCGGAACGACCACAACGACTCGACGCACCACCGGAACTGCGACGCGGCGGGCCAGTCGTCGGTGGCGCGGGTGAGTTCCAGGCAGGAGTCGAGGAAGGACAGGTGCTCGGCGAGGACGCGGCCCTGCGGATCGGTGTAGCCGATGTCGAGGTGGGAGTGGTGGACGAGGTGGAGGGTCCAGCGGCGCTGCGGGGTCAGGCGTACGCCGACGCCGTCCCGCGTGTCGGGGAGGCCCACGGTGACGCGGGTCGGCGCGTCGACGGCGGGCAGCAGCAGCCGTACGGAGCGGCCGGGCCCGGCGACGCGCTCGCACCGCAGGGCCGCGCCGCATTCGGTGCGTACGCTCAACTCGCCCGGCGGCGCCGCCCCGTTGACGGTCTCGACTCTCAGGGACTGGAGCAGCGTGCCGTCGTCGGCGTGGCGCATGAGGGGTTCCTCGGTGAGCCGCAGGGCGGTGCCGTCCGCGAGCGTCCCCTCGGCGCTCACGACGTCGGCGCGCAGGCTCTCGCGGATCCGGTCGTTGTCCCAGTCGGTGGTGCGGACCAGAGCCCGTGTCGTCATGCGGATCTCTCCCGGGGAAGGGGGCGTGTCGGGTCAGCGGGCGGATGCGGTGATGCCGCGCAGGAACAGGCCGCGGAACACCAGGAACAGGAGCAGGGTCGGCACGGACACGATGAGTGCGCCGGCCAGGATGACGGGCGGTCCCGTGGACGAGTAGGCGTTGTTGAGGGTCGTCAGGGCGGCCATGACGGGCTGTACGTCGGGGCTGCGGCTGAGGGTGATGCCGAGGAGGAGGTCGTTCCAGACGGCGGTGAACTGGAAGATGAAGGCCGCGCCGAGCCCGGCCTTCATCAGCGGCACGTGGATGCGCCAGAAGATCCGCCCGAACGACGCCCCGTCGATCAGCGCGGCCTCGGTCAGCTCGGGCGACAGGGTCGTCATCTGGTTGCGGATGAGGAAGAAGGCGAAGGGCACGGCCCACGCCGCGTACACGAGCATCAGGCCGAGCCTGGTGTCGTACAGGTCGGCGTCCGCGTACAGGCCGAAGAGCGGCGCGAGGAACATCTGCAGCGGGAACAGCGTGCCGGAGTAGATCAGCCAGAACCAGAACGCGGGCCTCGGGATGGGCAGGACGACGACGGCGAACGCCGCCATGGCCGCCACGAGGACGGCGACCAGGCCGCACACGACGGCGTACAGCAGCGAGGCCCGGAAGCTGTCGCCGATGCCCGCCACGTCCCAGGCGGTCCGCACGTTCTGCCACAGGTCGAAGCCCTGCACGGTCCACTCGGGCTTGCCCGCGTACTCGGCCGCCGGGGTCAGGGCGTTGACGACCAGCAGGTACAGCGGGATCAGCCAGAGCACCACGCATCCGGCGACGAAGAGGTTGCGTACCGCGCGTCCCATGGGGCTCCCCTCCTCAGCTCTTGCCCGTGCCGGTGTCGGGCATCTGGCGGCGCAGGTACATCCAGGACGAGGCGACGACGATCACGGAGAGGACGAGCGCGATCGCCGAGCCGTAGCCCACGTGGAACAGCCGGAACGTCTCGCGGTACATGCTCAGCGCGAGGGTCTCCGAGGAGCGGGACGGGCCGCCCTTGGTGAGGATCCAGATCATGTCGAACGCCTTGAGGCTGTTCACGATGGCCATGCCGACCACCACGACGGTCACGGCGCGCAGTCCGGGCAGGGTGATGTGCCGGAACATGCGCCAGCCGCTCGCGCCGTCCAGTTCGGCGGCCTCGACGGTCTCGCGCGGGATGGCGCGCAGGCCGATCGCGAAGAGGACGACGTTCAGGCCGGTGGCCTGCCAGGTACTGGCGACGATCATGGCGAGAGTGTTCTGCGGCCACTCCAGGAGCCAGGTCTGCGTCCAGCCGTCCAGGCCGACTCCGCGCAGCATCTGGTTGACCGCTCCGTCGGACGTCAGCATGAAGTTCCACAGCACGGCGGTGGCCGCTCCCGAGATCGCGAACGGCAGCACGATGATCAGCTGCGCGACGCCGCCGAACCGCATGCGGTGGGTGGCGACGGCGATGAGGAGTCCGGCGAGGACGGGCAGCAGCAGTGTCCCGGCCACCCACATCAGGGTGTTGAGGACCGACCGGCCGAAGATCGGGTCGTCGGCGAGCCGGGCGTAGTTGTCGAGACCGGTGAAGCTGCTCGTGAAGCCGTTGTCCTCAAAGAAGCTTCCGTAGACACTGCGGAAGAACGGATAGACGAGCAGGACACCGACGAGGGCGAAGGCGGGCAGCGCCCAGGGCAGGGCGGCGAGGGGGCCGCCGAGCCTGCCGCCGCCCGCCTTCGCGGCCTGGTGCGGGGTGCGGGCGGGCACCCTGCGGCGTATGCGAACGGGCTTCGTCGCGCCGTGTGCCGGGGTCGCGGTTCCTGTCATGTCTCCTCCGCCTCCCGCCATACCCGCCAGGCGTCGTCGGCACGGTCCTGCATGGTGCGCAGCGTCTTGCGGTACGAGGACGGGTTCAGGAGGAATCCGGCGAGGTCGTCGACGGTCGCCTCGACGAGTTCGGGCGGGCCCTGTTCCCAGAAGCGGTTGAGGAGCCACAGCTCGTCGCCGCGCACCTTCTCGGCGAGGCCTTTGATGACGGGGTTGGCGGGTGCGACCTTCGGGTTGGGGCAGCCGTCCTGGAGCGCCCCGGAGAAGGCCCGCATGACCGCGGGGTGCAGCCAGGACCCGGTGGCCCCGACGGCCTCGTCGTGGTCGGCGCCCTTGACGGTGGCGACGAGCGCGCTGGACTCGAAGACGACGCTGGGGCGGGCCCCCGGGTCCGCCATCGGCAGTACGAACGCCCCGACGTTGTTGCCCGGTTTGCCGCCCGCAGCCGCGAGCGTCGAGCCGAGCCAGGTGCCACAGGCGACCATGCCCACCGTGCCGCGCACCAGGGCGGCGGCCGCGTCGGTGTGGCTCAGGTCCATGGGAGTGAACCAGTCCTTGTCGAAGAAGGAGGCGATGGTGCGCAGCGCGCGTTCGGCCCGCGGATCGGTGTACCGCGCACGGCCGTTCATCAAGTCCCGGTAGAACAGCGGGTCCTGGCGGCTGAGGATCTCCTGGAACCAGATGAAGGAGGGCCACCGGTCGGCCGCGGTGCCGTGCAGCGGTGTGATGCCCGCCTTCTTCAGGCGCCCGCACGCGCCGAGGAACTCGTCCCAGGTCTCCGGGGCCCCGATGCCGTGCTCGTGGAAGACCCGCGGGTTGTAGAAGATCACCCAGTAGGCGAGGTTCATCGGGAGGCCGTACACCCGCCGCCGGTAGGTGAACGCCTCCCGCAGCGAGGGATCCACCCAGCCCCTGGCGAGAGCCTTGTCCCACTGACCCGTCAGATCCTCGATGCCGCCGGTGCGGGCCAGGTCCTGGAGCCGGTAGCCGGACCAGTACTTGAGCAGGTCCGGCGTCTTGTTGGTGCGCAGCGAGGACCGCACGATCTGCTCGAACGATTCGAGGGACGGGTTGACCTCGGGCACCAGGCGCAGCGCCGCGACGGATTTCATGGCCGCCCCCGCGGCGGTCATGGGCTTCTCCCAGGCGGTGCTGTCGCCGAGTACGGCCACCTCGCCCGAGGGCAGTCCCTCAGCGGTGGCGCAGGCGGTCGCGAGGGCTCCGGCCGCGGCGGCCACGAGCAGGGTGCGGCGGTCCATCGACGGGTGACGACTACCTGACATGGATGACTCCCTCAGGTGTGCCTGCCGCCCGTTGTTAGCGTTAACACGGGCGACTTGGAGCTTCACCGGGGGCGCGTCGGATGTCAATGGTGTGGGAGCGGCTCAGAACATGAACTCGCCCTGGGATACGTCGGGTTCAGGTGAGCTCAAGCCTGCGGGGACAGCCGCTCGATCTCCCGGACGACGTAC
This sequence comes from Streptomyces venezuelae, assembly GCF_008642315.1. Classification (NCBI taxonomy): domain Bacteria; kingdom Bacillati; phylum Actinomycetota; class Actinomycetes; order Kitasatosporales; family Streptomycetaceae; genus Streptomyces; species Streptomyces venezuelae. The sequence goes on along the minus strand of NZ_CP029192.1, from coordinate 8,555,649 downwards.
TGGGCATGCGGCTTCACCTGCGGGAGGAGGTCGTCCCAGCGCTCCTCGTCGAGGCCGAGGTAGACGGCGCGGGCACGGGCCAGAACAGGCCGGTGCTCGGCCGGAACACGGGCGAGGACCCAGTCGGCCGCCGCGTCCTTGGAGATGATGTCCCCCGTCGCCAGGGTCGTCCAGATGCGGGCGAGGGTCAGCAGGACGTTGCGGGTGTCGGTGTCCAGCTCGGCGAGCAGGTCGGGGACGCCGGCGACCATCGCGCGGGTGACGTCTTCGCGCGGGACCGGGTCGAGGACGTGGTCCGGGGACGGTCCCAGCAGAGCCGTCCTCCCCCGGAGCACCATCGTGAGCAGGAGCGCGAGGTCCGGGTCGGGTCCGGGTTCCGGCGTCCGGCCGCGCAGGTACGCCTCGCGCAGCCACTCCCCGTACTGGAATTCGCTGCGGGGCGGGTACGTCCAGGGGCGGATGTCGCCCTGGACGGCGACGGTCAGCTCGACGGGGCGCGGGGTCTCGCCCGGGGCGCCGCTGAGAGCGAGCAGTCCGTCGGTCAGGGCCTGGCGCTGCCCCGCGGTGGTGCGGCGCCGGACGACGACGAACAGGTCGAGGTCGCTGTGTGGGCGCAGGCCGCCGAGGACGGCCGAGCCGTGCGGGTAGACGCCCACGAGGTCGGCGTCGCCCAGCACGTCGCGCACCAGGAGGATCACGTCGTCGGTCTGCGTCACTCGTCACTCCGTCCGTCCCGCGTTGCCCGCCCGCCCGCATCGTAGGCACGCGGCGGGCCCGGCCGTCACGCGGCCGGGCCCGCCGGGTCACGGGATACGGGATACGGGATACGGGATACGGATCAGGGGTTACGGGTTACGGGTCAGAACGGCTTGGTGGGCAGGTACTTGCCGTCCAGAGTGATCACAGCGCGCTCACCGCCCTCGGGGTCGGCGACCTTCCGCACGTCCAGCTTGAAGTTGATCGCGCTGATGATGCCGTCGCCGAACTGCTCGTGGACCAGGGCCTTCAGCGTGGTGCCGTACACCTGGAGCATCTCGTAGAAGCGGTAGATCGTCGGGTCGGTCGGGATGCCGCCGGGGATGGAGCCGCGGGTCGGGATCGTCCGCAGCAGCTCCGCCGCCTCGTCGTCCAGACCGAGGAGCTCGGCGACGGCCTTCGCGGCGGGTGCGGGCAGTGCGTGCTGGCCGAGCACGGCGGCGGTGACGAAGGCGACGGAGAGGCCCGTCGCGTCGGCGATCTGCTGCCAGGACAGGTCCTCGCGCACCTTGGCCTCGACAGCACGGACTGCGAGGTCCTGGCGGGCGGCGGGGTCGAACTGGGCGTGGATCATGAGGATGTCCTTTCGGGGGCGGTCCGGGGCTTCCGCGATGCGGAGCTCCGGGATTCGGGGGGGTTCCGGGATTCGGGGTTCCGGGATTCGGGGTTCTGTGCGAAGGGGTGTCACGCCGCCGTAGCCACGGACGCCGTGAGGTTCTCGACGGAACCGGTGGCGATGTCGTAGACCCAGCCGTGCAGGGTCAGCTCGTCGCGGGCCAGGGCGCGGGCGACGGAGGGGTGAGTGGTCAGGCGGGTCAGCTGGGCGCGTACGTTCTCGCGCACCAGGGCCGGCACGCGGTCCGCCGAGGTCACGGAGTCGGGGGTGCGGGCGACGGCGTCGTCCGCGTGGCGCAGCCATTCGGCGACGGCCGGGGCGCCGCTGAGGTCGTGCCCTTCAGCGAGGGCCGTCATCGCGCCGCACGCCGAGTGGCCGCACACCACGATGTCGGTGACACCGAGCACGGCCACCGCGTACTCGACACCGGCGGCGACCCCGTCGGCGGCGAACGGAGCGTGCGCCGGTACGAGGTTGCCCGCGGTGCGGATGACGAACAGTTCGCCCGGCTCGCGCTGGGTGATCAGCTCGGGCACGACGCGGGCGTCCGAGCAGCCGATGAACAGCGTGTCCGGGGCGTGGCGGGCGGCCAGGCCCGCGAACAGCTCCGCCTTGGCCGGGAAGACGTCCTGCTGGAAGCGTCTGAGCCCGGCTGCGAGGTCTTGCGTGGAATCTTGCACGGTCACTCCCGTCTCGTGAGGCTCTTGAGGTTCGTGAGGCTCTTGGGGTTCGTGAGGACAACCCTGCATGACCTGCACCTATAGTGTCCAAGACGCAGTAGCCATGACTTCCATCGATGCCATCTATAGTCGAGGGCATGGCCCCTGAACTCCGTCACCTCCGCTATCTGCTCGCCGTCGCCGAGCACGGCAACTTCACGCGGGCGGCCGAGGAGCTGCACATCTCCCAGCCGACGCTGTCGCAGCAGATCCGTCAGCTGGAGCGCGCGGTGGGCGTGCCGCTCCTGGACCGCAGCGGCCGCGCGGTGCGCCTCACCGACGCCGGCGCCGCCTACCTCCCCCACGCCCGGCGCGCCCTCCAGGACCTGGCGGCGGCCGAACGGGCCGTGCACGACGTGACGAACCTGTCCCGCGGGACCCTGCGCCTGGCCGTCACACCCACCTTCACCGCCTATCTCGTCGGCCCGCTGACCGCCCTGCTCCAAGCCCGCCACCCCGGGATCACCCTGTCCCTGCGGGAACTGCCCCAGGAGCGCATCGAACCCGCCCTGCTCGCGGACGAGCTCGACCTCGGCATCGCCTTCCACGGCGCCCACCTGCCGGGTCTTGCCGCGGCGGACCTGTTCACCGAGAGCCTCAGCCTCGTGGTGGGCGATCCGCACCCGCTCGCCGGGCGCACCGCCCCCCTGCCGCTCGACGAGCTCGGCGCCGCCCGACTCACCCTGCTCACCGGCGACTTCGCGACCCGCGTGCACATCGACGCCCATCTCGCACGGCACGCGGTACGGCCGGACGTCGCCGTGGAGGCCACCTCGATCAACGCCCTCACCGAGATCGTCCGGCACTCCCCGCTGGCCACGGTCCTGCCCGACGCCCTCACCCGGAACCGCCCCGACCTGCACACCGTCCCGCTCGACCCCGCCCTGCCCGCCCGCACCGTCACCCTGCTGCACCGCGAGAACGGCTACCGGACCGCCGCCGCGCGCGCCTTCACCGACCTGGCCCACGAGTGGTCCCACGCGCAACACCCGACCCACGAACATCAGTTGAAGGGTTGACGGAATCCCGACAATCAGTAAGGTCTAGGCCAATGAGTCGACCGAGGCGCCCGGTTGCTCTTCCCCCTCATCCCCCCACCCCCAGAGGGAGCAGAGATGCATGCGAAGCGGAAAGTGGCGGCGGTCCTCGGTGCGGCGTTCGCGCCCGTCCTCGTCCTGACCACGGTCTCCCCGGCCGGCGCCCACGGCTACGTCAACTCGCCCCCGAGCCGGCAGGCGCAGTGCGCGGCCGGAACCGTGGCGTGCGGCGAGATCACCCACGAGCCGCAGAGCGTCGAGGGCCCCAAGGGCCAGACGACGTGCAGCGGAGGCAACGAGCGGTTCGCCGAGCTCGACGACGACAGCAAGGGCTGGCAGACCACCGACGTGGGCTCGTCCCAGGAGTTCAGCTGGAAGCTGACGGCCCGTCACAGCACCAGTACCTGGCAGTACTTCGTCGGCGGCAACAAGATCGCGGAGGTCGACGACGGTGGCGCCAAGCCCGGCGAGACCGTCACGCACAAGGTCGACTTCGGCGGACTCACCGGCAAGCAGAAGGTTCTCGCCGTGTGGAACATCGCGGACACGTCGAACGCGTTCTACGCCTGTATCGACGTGAACATCAAAGGCTGACACTCAGCCGATGTGAGCGGCAGAGAACGCTCACCCCGCCCCGCCAGGACCACGATCGGTCCGGGCGGGGCGGGCTTTTTTTATTTCGCTCGCAAGGTTTGACTGGGCCGCCTCAGGACACCCGGAGTCCAGGAGCGGTTGATCATTGTGACTCCCTCCGATATTAAGCATCCTGCGTTTCAGGTATCGATCAAGGAGTCCTGAATGAACAACGAAATGTGGAGCTACGTTCCGACCGCCGGGCACGGCCCCGACAGCGACCTGACCGGTTACAAGGTCGAGGCGGCGGACGGCCACATCGGCAAGGTCGACAAGCACTCCGACGAGGTCGCCAACCAGTACATCGTCGTCGACACCGGTGTCTGGATCTTCGGCAAGGAGGTTCTCCTCCCCGCCAGCACCGTGACGGCGATCGACAACGAAGAGCGGCGCATCCTGGTATCGCTCACGAAGGAGCAGATCAAGAACGCTCCCGAGTTCGACAAGGAAAAGCACCTCGGCGACCCGGCCTACCGCGATCAGCTCGGCGGCTATTACGGCTCGGGTCACTGATCAGGCGTACACTTTAATCGTTCCGAGGGTTGGAGGATCCATGATCGCACTCGGTCTCATTCTGCTCGTCATCGGTCTGTTGACCGGTATTTCCATCCTTTGGACCATCGGCGTCGCACTTCTTGTCATCGGTGCGGTTCTTTGGGTCCTCGGTGCTGTCGGACACTCGGTGGGCGGCCGAAAGCACTACTGGTAACCGGGCGCGGTAGATACGCAGCAGCGGGAAAAAGGAAACATGGGAAGGGGGCCCGGGCAGTAGCCCGGGCCCCCTTCCCATGTTCTGTGCTGAAACAGTTTTTGCGGCTTACGTTCAGTGGTGACCGTGCGCCGTGTCGGAAGCACCGCCGAAGAGTCGTGCGACCGCACGGAACGGCAGAGTGACCACCGTGGCGATGGCTCCGCCAATGGCTCGGAGAACGTCTGCAATGGCCTTCAGCATGATCGGGCCTCCAAAGAGCGCTGGCTCAATAGCTGTTTTCCGCTGCGCGGTGTCCGCACAGCTCTTGCACCCCCTCGGTTGCCCCGCGAAGCCCGGTAAAAACAGTGCTGCTCCGACGGGCGGCGACAGTAGGGTGCCGCCCATGGCATGCCGAATCACTGAACTGGTCATCGACGCGGCCGACCCCGAACGACTGGCCGCGTTCTGGCGCGACGCCCTCGGCTACATCGAGCTGGGAAGGGAGGACGACGGGAGCATCGAGATCGGTCCCGAGAGCGGCTTCGGCGGCCCGCAGCCGACGCTCGTCATCGGCCCCACGCAGGACCCCCGCAACGGCAAGCTCAGGCTCCACATCGACGTCAACGCCACCGACCGCGACCAGGACGCCGAGCTGGAGCGGCTGCTCGCCCTCGGCGCCACCCGCGCCGACGTCGGCCAGTCCGGCTCCGAGAGCTGGCACGTCCTCGCGGACCCCGAGGGCAACGAGTTCTGCCTCCTGCACAGGAGGGTGCGGCCCGTGTGACGCCGCTACTCCCTCTGCGGCCGACCGGAGGCGAAGACCGCAAGGCATGGCCAGGATGACCCCATGGCCAACAGCACAGCACGCACCGAAGCCACCACCACCCCGCGGGCCGACGGCCTCGACGCCGTCACCACGCGCTGGACCGCACGCGACACCTCCTCGCCGCACGGCCGCCTGCGCGACGCCCTGATCTCCTGGCGGACCTCGCTCCCCCCGTCCTTCACCGCCCCGCCCCCGGAAGCGTCCGGCGAGCACGTGCGGCTCGTCGTCGCGCCCGCCGCCCCGGGCACGCCGGAGGACGCGCTGCTCCTCCACCTCAACGCGGGCGAGGTGGAGCGGCTCATCGAACGGCTCGTGGACGACAGTGATCCCCGCGGACGGGGTACACGGCTCCCGTAACGCCCACCCGGACCCCGGGAACCGCGACCTCGAGAAAGGCAGACCCCGATGGCACCGACGAAGGACGTCGTCGAGCTGATCCTCCAGGACCACCGCACGATGGAGGACCTCTTCCGCAGGATGCGCAGTGTGGAGGCCGACCGGGCGGCGGCGCTGAGCGAGTTCGCCGACCTGCTCATCGCCCACGCCCTGGCCGAGGAGGCGGAGGTCTATCCGGCGCTCCGCCGGTTCAAGAACATCGACGACGAAGAGGTCGAGCACGGCGAGGAGGAGCACGAGGAGGGCAACAAGGCGCTGCTCGACCTGCTGGAGGTCGAGGACGTCGGCTCGGACGAGTGGGATGAGAAGCTGGAGGACCTCGTCGAGGCCGTGAACCACCACACGGACGAGGAGGAGCGCACCATCCTCAACGGCGCCCGCGAGAACGTCCCCATGGAACGGCGCGAGGAGCTCGGCACCGCCTTCCTCGCGGAGCGCGAGAAGCAGCTGGCGGCGGAGTGCGGCAGCGCCGACAACATCCGCCGCATCCTCAAGGACTGACTCCGCCGCCTCCCGGGCGCCCGGTCGGGGCGTCCGGCACCGCACCGGCCCGGTGCCCAGGAGCGAACAGCGCTGACCCGCTGCTCGCCCCCTGGGCATCGGGCCGTTCGTGTGGTTGTCACCGACGTGCCAAGACTCCGGGCGGGGATGCGCATGCGCACACGTAGTGAGTTGCAAGATCGTGAACTACGTTGCACGAGCTCCACCCCCCACGCCCTCTCCCCCGGAGGAGAACCCTCATGCGTATGCCCAGACCGCAGCGCTCGGTGGCGGCCCTCGCCGCCGTCACGGGAATCGCCGCTCTCGGCCTCGGCGCGGGGCCGGCCGTCGCCGCTCCCGGCACCGGTGACCCGCTGCGCTACGTCGCCCTCGGCGACAGCTACAGCGCCGGGTCGGGCGTGCTGCCCCTCGACCCGGGCGCCCCTCTCCTGTGCGCCCGCACCTCGCTGAACTACCCGCACCTCCTCGCCCGCTCCCTCGGCGCCCGCCTCACCGACGTGACCTGCGGCGGCGCGCAGACGAAGCACTTCACCGTGTCCCAGTACCCGGGCGTGGCCCCGCAGTTCGACGCGCTGAGGAGCGACACGGAACTGGTGACGCTCACCATCGGCGGCAACGACAACAGCACGTTCATCAACGCGATCCTCGCCTGCGGCAGCGCGGGCATCCTCTCGGGCGGCAAGGGCAGCCCCTGCAAGGACCTCCACGGCAACAAGTTCAAGGACCAGATCGACGCGACGACGTACCCGGCGATCAAGAACTCCCTGAACCAGATCAAGGCCAAGTCCCCGCGGGCGAAGGTCGCGATCCTCGGCTACCCGTGGATCACTCCCGCGAAGGCCGTACCGGGCTGCTTCGCCAAGATGCCCATCGCCGACGGGGACGTGCCGTACCTCCGTGACCTGCAGGCGCACTTGAACGGCGCCGCACAGCGGGCCGCCGCGGAGACCGGCACGACGTTCGTCGACATGGCCGCCGCGTCCGACGCCCACGACGCGTGCCGCCCGGCGGGGCAGCGGTGGATCGAGCCGGTCCTCTTCGGCACGAACTTCGTGCCCGTACACCCCAACGCGCTCGGCGAGGCCGGGATGGCGAAGCAGACGGCGGCGGCCCTGAAACTGTCCTGACCGCGCGTGCTGCGATCATGATCGGGTGAACGGAACAAAGTGGCACAGCAGCAAGAACCGCACCCTGCGGACGGGGATGGGCGGCGCGCTGCTGCTCGCGCTCCTCGTCGGGTGCTCGACCGCCGGATCCGGCACGTCCGCCGGATCCGGCGAGGACGACGTGCGACAGCCGCCCGTGAACGCGACCTTCGACTATCAGCTGGGCGGCCCCTACAAGCCCCCCGCGAAGGTGCGCGCCGTCTCGCGTGACCGCACCGCCGACCCGGCCCCGGGCCTCTACAACATCTGTTACGTCAACGCCTTCCAGGCCCAGCCCGGCAAGCAGGCGGCGCGCTGGTGGCAGCGCGAGCACAGCGATCTCGTCCTCCGCGACAAGGACGGGCGGACGGTCGTCGACGAGGACTGGCAGGAGCCGCTCCTCGACATCTCCACGCCCAAGAAGCGCGAAGCGCTCGCCGAGATCGTCGGGGAGTGGATCGACGGGTGCGCCGAGGCGGGCTTCGACGCGGTGGAGCCCGACAACCTCGACTCCTACGAACGCTCCGACGGCCTGCTCACCACCGATGACGCGGCCGCCTTCGCCCGGCTCCTCGCCCGGCGCGCCCACAGCCAGGGCCTGGCCATCGCGCAGAAGAACACCACCGACCTGCTGGACCACCGGAAGCGGATCGGCTTCGACTTCGCGGTGACCGAGGAGTGCGCCCACTACAAGGAGTGCCCCGACTTCACGTCCGCGTACGACGGGAGGGTCTTCGACATCGAGTACGTGACGAAGGACTTCGACGCGGCGTGCCGCGCCTGGGGCAAGAAGCTCTCCGTCACCTTGCGCGACCGTGATGTCCGGCCGAGGGGCGAGGACGGATACGTGTACCGGCACTGCTGAGGCACCGGCACCCCGCACAGCGGTCAGGCCTCGTCCGCCCCACCTGCCCGTCCCGCCACCAGTGCCGCCAACTCCTCGGCCGTGCGCGGGCCTTCGGGCGTGCCGGTCGGCAGGCCGTGGGCCCGGAGGAGTTCGCCGACCGCGATGCCCCACGGCAGGTGCAGGCCGGCCTGGACGAGGAGGTCGCGGCGGGCCAGCATCTGCGCGGCCGGCCCCGTCCGTACGCCGGAGGGGGTGAGCAGCGCCACGTCGTCCGCCCAGCGCAGGGCCAGGTCCACGTCGTGGGTCGCCATGACCACGGTCGTACCGGTGTCCCGCAGTCCTTGCAGGGTGTCGAGCAGGCGTTCCTGGCCGTCCGGGTCGAGCCCGGCGGTCGGCTCGTCGAGGATGAGGACGCGGGGGCGCATCGCGACGGCTCCGGCGATGGCGGTCCGCTTCCGCTGGCCGTAGGAGAGCAGGTGGGTGGGCCGGTCGGCGAGCCGGGTGATGTCGAGGGCGGCGAGCGCTTCGGCGACCCGGGTCCGGACCTCCGGGTCGGGCAGGCCGAGGTTGAGCGGGCCGAACGACACGTCCTGCTCGACCGACGCGGCGAACAGCTGGTCGTCCGGGTCCTGGACGACCAGCTGCACGGTGGTGCGCAGTCGAGTCAGGCCCTTGCGGTCGTACGTGACCGGGGTCCCCTCAAGACTCAGGCTTCCCTCGGCGGGGCGCAGTCCGCCGCTGAGCAGACGCATGAGGGTCGTCTTGCCGCTGCCGTTGCGCCCCAGCAGCGCGAGCGCGCGCCCGTCGACGACGTCGAAGTCCAGGCCGCTGAGGACGGTGGGCCCGTCCTCGTACGCGTAGGCCGCCGCGCGCAGGGCGACGAGGGACGCGTGCGGTCCTGCGGGAGCGTCCGGCTCACGCAGAGCCCTCGGCTCGCTCATGGGAGGAACCTTTCCAGTACGAGGGTGAGGGCCGCCAGGCCCACGAGAAGTGCCGCACCCGCCGCGATGAACGGGCGGGAGATCCGGGCCTCGGGCACGAGGACACGCAGGGTGCCGTCGTAGCCGCGCCCGGCGAGACCGGCCTGCAGGCGGCTCGCCCGGTCGAAGGCGCGCACGAACGCGGTGGCGCCGAGACCGGCGAGCGAGCGCCAGGTGGCGGCGCGGGTGGTGTGGCCGAGACGCGCGGCCTGCGCCTGCCGGATGCGGCTCATGGAGTCCAGGAGCAGGAAGCTCATCCGGTACGTGACGAGTGCCACGTCCACGACGGGTGCGGGCACGCCCGCCTTCACGAGGCGCGGCAGCAGGTCGGACATGGGGGTCGTGAAGGCGAACAGGAGCACGCCGAGCGAGGCCGCGGAGGTCCGCAGAAGCAGTCCGCCCGCACGCGCCGGGCCGCCTTCCGCGAACGTCACGAACCCGTCGGGGCCGCCCACTTGGACGAGCAGGGTGAGCGCGCCGCTGACGCAGAAGCCGAGCGGCACACGGTAGGCGCGCCACAGTTTGCGGGGCGGGACGCCCGCGGGGCCGAGCAGCAGGACGAGTGCGGCGGCCAGCACCAGGACGGCGCCCGGCCAGGGCGGCAGCGAGACGGCGAGAACGGTGAGGCCGAGTCCCAGCACGGCCTTGTCCACGGGGTGGCGGCGGCGCCAGCGACTGCTGTGCGCCGCCGCGTCGATGGGCAGCACGCCGGGTCAGACCTGCTCGGTCTCGGCCTGGCCGCCGTCCGCGACGACCGGCTCCCGCTCCCCGGAGGACTCGGCCCGCGTCTCGGCGTGTGCCTGCTCGGCGCGTGCCTGTTCCGCGCCCTGCTTGCGGCCCTTGCGGAGCCCGAAGTAGTAGGCGAGGACGCCCGCTCCGAGGGCCGCCTGGAGGGCGAAGAGCGCCGACTCGACCTCGCCGGACGGGGGTTCGTACAGCGGCGAGAACCACGGCTCGTAGTCCGGCTTGATCTCGGTGATCGCCGTCTCCGCCTGGGCGTCGGCGCCGGCGAACGGCTCCTCCTCGTCGTCGCCGAGTCCGAGCGCGAGGGGCAGCACGGCGAGTGCGGCCACGATGAGGAGCAGCACAGTGTTGATCTTGGCATTACGGCTCATCAGGCACTGGCCCCCGTCTGCGTCTCGGTCGGCTTGGTCGACCCCTTGGGCTCGGCCGACTCCGTGGGCTCGGCCGACTCCGTGGGCTCGGACGTCACGGTCGGCTGCTTGCGCTGCAACAGCACGCCGAGGCGGGTGAGTTCGCCCTTGCTCGACTGCACGAGCAGCCGCATCACGAGGACGGTGAGCAGGCCTTCGCTGACCGCGAGCGGGATCTGCGTGACGGCGAAGATGCCGCCGAACTTGCCCAGGGCGCCCAGGAAGCCGCTGCTGGGGTCGGGGAACGCCAGGGCCAGCTGGACGCTGGTGACGCAGTACGTGGACAGGTCGGCGACGAACGCGCCGAAGAACACGGCGACCATGAGCGGCACGTCGTACCGCTTGAGGAGCCGGTAGACGGCGTATCCCGCCCAGGGCCCGACGATCGCCATGGAGAAGACGTTGGCGCCCAGGGTGGTGAGCCCGCCGTGGGCGAGCAGCAGCGCCTGGAAGAGCAGGGTGATCGTTCCGAGCACCGTCATGATCGGCGGCCGGAACAGGATCGCCCCGAGCCCGGTCCCCGTCGGGTGTGAGCAACTGCCCGTCACGGAAGGGATCTTCAGGGCGGAAAGGACAAAAGTGAAGGCCCCGGAGGCGCCGAGGAGCAGCGTGCTCTCCGGGTGTTCCTTGACTTCACGGGTCAGGGAGCGGACTCCGTGGACGACGAACGGCGCGGACGCTACGCCCCAGGCGATCGCGTGCGCCGGTGGGAGGAAACCCTCGGCTATGTGCATGGCTCGGCAGACCCTCTCCAGCACCTCGTGGATGGACAACGCGCCTTGGCCGGTCTCCTGGCTGACGGGTCGTACCGACCGGACTCCGCCTTCCCGGGTACGTGCGTACCCAGTGGCTGCCGCGAGGGCTGGAGCCGGACTTCCCGATCACAGTGGCGAGGGCCGCACCGGCATCACACCGGATTTCCCGTTCACCAAGGCGTGGCGACATTAGTGCGCATCAGACGTGCTGACAACTTGCGCGCCGGTCGCGTCGGTGGCAAGCACGAGCGCGCACACCGTCGCGTACGCCCCTGTTCAGCAGCTGTGACGGGTCGGACGGGGCCCGGGCGCGGGCCTGCGGACGTTCAGGCTCCGGTGTCCGGCGGCGGGGGCGGCTTCGGTGCTCCGCGCGGGGGTGCGATCTTCGCGTAGGAGATCGGTGCGCCGTCGGCCGCCGGGGCGTTCTCCGTGGCGCGGGGTTGGTCCGGCGGCAGCAGGGCGTCGCGGCGGGCGCCGGGGTCCCAGCCGGTCTCCACGACCCGCTTCTGGACGACGATGGCGCCGACGAGCACGGCCGCACCGGTCAGCAGCATCAGGACGATGCCGCCGGTCTCCCCCGTTTTCGCCGCGTAGCCGACGAGCGTGCCGAACCACCCGAAGTCGGCGTCGCCGAAGGTCGTGTTCTCGTCCCCGAATGCGCCGAGGACCTTCAGGAGGAGTGCGGGCAGGAACGTGATGAGGACGCCGTTGACGAAGGCGCCGACGGCCGCACCCCGGCGGCCGCCGGTCGCGTTGCCGTAGACGCCGGCGGCGCCGCCGGTGAAGAAGTGCGGGACCAGGCCGGGCAGGACGAGCGCGAGCCCGAAGGCGGGATGGAAGATCCAGGCGAGCAGGCCGAGGCTGACGAGGCCGCCGACGAAGCTGGAGATGAAGCCGACGAGGACGGCGTTCTGCGCGTAGGGGAAGACGATGGGCGCGTCGAGCGACGGCACCGCGCCGGGCACCAGTTTCTGGGCGATGCCCTGGAAGGCCGGGACGAGTTCGCCGAGGATCGTCCGGACGCCGAAGAGGATCACGGCTACGGCGATGCCGAACTGGAGGCCCTGCATGACGGACTGCATGACGTAGTCGCCGACGCCGCTCGCACCCGCCGCCCCGCTCTCCCCGAAGGCTTTGAACGCCTCCTCCTTGCCCACCTTGGCCAGGAAGACCAGCGACATGATCAGGTAGATCAGCACCATGGACAGGGCGGTCGCGACCATCGAGTCGCGCAGGAAGCGCAGGCCTTCGGGGAGGTCCATCTCCTCGGTGCTGCGGCTGCGGCGGCCCACCAGCTGCCCCGTCGCGCCCGCGGCGATGTACCCGGCCGTCCCGAAGTGTCCGATCGCCACACTGTCGTTGCCGGTGACGCGCTTGGTCCAGGGGTGCGCGAAGGCGGGCAGGGAGACCAGCAGGATGCCGAGCAGGACGCCTCCGACGACGACCACGACCCACGAGGACTGGCCCGCGATGGCCAGGACCATGGTCAGCAGGGTGGCCATGAACAGCATGTGATGGCCCGTCAAGAAGACGTAGCGCAACGGGGTGAAGCGGGCGAGGAGCAGACTGATGGCGAAGCCGAGGATCATCAGCCAGGCGACGCGGGCGCCGTACTGCTCCTGGGCGATGCCGACGATCGCCTCGTTGGTGGGGATCACGCCGTGCGCCCCGGTGGCTCCCTGGATCATCTCGCCGAGCGGGGCGAGGGCGCCGACGACGAGGGTGGCGCCGGCTCCGATGAGCAGGAAGCCGAGCGTCGCCTTGATGGCTCCGCCGACGATCTGCCCTGCCGACTTCTTCAGCGCGATGAGGCCCGCGGCCGTGATGAGGCCGATGAGATAGGCGGGTTGGCTGAGGATCTCGTTGACGAGAAACTCGGCGATCGACACGAGCCAGTCCATGGTGGGTTCTCTCTCCTTGCCCGGTCCGCCGGTGCCACGGCGTCCGCGGCGTCCGGTCAGACGTCGTAGGTGTCCCTCAGGACGCGGTCGGCCTCCGTGGCGCTGGTGAAGTCCTCGACGACCTTCACCGGAACGCCCACGTCACCGAGGGTCCTTGCGATCTCCCGCGAGGTGAGGATGGCGACGGCCTCGTTCGCCTTGCCCTTGGCCGAGATGGTGTCGGTCGCCTCGACGGTGACGTACCGGTCCCATCCCCAGCGGTCCAGGACGCCCTCGACGGTCTGCTTGAGGAACAGGCTCGTGCCGACGCCGTTGCCGCACACGGTCAGGATCTTGTGCAGGTCCCCGCCGCGCGCGGCCCCCTTCCGCGGCGCCTGCTCCGCTCTCCCGCCCCCGCCGAGGATGGCGTGCACGGCCTGCGGGGTGGGTGCCTCGCGCAGGGCTCTCGCCGTGTCGGGGTCGGCGAGCAGCCGGGCGAGCGCGCCCATCGCCGCCGTGTGTTCGGAGGCGTCGCGCGCGGCGAGGCCGACGACGAGCTCGACGGGGTCGTTCGTCTCGTGGCCGAACTCGACGGGGGCCGCGAGCCGCACCCAGGACATGCCGGTGCGCAGCACGGCGGGCGAGGGTCTGGCGTGTGCGAACGCAAGGCCGGGCGCGATGACGATGTACGGCCCGTTCTCCTGGACGTTCTCGATCATCTCCGCGGTGTACGTGTCCGTGGCGGCGCCCGTCGCGACCATCAGGTCACCGGCGCGCCGGACGGCCTCGCGCCAGTCGGCCGCGGGGACGTCGAGGGACACGGCTTCGACGGGGAGGATCTCGTTCAGCGCTGCCATGCCCATGATTCTCTCCGACGCGCACGGCCCGGCACGTCCGCAGCGCCGTTCGGGGCGGCGCCACGCGGGCCGTCCCCCGAAAAGAGTGACCGGGCGTCGGTGGATGGCCCAGGCGTGATTGGCCCTACCGGCGGCCGAGGTACATCTGCGGCTGCCGCCCCGCCACGAATGGAGACGCCTTGAAGGCAGCATCGAGAGCCCGGGCCACCCGCCGCACCCGCATCGGCGCGAAAGTGCTCGCGCTGGTCGCCACCGCCTCGCTCACCGTGGGAGCCCCCTCGTACGCGAGCGCCCCCTCCCCCGAGGACGCCCCGGCGCCCCGGACCACCTCGCCCTTCACCGGACAGTCGGCACGGCAGAACCCGGTCCTCGCCGTGAAGTTCGACAACGCGCGCCGCGCCCGGCCGCACACCGGTCTCGACCGCGCGGACATCGTCTACGTGGAGAAGGTCGAGGGCGGCATGAGCCGTCTGATGGGCGTGTACTCCAGCAAACTGCCGAAGGCCGTCGGGCCGGTGCGCAGTGCGCGCGAGTCGGACATCGAGCTGCTGCGCCAGTTCGGGCGGCCCGCTCTCGCCTACTCCGGGGTGCGCAGCGCCCTGCAGAAGGTGCTGCGGAACTCGCCGCTGTACGCGCGCTCGCACGGCCGCGTGCCGGGCGCGTACTTCCGCCACAGCGGGCGCCCCGCGCCGCACAACCTCTTCGTCCGCCCGAAGGCCCTGCTGCGCTCGGCGCCGCGGGCCACCCGTCCGGCCGACATCGGCTTCCGGTTCGGCCCGGCTCCGGCGGGCGGCGCCCGCACCGCCGCGCGGACCGTCAGGTACGCGTCCGCGAGCCACACCTTCCGCTGGTCGCCGCGGCAGGGCCGCTGGCTCGCGTCCTTCGACGGCGCCCCGGCCCGCAGTTCGTCGGGGCGGCAGCTCGGTGCCCGCACCATCGTGATCCAGTACGTGAACATGCGTCCGTCGCGCTTCAAGGACGTCAACGGGGCGGTGACGCCGTACATCGAGACGGTCGGCCGCGGAAAGGCGACGGTGCTGCGCAACGGCAAGCGGTACGCGACGCGCTGGGAGCGTTCCACGGCGACGGGGGGCACCACGTTCACCCGGCCGAACGGTGAGCCGATGCCCTTCGCCCCCGGCCAGGTCTGGATGGTCTACGCGGACCGCCGCTGACTGCCGGGCCGCGCCCCGGGAACGACCGAGCGGGCCGGTCGGGACTCCCCCCACTTGTGGGGTGTCCCGACCGGCCCGCTCAGCGAGGACCGCGGTGGGTCAGCGGCCCGCGGGGGCCAGTTCCCGGTCGGTCTCGGCGTCGGGCGCCGGGGTGTCGCCGAGGTTCCTGTGGAGCTTCTCGCCCTCCACGTCCACGTTCGGCAGCGCCTTGTCCAGCCAGCGCGGCAGCCACCAGGCGGACTTGCCGAGCAGCGCGAGGACGGCGGGCACGATCGCCATGCGGACGACGAAGGCGTCGAAGAGGACGGCGATGGCCAGGCCGAAGCCCATCATCTTGATCATGTCGTCGTTCTCCATGATGAAGCCGGAGAAGACGCTGATCATGATGATCGCGGCCGCGGCCACGACCCGTCCGCCGTGGGTGAAGCCGGTCACGACCGACTCGCCGGGGCGCGCCCCGTGGACGTACGCCTCGCGCATCCGGGTCACGAGGAAGACCTCGTAGTCCATCGCCAGACCGAAGACCACACCGATCATGAAGATCGGCATCATGCTCATGATCGGGCCCGGCTGGTCGACGCCCACGATGTCGGCGAGCCAGCCCCACTGGAAGACCGCGACCACGGCGCCGAGCGCGGCGGCCACCGAGAGCAGGAAGCCGAGGGCCGCCTTGAGCGGGACCAGGACGGAGCGGAACACCAGCATCAGGAGCAGGAAGGCGAGTCCGACGACCAGGCCGAGGTAGGGCAGGAGTGCGTCGTCGAGCGTCTGCGAGAAGTCGATGGTCATCGCGGTCTGGCCGGTGACCAGGATCTCGGAGCCTGTGTCGTCGCCGATGCCGTCGGCGGTCGACCGGATCGACTTGACCAGTTCCTCGGTGTCGTGGTCGCTCGGGCCCGTCTTCGGGATCACGTTCAGGATCGCGGTGTCGCCCGCCTTGTTGGCCTGGGCGGGGGTCACGGCGGCGACACCGTCGATCTTGGCGATCGAGTCGCCGACGGTCTTGGCCGCGTCGGCGACGCCGGAGTCCTTGCTGACCGTGACCATCAGCGGGCCGTTGAAGCCGGCGCCGAAGGACTGGGACAGCATGTCGTACGCCTTGCGCTGCGTGGTGTCCGGCGCGGACGAGCCCTCGTCGGGCAGGCCGAGCTCCAGGCTCGCGGCGGGCACGGCCACGGCACCGAGGCCGAGGACGGCGACCAGGAGCACGGAGAGCGGGTGGCGCAGGACGAAGCGCGCCCAGCGGGTGCCGAGCTTCGGCTTGGCGTTCGGGTCGGACAGTTCGCTCGCGGACTTCTTGCGGTCCTTGCGGCGCAGCACCTTGCGGCCCGCGAAGCCGAGCAGCGCGGGGATCATGGTGAGCGCGATGAGGACGGCGATCACGACGGTGCCCGCTGCGGCCAGACCCATCTTGGTGAGGATCGGGATGTTGACGATCGCGAGGCCCGAGAGGGCGACGACCACGGTGAGGCCGGCGAACACGACGGCGGATCCGGCGGTTCCGGTGGCCCGGCCCGCGGCTTCCTCCGGTTCGCGGCCCTCGGCTATCTCCGCTCGGTAGCGGGAGACGATGAAGAGGGCGTAGTCGATGCCGACGGCGAGGCCGATCATCATCGCGAGCGTGGACGTCGTGGCGGAGAGGTCGAGGGTGCTGCCGAGCGCCGCGATGCCGGAGATGCCGATGCCGACGCCGATGATCGCGGTCAGGAGCGGCATGCCCGCGGCGACCAGCGAACCGAAGGTGAGGATCAGGACGACCGCGGAGATGGCGATGCCGATGAGTTCGGCGCTGCCGCCCATCTCCTGCTCGGCCATGACGGCGTCACCGCCGGTCTCGACCGTGAAGCCCGCGTCGCGGGTCTTGTCGGTCGCCGCGGTCAGGGCGTCCCTGGCCTTGTCGGTGAGCTCGGAGGCGGTGACCTTGTAGGTGACCGAGGCGTAGGCGGTGGTGCCGTCCTTGCTGACGGCGTTGGCCTTGAAGGGGTCGTCGACGCTCGACACCTGCGGGCCCTTGCCTATGGTGTCGACGAGCCGGTCGACCTCGCTCTTCTGCTGCCCCTCGGTGAGCTTCTCGCCCTTGGGGGCGCGGATCACGACGCGGGCGCTTGCTCCGTCGGCGCTGGCGTCGGGGAAGTGCTCCTCAAGGCGGTCGAAGGCCTTCTGCGACTCCGTTCCCGGCATGGAGAAGGAGTCCTCGGGCGGGGCGGGAGCCGCCGAGGAGGCGAAGATGGCCCCCGCCAGGGCCACGACCCACAGCAGCGCCACGTAGCGGCGCCGCCGGAAGGCAAGGCGGCCTAGTTTGTACAGGAACGTAGCCACGGCGAAGGGGACTCCCGTCGGGTTCGGCAGGCATGGATGACCCACTGCCGAGGCGATCGCCACACGTCAGGGGGTCCAGCAGGATTTCCCCTCAATCTTCACCGCCCTTTGAGGTGAGCAAGTCCGCCTGCGAGCCGGACTATCGACCCACGCTCGCTGTACTGCGTCGCGCGGAGTGTCATCCCCTGGGAGGAGAGCGGATCTCGCTTTCTAGGCCACAGGGTGCAGTCACGTGTCAACGGTTTCTTCACCATTGGCGCGGAATATGCGACTCCCCTTGTGCCGCGCCGCAGCTCGGCCCGCATACCTGCACTACACACACATCTGCGCGGCGAGGCGACAGATACGGCCGGTGGCCGGAATTCGCCGCTGTGGCTCGCCCGAGCCGTCCGCGCGTCAGCGTTCGAGGACCGCCGCGCCGTCCGCCGCCTGCTCGTCCGCCCTGGCGCGGGCCACCGCGGCCCGCGCGTCCTCGCCCAGCGCGTCGGCGAGGCGGGCCTGGGCCAGCCAGTTGTACGGGCAGACCGGGCGCAGGCTGATGCGCTCGCTCAGCAGGGTGCGGGACAGCTCGTGGCGGCCGGCGCGCAGCGCTGCCTCCAGCAGCGTCTTGTGCACGGCGTCGCGCTGGGCATGACTCCCTCCGTATTCGCCCAGGCGGTGCCGTACGGGGAGCAGGAGGTCCACGGCCCGGTCGTAGTGGGCTTCCCCGTACGCGATCAACGCGCGGCACACGGGCAGCCCGATGTCCGCGGTCATGGCGTGGTTGGACACGCCGGAGCCGCCGCACGCGACGTACCGCTCACGCGCGCGCACCAGCCGTTCGGCGTCCGCGCTACGGCCCGCGCCGACGTACGCCATCACCGCGTGCACGTCGTTGAAGGCGTAGTACGCGCCGTCGTGACGGGCGGCCCAGGCGTCGGCGAGCGGCCCCCATCGGTCCCCCGTGTCCTGCCCGGCCAGCCGCAGCCGCCACAACAGGGCGGCCGCGTCCAGGAGTTCCATCGCCGCTCCCGTCGACTCCGCGTGGTGCAGGGCCGCGTCGTAGATCTCCAGGACGCGCGTGGTGTCGCCGGCCTCGAGGGCGTAGAGGCAGTAGTGCCACCAGTTGTGCACATTGAGGTAGTTGCCGGTCGCCCAGTCCGCGGTGCGGGCGTCGAGGTAGCGGATGCCGTCGGCGAACCGGCCCTGCATCTCGTAGGTGTGCACCACGGCGTGGATGCCCCAGACGTCGTGCGGCCTGCGCTCGACGGCGGCGAGTCCGATCTCCCGCGCCTGTTCGTAGTGGCCCGACTCCTCGAGCCCGAAGGCGTACATGCCGAGGACGGGGCCGTACTGCGGGTCCGACGCGTCCCAGGCGGACAGGGCGCCGCCGATGCGGTCGCGCAGGCGCCCCGCGTTGCCGGTGAAGAAGTCGATCTGGTGGCCGACGGCCAGCGCCAGCACGTCGCGCGGGTACTCCACGGAGATCTCGCCGAGCACCCGGCCCGCCTGGTGGAGGTCGCCCCTGAGCCAGGAGGTGGCGGCGGCGACGTGCATCCGCTCGCGCGGTGTCATCTCGCCCCGGTGCACATGCTCCTTGAAGCGTTCGAACACGGCGCGGGCGTCGGCGGCCTCCTTCTCCTCGGTGCCGAGCAGGCCGAGGTGGGCGGCGAGTACGTGGCCCATGACCGAGCGGGGCGCGGCGGCGAGCAGCTGCCGGGACGTGTCGGCCACGTCGGCGCGGAAGAACAGGAGGTGTTCCAGCGCCTGTTCGTAGAGGGCCACGGCCTCGGTGCCGGTGCGGGACATGGGGTGGCCGTGCCGGTCGCCCGCCATGGTCGGCTTCGTTGCCATGGTCGGCTCCTTCCGCGGGGAGACGCCGGACGGTCCGGTGGGCGGCCGCCGGGTGGGAGCACCAATCCTGCCCGCCGCGAGGGCACTTGACGCCCCGCCGCCGACGCGGAACCCGTCTCGGGGCGCCCTGGAGGCACTCTGGCATCACCGCTTCGGGCGGCCTACCTTGGCAGCGGTTGACGCACCACTCGAACGGCTTGTCACGCACTTGTCCCTTTTTCTTCCGGCAAGAGGCACGAGGTGAGCCATGTTCCTCCGTCACAGACGCCCCAGACGTACCGTCCCTGGATCCGCCACCACCCGTCCGCGTCGCCGCCCGGCGCGTCGCGCCACCGTCCTGGTCGCCGTCCTCGCCGCCATGGCGACGGCCGCCGTGGGGACCGCCCGCGCGACGCCCGACGCCACCGAGCGCGCCGCCGACCGCGGCCGGCCGTCCCTGGTGCGGCCCATCGACCCGCAGAACTGGCGCAATCCCGACGACATGACCTGGAACGAGTACCGCTCCGTGCCCGGCACCGACTGGGCGAACCCCGACATCGAGCCCACCGACCGGACGTTCAAGGGCGCTCTCGTCCTCCTCGACTATCCCGACGAGGAGTTCACCCTCAGCAGGCCCGCCGGGTCGACCGTCTTCGGCAATCCGCAGAGCACCGCCTCCGACGTCCCACGCGACCGTCTCCCGCAGTTCTACGAGGACTTCCTCAACAAGCCCGGCGCCCTCAACCGCGGCCACACCATCAACGAGTACTGGATGGAGGACTCCGGCGGCCGCGTCGGCGTCGACCTCAAGGCCTTCGGTGTGTACCGGATGCCGTTCAAGTCCTTCCAGTACGGCATCGAGCCCGGCATGAATCCGGGCGCCTGCCCCGTCGACAGCACGTGCGGCAAGGACATCCGCGCCAACGGCAAGGCGGCCTGGATCGCGCAGGTCGGCGAGGCCGAGGCGGCGAAGTACGACTTCGTCTTCTATCTCACCGCCGGGCAGGACGAGTCCTCCACCTGGCAGGAGTTCGGCCAGATGAAGTTCGGCTCGGAGGGTCAGGTGCCGGGCACGTGGGGCCCGCCGTCCCCCATCCTCTCCGGCGGCAACGCCGCCACGACGCGCTACGTGCCGTGGACCTCCTGGCAGGCCGCCGCCCGTATCTGGCCGAACGCCGTCACCGGCTCGTCGACCCAGGCCGAGAGCTCGGGCATGGGGGTGTACGCCCATGAGCTCAGCCACATACTGGGCATCGGCGACAACTACAACAACCCCTACGGCAAGCCCCTGAGCCGCGCCTACACCGGCATCTGGAGCATGCTCTCGCGCGGCTCGTTCAACGGCCCCGGCGGACCGCACACCCGCTGGAAGATCCCGGCCACCGAGGGCGGTTCGATGGGCTCCCAGCACATCCTGCGCGACAAGCTGAAGCTCGGCATCGTCGACGAGAAGAACGTGCTGCGCCTGGACCGCGACGCGCTCGACGAGTCCGGCGTGGTCGTCGCCAAGGTCACCGCCCGGTCCGCGCCGCCCGGCGAGCGGGGCCTGTCCGGCGTCAACATCGCCATGTCCCGCGACCTCTCCCCCGCCTGCGACCGCGCCACCGACCCCCTGTGCGACGGCGGCGGCTACGAGAACTACACGGTCGAGGTCGTGGACCGGATGGGCATGGACTCCTTCACCCCGGACAACGGCGTGCTGATCACGAAGACCAAGAACCAGGACCGCGCCCCGTTCGCCTGGGTGGTCGACGCCCACCCCGAGGACATCGACATGGTGGACTTCACCCGCCCCGACGGCACCGAGCAGAAGATCACCATGGGCGACTACCGGCAGCTCAGCGACGCCCTCTTCCACGCGGGAACGGACTCCGGCAGCTCCTACGAGTACGTCGACCGCGCCAACCGTCTGCACTTCTACGTCAGCGACATCCGGCGCGACCGCGCGGGCGTGCTGTCGTACACGATCGCCGTGAAGTCGCTCGACGGTGCGGGCCCGCAGCGCCGCGGGGCCGCGCTGCACCGCGGCGAGGCCTCGGGCAACCCCGTGAAGGGCCGCGCGACCTGCACCTTCCCGCTGACCAACACGGGCCGCGCCCTCGCCGACCCGCCGGGTGAGCACCCCGAGAACGCCGCACGCTATCTCGACTCCGACGTCTACCGGCTCTCCGCCGAGGCCTCGGGCCGCGGCTGGTCCGCCTGGCTGCCCAGCGAGCTGGCCACGGCCAGGGCGGGCTCCACGGTCGACGTGGACGTCGCCGTCTCCGCGACGGCGAAAGCCCACGCGAAGGGCCGCCTCACCCTGACCGCCCGCTCGGTCAGCGACCCGCACAAGACGGCCACGGCCACCTGCGCCGTCAGCAAGAAGGGCGGCCGCTGACGGAAACCCACGCGAGTTCTTCCGCCGCCAGCCCCGCGGTCCGTCAGTCCGGCTGTCCGTCAGTCCGCGGGCCGCAAGGGGCGGAAGAACTCGCGCAGTTCACGGGCGACCTGCTCGGGTTCCTCGTGCGCCATGAAGTGACCGCCGCGCCCCGGGGTGCTCCAGTGCCGCAGGTCGGTGAAGACGCGCTCGGCGAGGCTCTTCGGGTAGTGCGCGAACGCCGGTTCGTGGCTGAGGGTGATGGCCCCCGGCACGGTGATGGAGCGCACGGGGGTGTGGTGCCGTACGTAGTCGTAGTACTGCCGGAAGGACGAGCCGATGCTGCCGGTGGCCCAGTAGAGGGTGGCGACGGTCAGCACGGTGTCCTTGTCCCATCGCGCCTCCAGGTCGCCGTCGCAGTCGCTCCAGTCCCGGTATTTGTCGACGATCCAGGCGAGCAGTCCCGCCGGTGAGTCCCGCAGCGCGGCGGCGAGCGTGTCGGGGCGGGTGCACATGATCTCGCTGTAGCCCTGGTCCTCGGCGTCGTACGCGTCCAGGTGGTCGAGGTAGGCCTGCTCCTCGGGGGTCGGCGGCCGCGTGTCGAAGTCCGCGGGGAGCACCGCGGAGGTGACGTGCACGCCGACGACGTGGTCCGGGTAGCGGGCGCCCAGCCACTGGGTGACGCCGCCCCCGATGTCCCCGCCGAAGGCGCCGAAGCGCGCGTGGCCGAGGATGCGGGTCATCAGCTCGTGCCAGATCCCGGCGACGCCCCTGCGGGTGAACGGCCCTTCGGGCAGCCCGGAGTGGAGGAAGCCGGGCAGGGACGGCACGACGACGTCGAACGCGTCGGCGGGGTCGCCGCCGTGGCTCCCCGGGTCGGCGAGCCGCCGCGCGAGGGGCAGCATCTCGACGTAGCTGCTCGGCCAGCCGTGGCTGAGGACCAGCGGCAGCGGCGCGGGGGCGCCATCGGGCCGTACGCCGCGCAGGTGCACGAAGTGCACACGGGCGCCCGCGATCTCGGCGACGCGGTGCGGGAAGGTGTTGAGCGCGGCCTCGGCGGCGCGCCAGTCGAAGCCGTCCGCCCAGTAGGAGACGAGTTCGCTCAGGTAGCGGGGGTCGGTGCCCGCGGCCCAGTAGGTGGAGTCGGAGGCCGCGGTGTAGAGGGTGCGGCGCAGGCGGGTGCGCAGGTCGTCGAGGACGTCGTCGGGGACGGAGACCTGAAAGGGCGTAGCGTTCACGGTGGAGCGGTTCCTTTGCTCAGGAGGATGCGACGTTCGGTCGCGGGGGGCTCTCCTGGCGGGGGCGTCGCGTCTGCGATGCAGGGTGTCCGGCGTGGGACGTCAGACGAGGTCGCGGACGCGGGCCGCGGGCAGGAGGGCCCGGACGGGGTGCTGCGTGCTGTGTCGCGCGGTCATCGGGCTCACCTCCATGCGTCTCTCGTGCCGCTTCGCGCCGGGTGCGGCGCGTGCGTCGTCGGCGATCATACACACGTACGACCGTGCGCCACCGGTGAATTGGCACCCGCTCCCGACGGCGCTCTCGCCGTCCTACGGAAGTCCTAGGACCCCCGGACGGCGCCGATGCCGTCCGGGGTCCGTGGCCGCGGCACCGCACCCCCACCACACTGGTGCGCATGGACACCGAACAGATCGACGCCTACCTGCGGCGCATCGGCGCCGAGCGCCCCGCCGCCCCGACCTCGCGGGCCCTCCGCGACCTGCATCTGGCGCATCTGCGCAGCGTTCCCTTCGAGAACCTCTCGATCCACCTCGGCCAGGACATCGAGCTCACCGACAAGGCGCTGGTGAGCAAGGTCGTGGACGCCCGCAGGGGCGGCTTCTGCTACGAACTCAACGGCGCTTTCGCCGCGCTCCTCAAGGCCCTCGGCTTCGACGTCACGCTGTTGCAGGCCCGGGTGTACGACGACGCCGGGGAGCTCGGCATCCCCTTCGACCACCTCGCCCTGCGCGTGCGCACGGAGGACGGCGGCGACTGGCTCGCGGACGTCGGCTTCGGTGCCCACAGCGAACGGCCGCTCGCCTACGCGGACCGGGGCGAGCAGGCGGACCCGGCGGGCACCTTCCGCATCACGGAGACTCCGGACGGCGACCTGGACGTCGTCAGGGACGGCAAGCGGCAGTACCTGGCCGAGCCGAGGCCGCGCGCGCTGGCCGACTTCAGGGCAGGCGCCTGGTACCACCGCACCTCGCCCGATTCGCACTTCACGCGGTCGCTCGTCTGCTCCCGCCTCACCGAAGGCGGCCGCGTCACGTTGAGCGGGCGCACCCTGACGACGACCGCGGGCGGCGAGCGCGACACCATCGAACTGGCCACGGAGGCGGAGGTCCTCGCCGCGTACGAGCAGCACTTCGGCATCGTGCTGGAGCGGGAGCCGCAGGTACGCGGAGGCGAGTGACCGGTTCGCCGTGTGGCGATGAGTTCCGGGCGGTGCGACGGTCCACCTAGGCAGACAGGAAAAGCGGACGGGACCGCCGCGCACACATCAGGAGAGTGCCATGCCCACGATCACGCCAAGCCTCTGGTTCGACCTGCGGGGCGAGGAGGCGGCGAACTTCTACGTCTCGGTCTTCCCCAACTCGGAGATCACGAGCATCTCGTACTACGGCGAAGGCGGCCCGCGCCCGGCGGGCACCGTCCTGACCGTGGAGTTCGTCCTCGACGGGCGGCCCTACACGGCGCTCAACGGCGGGCCCGACTTCACGTTCAACGAGGCCGTCTCCTTCCAGATCCTCTGCGCCGACCAAGCCGAGGTCGACCACTACTGGTCCAGGCTCTCCGAGGGCGGCGAGGAGGGCCCCTGCGGATGGCTGAAGGACAGGTTCGGCCTGTCCTGGCAGGTCGTCCCCACGGTGCTCAACGAGCTCCTCACCGACCCGGACGCAGAGCGGGCCCGGCGCGCCATGCAGGCGATGCTCGGCATGAAGAAGCTGGACGTGGCGGCGCTGCGGGCGGCCGCCGACGGCAAGGCGTAGCGCCCGCCGTCGGCACCGCCTCAGGCCGTCCCGCCCCGGCCGGACATCGCGCCGATCTGGCGCATGACCGACAGGACGTCGACGACCGCCCAGGTCTCGGCCACCCGCCCGTCGACGAAGCGGGCGATCACGATCTCCTCGTAGCTGACGGACTTCCCGGTGGCCGCGACACCCAGATAGGGCCCTTGATGGGTGCCGGTCACCGTGTTCCTGCACACGACCTTGTCCCCCTCGGCGATCACGTCCTGGACGGCGACGTGCAGATCGGGAAAGGCCCGCAGCAGGAGCCCCCACACGTCCTTCATCGCCTGCTTCCCCGCCGTCCCGGTCGGCGCCGGCGTCCCGATCCGTACGTCCGGCGCGAAGAACTCGTCGACCGCGTGGTCGACGGCCTCCTTGTCGCGGCTGTTCATCGCCGCGTGCAGACGGCCGAAGGTGTCCTTGTTCCTGGCTGCCAGGTCTGCCGGCATGTCGTGCCTCCTCGTCCGGGCCACGCACACGGAGGCGCGGTCTCACCGTGGAGACGGAGGTGCTACCGCTTTTGTGACACGACCAGGCGCCAGTTCGGGCTGCCGTCCGGGCGGCGACCGAAATCCTCCAGCGGCAGCAGACGCACGTCGAAGCCCGCGTCCGCGAGGTCCTCGCGCACCCCGCCGAGCGGGAAGGTCCGGTAGTACATGACGAACGGCGGGCGCCGCACGAGGTTGCGGGCGCGCATCACGCCGTCGAAGCCGAGCAGCGCCCAGTACCAGGGCGACGTGAAGGGCTGCGGGGCGCCGATGGGGAACGCGAAGAGGCCGCCCGGGCGCAGCGCCCGGTGTACGCCTGCGAACAGGGCGGGGCGCTCGGCGGGCAGGAAGTGGCCGAACGCGCCGAAGCTGACGGCGACGTCGAAGCCGGCGTCGAAGCCGCCGCAGGACGGGAGGGCGCGGGCATCGGCCCGTACCCAGTCGACCGTGGGCCCGCCCGGGCCGCCGGCGTCGCCCGGCACCGCTTCCTCTGCGGCGGCCAGCATGCCCGCGCTGAAGTCCACCCCGGTGACCCGCTCCCGGCACAGCGGCAGCAGCGCCTCGACGCCCGCGCCGGTTCCGCAGCACACGTCGAGGCCCGCGTCGAAGGGGCCGAGGGGGCGCAGCGCGGCGGTCGTCGCCGCCAGGAATCGGCCAGGCGTACGGAAGGGTGTGCGGTCGAACTTGGGGGCGAGCAGATCGTACCCGTGCTCGGTGGACGACAACGCCTGAACGGCGAGCTCGCGCAGCGTGGGACCCTGGGAGGAGAACATCGTCTCCAGGGTAGTCAGCGGGGCGGTGGGCCGGGTCCGCGGCGGGGTGGTGCCGTGGCCGGATACCGCCACGAGGTCTATCGGGGGTGGCGAGGGTCCGGTAGGAGTGCACGTCTGCCCCAGACCCTTTCCTCGCTCCCGGAGGTGCCCCATGGCCGCAGACCGGCACAGGACAAGCAATGCGTCGGGCAAGACCCGGTTCGACGACATCTACGACCAGCCGGACCCGCGTGCGTACTTCCGGACGCTGGCACCCTTCGCGTACGAGATACCGCAGCACGCCCAGTCGGTCTTCCGCCGCACCCGTGATCTGCGCGCCCGGGCGGCCTGCGACGGAGGCCCGGTGACCGTCCTCGACCTGTGCTGCTCGTACGGCATCAACGCGGCGCTGCTCAACCACGACCTGACGCTCGCCGACCTGTACGCGCATTACACCGGTGAGGAGGCCGCCGCGCTGACTCCGGCGGAGATGATCGAGCGCGACAAGGACTTCTACGCCTCGCGTCGGCGCTCCGACGCCACCCCGGTCATCGGTCTCGACATGGCGGCGAACGCGACGCGCTACGCCCTGGACGCGGGCCTGCTGGACGAGGCGTACGCGGAGAACCTGGAGCGGCATCCGCCCAGCTCCGGGCTGCGTCGCGCGATGGCCCGCACCGGTCTGATCACGGTCACCGGGGGCATCGGCTACATCTCGCACCACACCTTCGACGCGCTGCTCGACTGTGCACGGCTGCCGGTCTGGGTCAGCGCGTTCGTGTTGCGTACGGTGCCTTACGGGCGCATCACCGAGACTCTCGCGGCACACGGCCTCGACACCGTCACCGACTCGTCGCGGACCTACACGCAGCGGCTCTTCACCAGCCCCGAGGAGCAGCGTGACGCCGTGCGGCAGGTGGTCCTCGCGGGTGAGGATCCCGAGGGATACGAGTCGGAGGGCCGGTATCACACGCGGCTCCACGAGTCGCGGCCGCGCACGGCTTGACCCCGCCCGCGCGACCCTCGGCACGGCAGGGCCCGCCCCGCAGGCCTCAGAGCGTCAGGGCGTAGCTGATCCCCGGGCGGCCGTCGAGGCGGATGTTTCCGACCGGTACGAAGCCGGCCCGCGTGAGCACGGTCTGCGAGGCGGGGTTGTCGAGCGTCGTCGCGGCGCGCAGCCCGGTGAGACCGTACGCGGTGCCGGCGAGGCCGCACAGCTGCCGGACGGCCCAGGTGGCCAGCCCCTGCCCGGCGGCCTTCTCCGCGATCCGGTAGCCGAGCTCGGCACCGCCGTCCGCCACGTCGACCAGGTTGACCCGCCCGAGGATCTCCCCGCCGTCGCCCACCAGGACGTGGAAGAAGCAGTCACCCATGGCCTGCTCGGCAAGACGGGCGCGGCACGTCGCGTCGAAGTCGCGGAAGAAGGCGTCTCCTCGGTCGGGGACGGAGGCCGCGAAGTAGGCGCGGTTGGTCTCCTCGAAGGCGCGCAGCGCGGGCACGTGGTCGGCGCGGAGGAGTTGCAGGTCGGGGCGTGTCTCGGGGCCGGGCATGGGAGAACTGTAGTGAGCCTTGCCGAGCGTGCCCGGGTCAGTCCGCGTCCGACGGCTGCGCGTGCTCGTACAGCGCCACCAGCACGCCGTGCACCGGCTCCCCCGCCGCGTCCTCCTCGGTCTCGTCGACCAACCGGGCCAGGGTCTCGCCGAGTTGGCGTGCCTTGTCCGGGCTGAGGCGGACGTGGCGCAGGGACAGTGTCGTCCGCTCGGACCTGCCGAGTTCGTGGGCCACGGCTCCGAGCATCGCCGCCGTCCCCTCGGCCCGCGGTTCGGCGACGTCCATGCGCTCGCCCACCCGCTGGTAGTACTGCTCGGTGCCGCCTCTGACCTTGCGGGTCTCGGCGACGTGGACGAGCCCGGCGGTCCGCAGCACCTTCAGGTGGTGGGCCACATTGCCCTTGCCCGTGCCGAGCCGTGCGGCCAACTGGCTGATGGTGGCGGGGCGGTGGCCGAGCAGGAAGAGCAGGCGCTGCCGCATGGGATGCGCCAGCGCGGCATGCTGTTCCGGTGACTCGATCGCGAGGACTGGTTGCGGTGGGGACTGCTGTTGCTGCTCGGGCATGCGTCAAGTGTCCAATCTTCTTGACGCTTTGGAAAGAGTCCTGCTGTACTCCCCTGCCATGACGACTGCCACGCACCACCTCGACGTCGCCCCCATCATCGAAGCGACCGGTCAACTCCTGCTGGATCACTACGTGTTCCCCGAGACCGCCGAGCAGCTCGCCGCCCTGCTGAGACGCCGCCTCGCCGACGGCGCGTACGACGTCGAGGACTCCGCCGCGCTGGCCGGTCTGGTCACGGCGGACCTCCAGTCCCTCAACGGCGACCTCCACCTGCGCCTCAAGCACCACGCCGGCCCGGTGCCCACCGAGCAGGGTGCGGCCACTCTGGCGAGGATGCGCGAGGAGTTCGACTCCACCCTGGGCGGCGCGCCCCGCGTGGAGCTGCTCGGGGGCGGCGTCGCCCTGCTCGGACTGGCTCCTGCCCTGTTCCCGCTGTCATGGTCCGCCGAGCCGCTGGGGGCCGCGCTCACCCTCGTCGCACCCGCCGACGCCCTCATACTCGACCTGCGGGCCAACACCGGCGGGGACCCGGACACCGTCGCCTTCGTCTGCGCTCACCTGTTGGACGGACGCACCCACCTGAACTCCATGTACTGGCGCGACGGCGACCGCCTCGAACAGTCCTGGAGCCCTGCGCACGTGCCGAACGCGCGCTTCGGCGGCAGCAAGCCACTCTACGTCCTGACGAGCGCCCGCACGTTCTCCGCCGCCGAGGAACTCGCCTACGACCTCCAGCAGTTGGGCCGGGCCGTCGTGGTCGGGGAGACGACGGCCGGCGGCGCGCATCCGCGCGAGGGCTGGACCGTGCATCCGCACCTGGAGGCGACGATCCCGGTGGGCCGGGCCGTCAACCCCGTGTCGGGCACCAACTGGGAAGGCACGGGCGTACGCCCCGACGTGCCCTGCGCCGCCGAGGAGGCCCTCGACCGTGCGCACGCGCTGGCCGAGGCGAGGCTCGCCGCCGAACCGGCCGACGAGCCCCACCCTGCGAAGGTCACCCCGGAGCAGGAGCAGACAGCTTGAGCGCCGCCTGCGCTACGACGCGTCGCGGACCGTGCCCGTGATCACCGGGCCCGGCTGCGGCCGCCATCCCGTGTCGTAGACGTAGAGCTGGGCCTTGAGGGACTCCTCCGGCTCGCTCACCTCGCCCTTGAGGGTGGGGACGGTGACTTCGGCGGACGTCTCACCGGCGGGCACGCTCACGAACACACCCCGCGCCTGCCCAAGTTTCGAGATCCCCCTCTCCGGCCGGGGTTCCGCGCCGAGCTCATTCCGCAGCCACTGTGGGTCGACGTACAGCGTGCTCAGCTCCGGCGCCGGATCGTCGTTCAGCGCCATCACCCCGCCCCGGCAGGAACCGACCACCACACCCCGCACCGCCTTGACCAGCGCGTCGTGCCCGGTGTCGTAGTCGTAGCGGTTGCCTGCCAGGATGCGGTCATGCACATCTACGAAGAGCGGCTGAGCGTCCCCCGCTCCTGGTGGGGTCTCGTCGCCCTCGGCGGAGTGGGTCTTGCCGTGGCGGCGATCCCCTTCGGCGCGCTCGCCGCGGCGGTCGCGGCCGCCCTAGGCATCGCGGTGTCCGCCACACTCGTGCACCTGCACGGCAGGGTGCGCATCCTGGTGACGCCGGGGTCCCTCGTCGTCGGCAAGCGGGTCATCCCCATCGAGGCGCTCGGTGCGACGGAGATCCTCGACGAGCGGGAGGCCTTCGAGTGGCGCACGGCCAGGGCGAACCCGTACGCGCTGCTGCTCCTGCGCTCCTACGTCCCCACCGCGCTCCGCATCGAACTGCCCACCGCCTGGGGCGGCGCGCCGTACGTCTATGTGTCGACGCGACAGCCGATGAACCTGGCGGCCGTGCTGGCCTTCTCCCGGGGGTGACCGCACGCTGGTGCCGTGACGGATCAGGAGAACGACCTCAGCGCGGCCCGACTTCCCGCTCCGCTTCCCTCGCCCCTCCCCTGGTACGCACGGCCCGCCGCGCGCGCGTGGACCTGCGCCGCCCCCTCGCCGGACGCCCGCGCGTTCCACGCGTCACTGCCCCGGTACGCCTCCACGACCCTGCATGAACTCCCCTTGCTCGCCGCTGAGTTGACGGTGGCCAGGGTCTTCGTGAAGGACGAGTCCTCGCGGTTCGGCCTGCCCGCCTTCAAGGCGCTCGGCGCGTCCTGGGCGATCGACCGGATCCTCGCGCGCGACGCGCACCGCGCACCGGGGCCCGGCGGCGCGCGAACACTCCGGTTCGTCACCGCGACCGACGGCAACCACGGCCGTGCCGTGGCCCGGATGGCCCGGCAACTGGGCAGGCGTGCACATGTCTTCGTGCCAGATGGGGTGCATCCGGCCGCCGTGGCCGCCATCGAGGGTGAGGGCGCCGAGGTCACGGCGGTGGCCGGTTCGTACGACGCGGCGGTGCGCGACGCGCGGGCCGCGGCGGCCGCGCCGGACGCGGTGCTCGTCCAGGACATGGCGTGGGACGGGTACGAGGAGATTCCGGCACTGGTCGTCGAGGGGTACGCGACCCTGTTCGCCGAGGTCGACGCGCAACTGGAGGCGGCGGGCGCGGAGTCGCCCGCCCTGGTCGCCGTGCCCGTGGGTGTGGGGTCGTTCGCCCAGGCGGCGGTCACGCATTACCGCAGCAGGGCGACTGTCGGTCTCCGCAGCGGGGCGACTGCCGGTCTCCGCAGCGGCCGCGGCATGGAGACCGCGCTGCTGGCGGTGGAACCCGTGGGCGCCGCTTGTGTCCTGGCGAGTCTCCGCGCCGGTCGGTTCACGCGCGTACCGGCAGGTGTCACGGCGATGGCCGGGCTGAACTGCGGGACGCCTTCCTCGCTGGCGTGGCCGGTGCTCCGCGACGGCCTGGACGCGGCCGTCGCCGTCACCGACGCCGAGAGCATGTCCGCCGTTCGCGACTTGGCGGAGCTGGGCGTCTCCGCGGGACCGTGCGGCGCCGCCTCACTCGCCGGAGTGCGCGCCGCCCTCACGGGAACCGGCGGTGCCGAACGCCGCGCCGCACTGGGGGTCGGGTCCGACGCGACCGTCGTCCTCATCAGCACCGAGGGAGCAGCCGCCAATCCAGGGCTGTAGCCGCCGAAATGCCAAGGATTCGTATGGATGACGGGCGAATCAGCGATGATTTCCGGACGATGCAAGTAGTCGAAGCAAGAACCAATTTTACGTTTCCGCAGGTCAGCGGTTGGTTCTTGGTTATACCATTGCCTTTCGTCCACATGCTGGACAGGTGACACGGAACCGCTCCCACCACCCCTGAGCTGCCCGAACGAGCGTACGGTCACCGCTCACTGGAACGCCACATCCGGAAATCGACCATCCGTATGGCAATCACTCTCCGCACCGGCAAGACTCCTCACCGCAGTCACCAACCGCATCGATCGAAGGAGAGTTCACCATGCGTCGCACCCTCAAGGCCGTGGGAGCAGCCGCGGCGGCGGCCACCTGCGTCCTCGCCGCGACGGCAGGCACCGCGCAGGCCGAGGCCCCGAAGACGGAGAGCCTCTACGCACCGTCCGCCCTCGTGCTGACGGTCGGCCAGGGCGAGAACGCCGAATCCGCGGCGGTGGAGCGCGCCGTGACGCTCACCTGTACACCCCGGCCCGGCGGCACCCACCCGTCGGCGGCCGCGGCCTGCGCCGAACTCGCCAAGGTCAACGGGCAGTTCACCCAGCTCGTCGGCGCCTCGTCCGACGCCATCTGTACCAAGGAGTGGCGTCCGGTCACCGTGTCCGTCGCCGGTGTCTGGAACGGCAAGCACGTCAACTGGACCAGCACCTTCGCCAACCAGTGCACGATGAAGGCGGGTCTCGGGGAGGGTGCGGCACTGACCTTCTGACGGGATCACAGACCCTGACCACACTCAGGGGAAGTCCCGGTGACCTTTCGTGGGGGAAGGCGGCCGGGACGCGGGGCGGCCCCCGGTGTCGGGCGACACCGGGGGCCGTAGTGTTTCCACCGGTACCAGCCCCCGGCGACGTCGCGAGGAGTCCATGGTGAACCAACCGCACCGAACGCGGGCCATGCCCGTCCCGTACGAAGGACTCCCCGGCGGCATCGGGGTCTCCCGGCTCAGCGTCTACGACTGGCCTGCCGTCGACGGCAGGCGCGGCGGAACTCCCCATCTGCACCTGACCTGTTCGGAGGGGTACGCGGTCACCGGCGGGAGCGGCGCCGTGCAGACCCTCACCGCGGACGGTTTCCAGGAGACCCCCCTCTCTCCCGGCGCCCTGGTGTGGTTCACCCCCGGCACCATCCACCGCCTGGTCAACGACGGCGGACTGACCATCGACGTCCTCATGCAGAACTGCGGACTCCCCGAGGCCGGCGACGCCGTCCTGACGCTGCCGCCGCCGCTGCTCGCCGCCCCGGAGACCTACCGCGCCGCCGTCGCCCTGCCCGCCGAAGGAAGCGACGCCGAGCTCGCCGCCGCGGCCCGGCACCGACGCGACCTGGCCGTCGAGGGGTTCACCGCGCTCGTCGAGGCGACCGAGGCGGGGGACCCGGAGCCGCTGACCGCCTTCCACCGCGCCGCCGTCGCCCTGGTCCGGCCGCTGGCGGCGGCCTGGCGGGAGCGCTGGCGTGCGGGTGCGGCCGCCGCCGCGGAGGCGACCGGCGCCCAGCTCGACCGGCTGGAGCGCGGCGACGCCGACTATCTCGCGCGGGCCACGGTGCGGGCCGAACAGCCCGCGGCCCGCGGCCGGTTCGGGATGTGCGGACGGCTGGACGTCTACGACGTGGCGTGAGTGGGCGCCGACCGCACGCCGTTGCCCCTTTCGGCGAGCCTGTGGAGCACGCGGGTGCGCAGCAGTTCGTACTCCTCGCGGCAGAAGCGGATCTCCGGCGGCCGGGTGACGGCGACGCCCTCGGTGAGGGACTCGCCCGGCAGGAACTGGTCGCCGGTCAGGTCGATGTCGAACCCCGAGTCCAGCCGGTTCCACCAGTGGTACCCCGTGCGTGCCCCGTCGACGTGGACCTCGGCGCATATCAGCTCGCCGCCCAGCAGGTCGTTCAGGACGAGCGCGGTGACGCCGCACTGGTCCCGCTCGGGGTTGCCCGGCAGCCAGGGCTCACCGGAGCGGGGATCGGCCGTGTCCGCACCCCAACTGTCCCGCAGCGCCGCCTCGATGTCGGTGAGTCGCAGTGGTGTCATGCCGGACACCCTCGCACCCGCCACTGACAATCACGCGTCGTCCTTGATGGCAGGCGCCCGTACCACCCCACGTACGACCGCTCCTTCGATCGCCTCCTCGTCGAACCCCCGGGCCGCGAGCACCTCCCGCGTGTCCGCCCCCGCGCCCCGCACCTCGGCCCGCACCTCGGCGGGTGTGCGGGACAGGGAGACGGGCGAGGCGAGACCGCGGTAGTCGCCGTCCTCGACGACGAGGCCGCGGTGGCGCACCTGGGGTGCGGTGAGCGCCTCGGCGACGTCGTGGACGGGCGAGGCCGGGATGCCGCGCGCCGTGAGGAGCGCGGTGAGCTCGGCGCGGGGGCGGACCGCGATGGCCTTCTCCAACTCGGCGCGCAGCTCCCGCTGGTGGCGCACGCGGTCCGGGTTGGTGCAAAAGCGCGGGTCCCTGGCCAGCTCGGGCACGTCGAGGACGTCCGTGAGCGCCCCGAACTGCCGGTCGTTGCCGACCGCGACGAAGAGCGGCCCGTCGGCCGCGTCGAAGGCGTCGTAGGGCGCGATGCTGGGGTGCGCGGAGCCGGTGCGGCGCGGCACGCCGCCGTCGGCGAGCCACGACGCGGAGTGCGGGTGGAGGAGGCTGATCACGGTGTCCAGGAGTGTGCAGTCGACGAGCTGGCCCTGTCCGGAGCGGTGGCGTTCGTGCAGGGCCAGCAGGATGCCGGAGAAGGCGAGGATGCCGGTGACCTGGTCGACGACCGGCACGCCGACACGCATCGCCGGTCCGTCCGTCTCGCCGTTGACGCTCATGAGGCCGCCGTAGGCCTGGAGGACCGCGTCGTAGCCGGGCCGGCCGCCGAGTGGTCCGTCGGTCCCGAAGCCGGTGATGCGGCAGTGGACGAGGGCGGGGAACCGGCGGCGCAACTCGTCGTCCGGGTAACCCCATTTGGCGAGGGTGCCCGCCTTGAAGTTCTCCACGAGCACGTCGGTGCCGAGCAGGAGCGTGTCGAGGATGTCGCGCCCCTCGGGCACGGACAGGTCGACGACGACGTTCTTCTTGCCGCGGTTGAGGTTCCGGTAGTAGGCGGAGGTGTCGGGCGCGACGAACGGCGGGCCCCAGCCGCGGGTTTCGTCCCCGGCGGGCGGTTCGACCTTGATGACGTCGGCCCCGTGGTCGGCGAGCAGCTGGGCGCAGTAGGGTCCGGCGAGGACGCGGGACAGGTCGAGCACCTTGACTCCGGCGAGGGCGCCGCCGTGCGTGCCGGGGGTGTGTGTCATCAGCTGCTCCCAGTTCGGTCGAGTTCACCTATTCGTATACGCGTGCGGCGTGGCGCGGACGGGATCGGCACAATGCACCCATGATCCCCACCGATTTCCGCACGGACCGGCTCGACCTCGTACCGCTGCGCGTCGAGCACGCCGACGAGATGGCCGCCGTGCTCGGCGACCCCGCGCTGCACACGTTCATCGGCGGCGCGCCCGACGACGTCGAGGCGCTGCGCGCCCGTTATCGCCGGATGCTCGCCGGTTCCCCCGATCCGGGCGTCTCCTGGTGCAACTGGGTGCTGCGGCTCCGTGCCGAGGACCGTCCGGGCCTGGTCGGGACGGTGCAGGCGACGGTCACTCCGGAGGGCCTCGCGGAGATCGCCTGGGTGGTCGGGACGCCGTGGCAGGGGCGCGGTTTCGCGTCGGAGGCGGCTCGTGGCCTCGTGGAGTGGCTGGCGCGACGGCACGTGCGTACAGTCGTCGCGCACGTCCATCCCGACCACGCGGCCTCCGCGGCCGTGGCGAGGTCGGCGGGGCTCGCCGCCACGGATGTGGTCCAGGACGGCGAGATCCGCTGGGAGGCGAGGCTCGGGGTCTGAGCCCCGGCCCCGCCCTTGTCAGCGGGCCCCGGCTCGGCTCAGTACGGCAGGTCGCCCGCGATCGCGACGCGCTCCGCGACCCTCCGGTGCGGGGCGTAGTCGTCGACGGCGTAGTGCTGCGTGGCGCGGTTGTCCCAGAAGGCGACGTCGCCCGCCTGCCAGTGGAACCGCACCTGGTACTCCGGCACATGGGCCTGCCGCACGAGGTAGCCGAGGAGCCGGTCGCTCTCCTCGCGTTCCATGCCGACGATGTGCGTGGTGAAGGACGTGTTCACGAAGAGCATGCGCCGCCCGGTCTCGGGGTGCGTGCGCACCACGGGGTGGGTGACGGGCGGGAAGCGGTCCTGGAGCGGGGCGAGCCGGTCCGGGCCGTAGAAACGGGCGAATCCGGGGATGAAGTCGTGCACGGCGCGGGCGCCGTCGATGCGCGCCTTCACGGTGTCGGGCAGGTTGTCGTACGCCGCCGCCATGTCCGCCCACATCGTGTCGCCGCCGAACGGCGGCACCTCGTGCAGCTGCAACACGGCGCCCAACGCGGGACGTTCGCGGAAGGTGACGTCCGCGTGCCAGACGTTCTCGTACGTGGGAGTGGCGCTGCCGCCCTTGTCGAAGCGGACGACGTCGTCGGCGGCGCCGCGGGCGAGCAGCGGATTGGTCTCCAGGTCGCCCCAGTTGAGGGCGAAGGCGCGCTGCTGCTCGGAGGTGATGCGGGCCCCGCGGAAGAACAGGACCTTCCACTCCAGCAGGGCGCGGTTGAGCTCCTCGCGCAGGGCCGCCGTCAGCGGGCGGGCCAGGTCGACGCCGCGGATCTCGGCGCCTATGACGCGGCCCTGGGGCACGACGTCGAGGAGTTCGTAGGGGCGCTCCTGCCAGTTCTCGGGCAGGCGGCGCAGGGTGCGGCGGCCCTCGTACATGCCGTCGGCGGGAACGCGCGCCTCACGCAGGGCCGCGGTGGTGCGGGGCTGGGGTACGACAGTCGTCGGGTCTGTAGTCATCGGGTCTGATCCTTCGGATACGGGAGCGGACGGGCAGGGTGGCGCGGAGCACGGCTCCGTACAGCTAGCGGCCCGATCGCTCGCACCCGCGCCGCCAAGGGACGTTGAACGTCCGTACGGCGGCGGTCAGGTGCTGGATCATGATCGTCATTGTGGGACGTGGGTCGCTCCGGGTCAACCTTCCGTTGCGGCTCGGACCGGCGGGTGTGCCCGGCTCCGGCCCAGGGCAGATGCGGGGCGAGCCCTGTGGTCTGCCTCACCCGCCGCACGTCCGGGCCCGCGCATGACGGATGATCGGGGCAGAGCCATCCGCACCACCGGATCCGTACCACCCAGAGAGGACCTCCCCATGGAAGACCGCTTCGACGTCGTCGTACTCGGAGCAGGACCCGGCGGCTATGTGGCCGCCATCCGCGCCGCCCAGCTGGGCAAGCGGGTCGCGGTCGTCGAGGAGAAGTACTGGGGCGGTGTCTGCCTCAACGTCGGCTGTATCCCGACGAAGGCCCTGCTGCGCAACGCCGAGCTGGCCCACCTCTTCACCCACGAGCAGAAGACGTACGGCATCAAGGTCGACGGGCAGGTCTCCTTCGACTACGGCGAGGCGTTCAGCCGCAGCCGCACGGTCGCGGACGGCCGGGTCAAGGGCGTCCACTTCCTGATGAAGAAGAACGGCATCACGGAGTTCGACGGCCGGGGCACGTTCCTGGACGCGAACACACTGCAGGTCGCGAAGTCGGACGGCACGACCGCCACGATCGGCTTCGAGAACTGCGTCATCGCCACGGGTGCCACGCCCCGGCTGCTTCCCGGCACGAGCCGCAGCGAGCGCGTGGTCACGTACGAGGAGCAGATCCTCGCCGACTCGCTGCCGCGCTCCATCGTGATCGCGGGCGCCGGCGCCATCGGCATCGAGTTCGCGTACGTCCTGCACAACTACGGCGTGAAGGTCACGATCGTCGAGTTCCTCGATCGGGTCGCGCCGCTGGAGGACGCGGACGTCTCCAAGGAGCTGGCGAAGCAGTACCGCAAGCTCGGCATCGACGTGCTGACCTCGACGCGCGTCGAGTCGATCGACGAGTCCGGCGAGCAGGTCCGCGTCACCGTCACGGGCAAGGACGGCAAGCAGCAGATCCTTGAGGCGGACAAGGTGCTCCAGGCGATCGGTTTCGCGCCGAACGTGTCGGGCTTCGGTCTGGAGGCGACGGGCGTGGCGCTCACCGAGCGCGGCGCGATCGAGGTCGACGGCCGCTGCCGCACGAACGTCCCGCACATCTACGCCATCGGCGACGTCACCGCGAAGCTGATGCTCGCGCACACCGCCGAGGCCATGGCTGTGGTGGCCGCGGAGACCCTCGCGGACGCCGAGACGATGGAACTCGACTACCCGATGATCCCGCGCGCCACGTACTCGCAGCCGCAGATCGCCAGCTTCGGCTGGACGGAGGCGCAGGCCAAGGAGAAGGGCTTCGACGTCAAGGTCGCCAAGTTCCCGTTCCAGGCCAACGGCAAGGCGCACGGTCTCGGTGACACCGTGGGCTTCGTGAAGATCATCAGCGACGACACGCACGGCGAGATCATCGGCGCCCACCTGATCGGCCCCGACGTCACCGAGCTGCTGCCCGAGCTCACTCTGGCCCAGCAGTGGGACCTCACCGTCCACGAGGTGGCGCGCAACGTCCATGCGCACCCGACCCTCGGCGAGGCCGTCAAGGAAGCCGTGCACGGCCTGGCCGGGCACATGATCAACTTCTGATCGGCCGGCGGCGCCACGGGCGCCCCAGCGTGCGCTCGAGTGGCCGGAAACGAGTCACACGAGTGGCGGGGGCGCCCGCTCCGGTTGATCCTGGGCGGAACACGACTGTTTGCCTCGGGGGCGAGGAGAGGCAGTAGCCGATGTTCTCTGGCCTGGGCCGATTCGTGGTGCGCCGCCCCTGGTGGATCATCGTGGCGTGGGTGATCGCGGCCGGTGCCGTGATCTCGCTGGCGCCGAAGCTCACTTCAAGCAGCGACGAGGCGAGTTTCCTTCCGGATCACTACGAGTCCATTCGCGCCGCCGACGTCCAGGAGAAGGACTTCCCCGAACAGCAGAACGTCGGCGCGATCATCGTCTTCCAGCGCTCCGACGGCGGGAAGCTGACGGCCGCCGACTCCGCCGACGTGGCGCGCGTCTCCAAGGACCTGCAGAACCGCAAGATCCCCGAGGTGCAGGCCGTCGTGCCGGGCGAGGTCTCGCCCAACAAACAGGTGCAGACCTCCGTCGTCGCCATGCCGAAGATCACCAACCCCGAGGACACCGCGCAGCAGGACGCCGTCAAGGATCTGCGGGACGGCCTCAAGCCGGAGTTGAAGGGCACGGACCTCTCCGCGGGGATCACCGGCTCCGCGGCGCAGGCCCTCGACGAGAGCGACGCGTCGAAGAAGGCGGGGCTGCTCGTCGGCGTCGGCACGATCGTGATCATCGTCGTGCTGCTGCTCGTGATCTTCCGCAGTCCCATCATCGCGCTGCTGCCCGTCGTCCTCATCGGGCTGATCTCGCCGATGGCGACCGGTCTGATCGCCTCCGCCAACAAGGCCTTCGACATGAAGGCCGACTCCTCCATCCAGGAGCTGCTGACCGTCGTCCTGTTCGGCGTCGGCACGGACTACATCCTGTTCCTGCTCTTCCGCTACCGGGAGGCCCTGCGCGCGGGCGAGGATCCCAAGAGCGGCATGGTGCACGCCGTGGAGCGGGTCGGCGAGGCGATCACGTCGGCGGCCGGCGCGGTCATCGTCGCCTTCGCCGCGCTGACGCTGTCCTCGCTCGGCATGCTGCGGTCGATGGGCCCCGCCCTGGCCATCGCGGTGTTCGTGACGCTCCTCGCCGGTCTCACCCTCGTCCCCGCCGTGGTGTCGCTCCTCGGCACGAAGGTCTTCTGGCCGTCGAAGTCCTGGCAGCGGGAGCCGCACGGCACGGGGTTCGCCAAGCTCGGCGCGTCCATCGCCCGCAAACCCGCCTTCTGGGCTCTGGTGTCCGCACTGTTCATGGGCGCCCTCACGCTCGGCGCGCTCGGCTACAAGGCCAACTTCGACCTGGCGGGGTCCTCACTGCCCAAGGACAAGGAGTCGATGGTCGCCCTGGACGACCTACAGAAGGGCTTCCCGGCCGGCAGCACCGACCCGACGTCGGTGTACCTCACCTCCACGAACGACGAGGCGGTCACCGAGGCGCGGGCCGCCGCCTTCCGCAAGCAGCTGGCCGACGTCTCCGGGGTGGGCGAGGTGGCGGCGCCGCGGCTGAGCCCGGACCGTACGACGGCCTCGTACTCCGTGATCCTCTCGGACCCGCCCGCCTCCGACAAGGCCCTGGAGACCGTCAAGGACCGGCTGCGCCCCGCCGCCCACGAGGACGCCCCCTCCGGCACCGAGGCGCTGGTCGGCGGCACCACGGCCGTGTACGTGGACATCAACAAGGCGGTCGACCGCGACTATTCGGTGGTCTTCCCGGTGGCCGCGCTCGCCATCATGGTGATCCTCGGGCTGCTGCTGCGCAGTCTGGTCGCGCCCTGGTACCTGATGCTGTCCGTCGCACTCGGCTTCGGCGCGACGCTCGGCGCGACCTCCCTGATCTTCCAGCAGATCGGCAGCCAGCCCGGCCTGATGTTCATGCTGCCCGTGATCATGTACTTGTTCGTGGTGGCGCTCGGCACGGACTACAACATCCTCATGGTGTCGCGACTGCGCGAGGAGGCCCGTGAGGGACGGTCCCCGCACGACGCGGCGGGCACGGCGGTGCGCCACTCGGGACCGACGATCGGCT
Organism: Streptomyces venezuelae; assembly: GCF_008642315.1. Taxonomy (NCBI): domain Bacteria; kingdom Bacillati; phylum Actinomycetota; class Actinomycetes; order Kitasatosporales; family Streptomycetaceae; genus Streptomyces; species Streptomyces venezuelae. The sequence continues at coordinate 8,516,025 of NZ_CP029192.1, read as the reverse complement.
CGGCCGGCGTGATCCTCGCGGGTACGTTCGCGACGCTGATGCTCGCGGGCAACTCGACGCTCTCCCAGATGGGTTTCTCGCTCTCCTTCGGCATCCTCATCGCCGCCTTCGTCATGGCGATGATCTTCACCCCGGCGCTGACGGCGCTCATCGGGCACGCGGCCTGGTGGCCGGGGCACGGGGACGAGCAGCGGGACAAGCGTGCCGGGGCGGCCCGGTCGTCGGACGAGGAGGCCTCCGGCAGCGGCGCGACGCGTTCCGGGTAGGCGCCCGGGAGTCGGGGCGTCCGGGTAGGCGCCCGGGAGTCGGGGCGTCAGGCGGTCTCCGTCGCCGACTCGGGCGACTGCGCCTCCGCCGTACGGAGCGACGCCTCCGGCGACCGGTCCCGCACGATCCCCGTCAGCGTCCCGCTCAGCGCCACGCACACCACGCCCGCGCCGACGGCCAGGCACACCTCGGCCACCCCGAACCCGGCCGCGGCCGCGGTGACGGCGGCCGCTCCGAGCGGACCGAGCGAGTAGTGCGTGGTCCAGAACGCGGCGGTGACCCGCCCGAGCAGGTGACCCGGCGTCACCTCCTGTCGCAGGGACATGGAGCAGATCCCGGCGACGCCGGTGGCCAGCAGCATGGCCGCCGAGAGCGCGCCGATCACCGGCACGCTCCCGGTCAGCCCGAGGCAGGCGACGGCGACACCGGCGAGCGTGACGGCGCCGATCCAACTCGGCCCGAACCCCAGGCCTTTGCGCAGACGCGCGACGAGGAAGGAGGCGAGGAACGTGCCGACGGTGCCCGCGCTCAGCACATAGCCCACCGTGCCGTCGCCGTGGCCCAGGTCCTCCTTGACACGGAAGATGATGACGTCGGTCATGCCGTGCGTGAGGAAGATGAACAGGGACAGCAGCACGGTGAGCGGGCGCAGCACGGGGTGCGCCCACAGGAAGCGGAAGCCGGCGAGGAACTCGTCGCGCACGCGCCCGCGTTCGGCGCCCCGTCCGGGGCCGCCCTGTCCTTCACTCCCGGCAGGCCGCGGGGTCGGCCGCAGCTGGACGAGGAGGAGCCCGGCGGCCGACACGGCGAACGTCACGGCGTCGATCCCTAGCGCGGCCACGGGGCCGAACGCCGCCGCGACGAGGCCCGCGAGGGCGGGCCCACCGACCGTCGCCACCGCGTAGGAGCCGTACAGGTGGGCGTTGGCCCTGATGATCTGGCCGGGCTCGACGATGGCGGGCACCACCGTCACGTACGTCACCTGGAAGAGCATCGCGAAGCCGCCGGTGAGCGGAACGACCGTGTAGATCAGCCACATCGGAGTGGCGAAGAGCCAGACCAGCGGGATGAGCCCGTACAGCAGGCAGCGCGCCATGTCGGAGAGCATCATGAGCCCGCGCCGGTCGAACCGGTCGGCGATCACACCGGCGAAGAGGCCCGTGACGATGGACGCGACGCCGGTCAGGCCGGTGACTAGGCCCATCTGGACGACCGATCCGGTGCTGTGCAGCACCAGCAACGGGATGGCCACGAACGAGAACGAGTCCCCGAGGGCGGAGAGCGTCTGGATGACGACGAAGATGCGGTAGTTGCGGTTGCTCCACAGCGAGGTGGTCGGCGCCGGGTCGGTCACGGCTGCCCGCCCGCGCGTTCCGCGGCCAGCGCCTCGGTGACGGCCCTGCGGCCCGCTTCGCGGAACACCCACTCGTTCGCGTCGACTTCGTGCACCCAGGCGCGGTGCACCCGCACGGTACGGGCCTCTCCTGCGAGCGCTTCCCGGACCCCCTCCTCCAGGGCCGTGGCGAGACTCGCGTCGAGGACGTCCGTGCCGAGGGAGTTGAGGAAGGCGTACGCGGCCGGCTCGCGTTCCAGGTCGAGGGTGACCCTGGCCCATCCGCCGCAGCCGGTCTGGTTTCCGGCGGTGGCGGTCCGCCGCACCGGAAGCTCGCGCCGCGCCAACTCGGCCGCCTGGGCCGCCAGTTCGTACTGGGTGCGCCAGTCGGTCTCGGGAAAGCTGAGGACGAGCCTGTCGACTCCTGCGCGTGCGAACTCGACGATCTTCTCGGCGGCTCGCTCCGGTGTGCCGTCGACCGGCATCGCGGACGCCCGTTCGGCGTCGATGCCGTAGCGGCGGAGCACCGTCGGGGCGGGCGGTTCGCGTCGCGCGCGCGTTCCGGGGGCGAGCAGGGTGGACGGGACGGCGACGCTCACCGCGGGCCGGACGACGCGGCCCGACTCGGCGCCCAGTCGCGCCAGGCGGGACAGCACGCGGGCGACGTACGCCGGAGAGGCGAGGTTCGGGAACCAGGCGCCGTGCCGGACCGCGCGCCGCAGGTCCGCGTCCGATTCGCCGCCGATGAGGAACGGCGGCCAGTTGACGCGCGGCCGCAGAGCGAGCCCGGCGGCGTCGCCGACCTCGGCCGGGACGGCGACGAGCAGGCTTCTGAGCTGTTCCAGCACCTGGTCCGTCCGCTCGTGCCGCTCTTCGTACGGCACGCCGGCCGCCGCCCACACGGGCGAGTCCGCCGACCCGCCGCGCCACTGCGCCCAGGCGCTCCCTCCGGTGTCGGCGCCGACCAACAGCCGCCCCTCGGAGAGGAATTGGAGGCTCTGGAGCTGCTGGGCGAGGTGGGCGACGGGGTGGACGGGGACCGTCAGGACTCCGTAGCCGACCTTGACGCGGGTGGTGGCCGCCGCGGCCATGGCGAGGGTGACCGTCGGGTCCAGCATGGGCACGCACCCCGTCAGATGGCCGCCGGCCCACACGGACTCGAACCCGAGCTCCTCCGCCCTGCGGGCCGCGGCGACGGACTCCCCCGCCTGCCCCTGCCCTTCCGCAGACAGCAACGGCAGGAACACCCCGATGTCGATGGCCACTGTCTCCCCCATTCCGATGCAGAGGGTGCACGTTAGCGCGAGTTGCCTTTTCGTGAAAAGTGTGAGCACAGCAAGCACCCCCACCGTCCTTTCCATTGCTCACAGCCGCAGCGAAAATGCAAGTGGAATCCATAAAGTCATCAAAAGTCGGCAGCCTAGGAAAGGGAGCGAAAAGTCAAGCCGTTCGACAGATGTGCCGAGATTTGTTTTTCACGGCCCCGACCAGCGGTTTTGGGGTGTTAGTGTTTTTACTCGTCCCGAGCCGGGCCGCATGTGAACCGGCGCACCGCTCGGATTGCGCTACGGCGCACCGCCCCTTCGCGGCGGCCGCCGTCGCCCTTCACACCGGAATGGAATAAGGCCTCCCAGGTCTGAATGCCGTTCCGGCGGAATGTGTCCACGTCTCGCCCTGGAGATCCTTCATGTCTGCTGACAGCACGGCTGTCACCACGCCCTCGCCCGCGGCCACCGCCGCCGCGCCGCCCGGCGGCCGGCATCTCGGCCTTGCCCTGTTCGTCATCGCCGCGGCCCAGCTCATGGTGGTGCTCGACGGCACCATCACCAACATCGCGCTGCCGAGCATCCAGACCGCGCTCGACGTGTCCGACGCGAATCTCGCCTGGATCGTCAACTCCTATGCGCTGGCCTTCGGCGGTCTTCTGCTGCTCGGCGGCCGGGCCGGTGACCTCTTCGGCCGCAGGCTGATGTTCCAGGTGGGCATCGCCCTGTTCACGCTGGCCTCCCTGCTCGGCGGGCTCGCCCCGAACGAGGGCCTGCTCATCGGCGCGCGCGTCCTCCAGGGCGTCGGCGCGGCCGTCGCCGCGCCCAGCGCGCTCTCCCTGATCGCCACGACGTTCCCCGAGGGCAAGCCGCGCAACAAGGCGATGGGGGTCTACGCCGCCATGGCGGGCATCGGCGCCACGGTCGGTCTGCTGCTCGGCGGCGTCCTCACCGACGCCCTGGACTGGCGGTGGGTGTTCTTCGTGAACATCCCCATCGGCCTGGCCGTGCTGGCCGGGACGAAGACGCTCGTCGAGGCGGAGCGCCACCCCGGGCGGCTCGACCTGCCGGGCACCGTCACCGGCACGGGCGGCCTGATCGCCCTGGTCTACGGCATCACCCGCGGCGGCGAACACGGCTGGACCGACGCCCTGACCCTGTCCTGCTTCGCCGTCGCCGCCGTGCTGCTCGCCGCCTTCCTCGTCATCCAGAGCCGGACGGCGAACCCGATGATGCCGCTGCGGCTCTTCAAGGACCGCAACCGCTCCGGGTCGTTCGCCACGATGCTGTTCATCGGTGCGGGAATGATCGCCACCTTCTACTTCCTCACCCTCTACATGCAGCTGATCCTCGGCTACAGCGCGGTGCGGACGGGCTTCGCCAACCTGCCGTTCAGCCTGGGCATGGGGGTCGCCGCCGCGCTCAGCGCCAAGCTGGTGACGCGGCTCGCGCCGCGCGCCATCGCCGGACCGGGACTGCTCGTCGCGGCGGGCGGCATGTTCTGGTTCGCCACCCTGACGCCGGACTCGTCGTACACCGGGCACCTGATGCCCGCGATGTTCGTCACCGCCCTCGGTCTGGGCCTGGGCTTCGTCCCGATGACGCTGGGCGCGGTCAGCGGCGTCGAGCACCAGGACACGGGCATCGCCTCCGCGCTCCTGAACACCGCCCAGCAGATCGGCGGCGCCCTGGGCCTCGCCGTCCTCGCGACCGTCTCCACCTCGGCGGCCGACGACCGGCTGCCCGACGCGGCTGCCTCCCTCTACCGCGGCCTGGCCACGAAGGACCACGGCCTGGTGGCCGAGGCGGCCGACGCCCTGACCCACGGCTACACGCTGGCCTTCGTCGGCGCGGGCGTCATGTTCCTGGCCGGTCTCGCCGTCACCGCGCTGGCCGTCAACGCCCGCAAGCAGGAGACGGGCGAGGGCGCGGCGCCGGTGCACATGGGCTGACCCCGCTGCGGGATCCGCCGCGGAACACAGCCCGCCGGTAAAATTCTTTCCGCGAGGTGTCGAGAACGCGTCGCGTGCGCCGACGTCCCCTGTGAGAGTCGCCCGCGAGGGGTGACCGCGCAGCCGAGGAGCGAAGTCATGAAGTATCTGGTGATGGTCCAGGGTTCGCAGGCCGACTACGAAGCGATGTCCGGCAAGCCGTCCGAGTCCAGCCCGACCTGGAGCGAGAAGGAACTGCAGGCGATGTTCGCCTTCATGGGCGAGCTCAACAACGACCTCGCCGAATCCGGTGAGCTCGTCGACGCGCAGGGCCTCACCGAGCCCTCGCAGACCCGGTTCGTCAGCCGGGACAAGGACGGACGCCCCGTGATCACGGACGGTCCCTACGGCGAGACGAAGGAGGTTCTCGCCGGGTACTGGGTGCTCGACTGCGAGAGCCTGGAGCGGGTCACCGAGATCGCCCTGCGCATCAGCGAGTGCCCGGGCCCGGAGGGACTCGTGGAGCCGCCAGTGGTGATCCGCCCCATCGCGGACGCCTCGGGGGGCGAGTGCTGAGACGCACCGGGCACGCCGTGAGACGTACGAGCGCGCCGTGAGACCCACGACCGGGACCGAGGACCTGCTGCGCCTGCACGCGCCGCAGGTCCTCGGCGCGCTCGTCCGCCGGTACGGGCACTTCGGCGCCGCCGAGGACGCCGTACAGGAAGCGCTCCTCGCGGCCGCGCGGCAGTGGCCCGACCAGGGCGTGCCGGAGAATCCACGCGGCTGGCTGATCAAGGTCGCCTCGCGGCGCCTCATGGACCAGCTGCGCGCCGACGACGCACGGCGGCGGCGCGAGGAGGACGCGGCGCGGCTGACCCCGCGGGACGCGTTCACCGCTCCCCCGCCTGGTGAGAGCCGCGCCCCCGCGGACGACGACACCCTCACGCTGCTGTTCCTGTGCTGTCGTCCCGAGCTGACTGCCGCGGCCCAGGTCGCCCTGACACTGCGCGCCGTCGGCGGCCTGACCACGGCCGAGATCGCCCGCGCGCACCTGGTGCCGGAGGCGACCATGGCGCAGCGGATCAGCCGCGCGAAGGCGAAGATCAAGGGGGCGCCCTTCCGGCAGCCCGGCCCCGCGGACCGCGACGCGCGGCTCGCCGTCGTCCTCCAGGTCCTCTACCTGATCTTCAACGAGGGCTATACGGCCACCTCCGGCGACGCCCTGCACCGAGCGGACCTCGCCCGCGAGGCGATCCGTCTCACGCGTTCGGTACGCCGCCTCCTGCCCCGCGAGGGACCGGTGACGGGCCTGCTGGCGCTGATGCTGCTCACCGAGGCGCGCAGCGCCGCGCGGACCGGGCCGCACGGCGAACTGATCCCCCTCGAAGAGCAGGACCGCGCTCTCTGGGACCGGCGGGCGATCGCCGAGGGCACGGCACTGGTCGTGGAGGCTCTGGGCCAAGGGCCGCCCGGGGCCTACCAGTTGCAGGCGGCCATCGCTGCCCTGCACGACGAGGCGGCCGACGCGGACGCCACCGACTGGCCGCAGATCCTCGCCCTGTACGACGTTCTCGTACGCCTCGCCCCCGAGCCCATGGCCGAGCTGGGCCGTGCCGTCGCCTACGCGATGGTCCACGGGCCGCGGGCCGGCCTCCAGGAACTGAAGTCGTTCGAGGACGCGTTGAGGGGCCACTACCGTCTCGAGGCCGTCCGCGCCCACCTTCTGGAGAGGGCCGGAGACGCCGAAGGCGCCCGGGCCGCCTACCGGTCGGCGGCCCGTGGCACCCTCAGCCACCCCGAGGCCCACTACCTTCAGACACGCGCCGCCAGACTGGCGCCCTGAACCGGCACCTGCCCGGGCGGTGCGCAGTGGTCGGCGACGGTGTCGGCGAAGGCACGCGCCAGCGGGCTCAGCGCGTCCCATCGGCGCACCGCCCACCCCACCGGCAGCGGCGGCAGCTCCGGCACCGGCACGAGACGCAGGCCCGGAGGCCCGCACGCACGCCAGCCCGGCAGCAGCGGCACGACGGCCCGGCCGAGCCCCAGCTCCGCGAGGAGGACGGCGGTGTCCCAGTCGGCGACGCTGGTGACCGTCCGCAGCGCCACGTCCAGCTCGCCGAGCCGCGCATCGAGGCGGGCACGGGATGTCGACCCGTTCGGTGGCGTGATCAGCTGGCCCTCGGCCAGTTCGGCGGGCTCGACGCGCGGCCGCCCGGCGAGCGGGTCGTCGGCGCGTACGGCGAGGACCCAGGGCAGTTCCACGGCGGGCCGCTGCTCGATGCCGCGCACGGGCTCCCCGACGGTGATCCACGCGAGGTCGAGGTCGTCGGCGGCGAGCGCGTCGAAACAGCCGCGGCTGGAGCTCGTGGTCCGGAACTCCAGGCCGACGCGCGGGTAGCGGTCCCGGAAGTCGACGACGGCCTCGGCCATGAAGTGCCGCACGGAGGTGGCCCCGGTGGTGATCCGCACCGTCCCGCCCTCACCGCGCACCTGCTCCCTGAGGCGGCGCACGGCGAGATCGATGCCGCCGATCCCGTCCGAGGCGGCGGCCCGCAGGGTCCGCCCGGCCGAGGTGGGCACGACACCCCGCGCCCGCCGCTCGAGAAGACTCACACCGAGCTCCCGCTCCAGGCGTTTGACGTGCTGGCTCACGGCGGACTGCGTACAGGACAGCTCACGGGCGACGGCACTGAGGCTGCCCGCGCGGCACACGGCGATGAAGATCCGAAGGTCGTCGAGGGTCACAGCGGATGAAGTTATCCCTTGGGGGGATACAAGGAAACCCGAGGATTGACTGGGGTTTTGACCGTGCACCAAGATCGATGAAGGCCCGGGCGGCGACCCGGCGACGGGCGTCGACCCGGGGGCCACGGCCACGCGTCGAAAGCATGTGGAACAACGGCAACACCGGGCTTCGGGACGTGCGGAAGTTCGGGAACTTCGGGAACTTCGGGAAAGGTGACGCGTGGAAGCGCTCGAAATGCTGGCCGTAGGGGCCGCCGGTATCGCGGCCGGCGGGCTCAACGCGGTGGTCGGGTCCGGCACCCTCATCACCTTCCCCACGCTGCTGGCCTTCGGCTTCCCGCCGGTGCTCGCCAACGTGTCGAACAACCTCGGCCTCGTGCCGGGCACCCTGAGCGCCGCGTACGGCTACCGCCGGGAGATGAAGGGCCAGTTCAGGCGACTGGTGCGGTTCGGCACGGCCTCGCTCATCGGGGGCCTGATCGGCGCGCTGCTCCTCCTGGAGCTCCCCGACGACGCCTTCCAGGCGGTGGTCCCCGCGCTCATCCTGAGCGCCTGCCTCCTGGTGCTGCTCCAGCCGTGGCTCGTCCGCAGGCTCCGGAACCGCGAGGACGGCGGCAAGACGGACGGCGGCATCCCGATGTGGTGCGGAGTCCTCGCCACCGGCGTCTACGGCGGCTACTTCGGGGCGGCACAGGGGGTGCTGCTCATGGCCCTGTTCGGCACGTTCCTCCTGGACGACCTGCAACGGCTGAATGCCGCGAAGAACGTGCTCGCGTCGATCGTCAACGGCGTCGCCGCCGTCGTCTTCATCGTGGTCGCGGACGTCGACTGGACGGCGGCCGGGCTGATCGCCGCCGGTTCGACGGTGGGCGGCCTGGTGGGCGCGCGCTACGGGCGCAGGCTGCCGCCGCTGGCGATGCGCACCTTCATCGTGGTCGTGGGAACCACGGCTTCGATCATCATGCTCGTCCGGTGAGGGACGGAGGGCGGGTCGTCCGGACGCCGTCGGCACCCATACCGAGTGCCGCAGCTCACACGGATCGGGCCCTCACCTCGGAACTCCACCGCATGGTTTATCGTTGAACATGATGTGGCCCCGACCGCGATTCCCCCGTCCGGTCGGGGTCACATCCATTTCACGCCGCCTTCATGTGTGCGTCTTCCCCGGTTTTCACGCCTTCGAGGTCGAATATGCCAACCTCAGCGCGTCACATACGCCCGGGCGGCATCATGCGTCCATGGACGGTGCCAAGCCTGTGCAGGTCTTGTTCACGCCCGACGAGTACGCAGCGATCCTGCGCCATGCCGACCGGCTCGGGGTGCCGGTGGACGAGTTCATCCGCCGCGCGGTGACCGTCGGAACCGAGGAGTCGTCCGGCCCGAGCCAGACGTCCGACACCCGGCGCGGGGCCTGTGTCCCGCCCGTCCAGCGGGGCCTCGGCCCGGACGGGACACCGGCGCTCCGACGGTTCCTCGACACCCTCGCCGCCTCGGCGGACACCGAGGACCAGCAGGGCCGGTGACCGGGGAGAGCGACGCGCGGGTCAGGTCAGGTCAGGTCAGGTCAGGTCAGGTCAGAACGATCTCCGGGCGGTACATGTCCAGCCAGAGCGCCAGGTCGAGCGTCCGTTCCAGGCCGCGCCGCGAGGCCTGGGTGATCTGCGGCGCCTCGCGCCCGGCGGCCCGCGCGGCCTGCTCCCGGTCCACCAGGTCGAAGACGGGGTGCCCGGGCCGCGCGAGCAGATCCTTGACGTGCCCCTGGAGCGCGACGGCGTACTTCGGGTCCTGCGTGGAGGGGTACGGGCTCTTCACCCGGTCGTACACCGACCGCGGCAGCACGTCGGCGGTCGCCTCGCGCAGCAGGCTCTTCTCCCTGCCGTCGAAGGACTTCAGCGCCCAGGGCGCGTTGTAGACGTACTCCACGAGCCGGTGGTCGCAGAACGGCACGCGCACCTCCAGGCCGACGGCCATGCTGGCGCGGTCCTTGCGGTCGAGCAGGACGCGGACGAACCGGGTCAGGTGCAGATACGAGATCTTCCGCATCCGGAACTCGAAGTCGCTCTCGCCCTCCAGGCGGCGGATGCCGGTGACGGCTCCCGCGTAGCTCTCCTTGACGAAGGCGGGCAGATCGAGCGCGGCGGTCAGGTCGGGGCGCAGGATGCCGGCGTCGTCCCCGAAGTGGTCGGCGAACCGGACCAGCCAGGGGAAGGTGTCGGCCGTGCGCGCCGTCTCGTCGAAGAACTGCAGGTAGCCGCCGAAGACCTCGTCCGCGGACTCCCCGGACAGCGCCACCGTGGAGTGCTCGCGGATGGCGCGGAAGAGGAGGTAGAGGGAGGCGTCCATGTCGCCGAAGCCCATGGGGATGTCCCGCGCGCGGATCATCTCGGCGCGCACGTCCGGGTCGGCGAGGGCGTGGGAGTCCAGGACGATGTCGCGGTGATCGGTGCCGGCCGACTTGGCGACGTCGTGGACGTAGGGGGTGTCGGGGGTGCCGCGCAGTTCGTCGGCGACGAAGTTGTCGGCCTGACCGACGAAGTCGACGGCGAAACTGCGGACCGTCTCGCCCGCCTCGGCCAGTTGGCGGGCGGCGATCGCCGTCATCGCCGAGGAGTCGAGGCCGCCGGAGAGCAGCGTGCAGCGCGGCACGTCCGAGACGAGCTGACGGCGCACGATGTCGTCGAGGAGCCCGCGGACCTTCGCGACGGTGGCGTCGCGGTCGTCGGTGTGCGGGCGTGTCTCCAGGGACCAGTACACGTGGCGGCGCAGACCGGAGCGGTCCACCGTGACGACGGTGCCGGGCTCGACCTCGCTCATGCCGTCCCACACGGCGTGACCGGGCGTCTTGACCAGGGCGAACACTTCCCGGAGCCCGTCCAGGGCGACCCGGCGCCGGGCGAGCGGGTTGGCGAGGATCGCCTTGGGCTCGGAACCGAACAGGACGCCGTCGGCCGTCTCGTAGTAATAGAAGGGCTTGATGCCCATGCGGTCGCGGATCATGACGAGCTTGTCGTGCCGGGCGTCCCAGATCGCGAAGGCGTACATGCCGTTGAGCCGCTCGGCGAGGGCCTCGCCCCATTCGAGATAGCCGCGCAGGACGACCTCGGTGTCGGACTCGGTGGTGAAACGGTGGCCGCGTCCCGCCAGTTCGCGGCGGAGCTCGGTGAAGTTGTACGTCTCGCCGGAGTAGACGAGCGCGACGGCGCCCTGCGGTGTCTCGACGGCCATGGGCTGGCGTCCGCCGGGCAGGTCGATGATCGCGAGCCGTCGGTGTCCGAGTCCGGCGGGACCGTGGGTCCAGGTGCCGCGGTCGTCGGGGCCGCGGCACGACATCGTCTCCGTCATGGCGTCCAGGGTGGTGGACTCGGCCGTCAGATCACGGTCGAAGGAGACCCAGCCGGTGATGCCGCACATGCGCTTTCCTTCCGCTCGCCAACTAGGTGTAACTAGCACCTATGCGTGCAGCGTGCTCCTGCGTTTGCGTACGGTCAACGCCCCCTGCGGGCGGCACACTTCACTCACCCCGGCGATTTCGGCCGCGCTTTACCGGCAGCAGAGCCGTGACTCGTGTCAGTGCGAGCCTCCACCCCGCCCCACACCGGGGCCTCCCCCATGGGGAGTGCCGCCGGAAGGAATCATTCCGGCCACGGGCAAAGACTTGTCAACGATGCCCGGACGCCCGCGCCGCAGCGGCGTCCAGCAGCGCCTCGGCGTCACCGCGCGCCTGATCGATGGCGCCCGGGAACACGCGCAGGCCATGGGCGACGAGCGCACCCTCGTGCAGCAGCATGAGCGTGCGCCCGAGCCGCGCGGCCGCCGCCCCGGACGACGCGACACCCCCGGCGAGGTCGGTGAACAGCCCGAGCATCCAGGCCTTCTGACCGGCGATGATCGAGTACGCGGGGTGGGCGGGGTCACTGATCTCGGCGTGCGCGTTGACCATGCTGCACCCCTTGGCCAGATGCCCCTCGACCCCGTCGACCCCCTCGGCCCAGCCGCGCAGGGCGTCGAAGACGGCGAGAATCCGGGCACGGGGCGTCTCCGCGGCCTCGACGTACGGGGCGAGGAAGGCCCGCCAGCGTTCGTCGCGGTCGGCCAGGTACTCCACGACGATCTGCTCCTTCGAGCCGAAGCGGTCGTAGAGGGTCTTCTTCGTGACCCCGGCCTCGACGGCGATCAGGTCCACGCCGACGGCATGGATGCCGCGCTCGTAGAAGAGGCGCCCGGCGGCACCGAGGGCGCGGCGGGCAGCCGGCGTCATGACGATGCGGTGCGGCGCCGCGGCGGCGGCGCCGTCTTCGGTATTCGGCGTGTGGTCACCCATGCACCCCATGGTAGACCGACCGGTATACCTGGCGCCTATACCGATCTGTATACTCCATCGGAGAGGTAGACAGATTGGTTTACTCACCCACGACGGGCTGCCGTGCCGCATCGGAGGCCCGGGACGGGAGAACCCCATGAACTTCCTGCTGTCGACCGCCTTCGTGCTGACCTGGAGCTCCGGGTTCATCGGCGCCAAGCTGGGCGCGGGCAGCGCGTCCGCCGTGACGGTGCTGATGTGGCGCTTCCTGCCGTTGGCCGTTGTCCTGGGGCTGGCCGCCCTGCTGCTGTCCCGAGCGGCGTGGCGTGGCCTGACGGCGTGCGACGTCGGACGGCAGGCGGCCGTCGGCGCGCTGTCGCAGAGCGGCTATCTCCTCACCGTGTACCTGGCGATCCAACTCGGCGTCTCCAGCGGTACGACCGCCCTGATCGACGGCACCCAGCCCCTGGTCGCGGGCGCCCTCGCCGGACCGCTGCTCGGGCAGTACGTCTCGCGCACGCAGTGGACCGGTCTCGGCCTCGGTGTGGCCGGGGTCGTCATCGTCACCGCCGCCGACTTCTCGCAGGGCGGCGCCACCCCTGCCTGGGCCTATCTCGTACCGTTCCTCGGCATGCTCTCGCTGGTGGCGGCGACGTTCCTCGACCGGCGTGCGCCCCGCCCGGTCGCCCCTTCGGTGGCCATGACCGTCCACTGCGCCACCAGCGCCGTCGTCTTCACGGGCCTCGCGCTGGCGTCCGGCGCCGCGACGCCGCCGGCCGAGGCGTCGTTCTGGGGTGCGATCGCGTGGCTGGTCGCGCTCTCTACGTTCGGCGGGTACGGCCTGTACTGGCTCATCCTGCGGCGCTCCGGGGTCACGCAGGTCAACACGCTGATGTTCCTCATGGCGCCCGTGACCGCACTGTGGGGCGCGCTGATGTTCGGCGAGCCCTTCGGGCCGCAGACCGTGGCGGGACTGGCGGTCGGGCTCGCGGCGGTGGTGGTCGTACGGCGAGGGGGACGGGCAGCCCGCGCGGGACAGGAAGCGGGACGGGAAGCGCGGAACTCGGCGCCGCACGCCGCTCCGACCCCCTCCCCGGGGAGGGGGCTCAGCGAGGAGGAGTCAGCAGCGCCTGCACCCCGGGTGCGTACCGGTCGGTGATCTCGTCGATCTCCGTGGCACGCAGGTGCGGGCCCCGGGCGATGCCGTACATCACGCCGAGGCCGAGCAGCATGCCCACGGCGAGCTCGGCCCGCAGCCCCGCGTCCGGCCCCGACAGCCGCTCGCTCAGCCGCTGGGCCACCTGTGCGCGGAAGTTGGCGCGCAGGATGTCGCCCTGCTCTCCGTGGAGCGGGGCGAAGACGATGCGCAGGATCGGATCGGCGCCGCGCTCGGCCTGGCCGGTGAGCAGGTGCCGGACCATGTGGCGGGCGAGGTCGTCGACGGGGGCGTCGAGGAACGTGTCGGCGTCGGCCTCGAACGACATGACCTGACCGAACAGGGCGTCCTTGTTCCCGAAGTACTTCAGGATCAACGGGGCGCTGACGCCGGCCCGGTCGGCCACGGCCTTGAGGGTGATGTCCCCGTGCGCGTGCCGGGCGAGCAGGTACCGGGCAGCACGGATGATGGCCCCCTTGCTCGCCTCGGCGTCCCGGCGCCCGACGGACGCAACGTGCTCGGGCCGCTCGCGAGGGCTGGCGGTGTCCCGGGGGGTGTCGGTCGCCGGGGACGCGTCCTCCGCCCGGCCGTCGGCCTCGTCGTCCAGCCGTCCGTCCGTCTCCGTGCGAACCTCCCCCATGGTCAGCTTCCTTCCAGAGCGGATTCCTGTGCGGGTCCCTCGCGGCCTGCACGCCTCTGGCCGTTCCGTGGGGCCTCGGCCGTGTCCGAGGGTATGGCCAGGGCCAGGCCGCAGGCGATGAGCGCCACCGTACCGGCCAGGGTGAAGGCGAGTTGGTAGCCGTCGAGCGTGGGGAACTCCGTACCTCCGGCGGACGCGGTGTGCCGGACGAGCACCGCGGCGACCGCCGCGCTCGAAACGCTCTGACCGATCGTCCGCATCAGGACGTTCACACCGTTCGCCGACGCGGTCTGCTCGACCGGCACCGCCCGCAGGATCAGCGTGGGCAGTGCCGAGTACGCGAAGGTCGTCCCGGTCGAGACGATCGCGGCGCCCAGCACGATCACCCACAACTCCCGGCTGTCCACGATGCGTACGGCATAGCCGAGCGCCATGACCGCGCCGCCGAGGGCGAGGGTCACCCGGGGGCCCCGCGCCGTGGAGACGCGGGCCGAGAGCGGCGAGAGGGCCAGCATGACGACCCCGTTGGGGAGCAGGCACAGGCCGGTCGCCACGATCGACAGCTCCAGGCCGTAGCCGCTCACGGCGGGCGCCTGCACCAGCTGCGCGGTCACCAACGAGTTGGCGTAGAAGGCGAATCCGGCGAGCAGCGCGGTCAGGTGCGGCAGGGCGACGCGTCGCCCCGCGGCCAGGCGCAGGTCCACCAGTGGCTGCTTCGCGCGCAGCTGCATCCGCCACCAGAGGGACAGGACGACGACCGCGGCCGCGAAGAGTCCGAGGACGGGGCCACTCCCCCACCCCCACTGGCCGCCCTGCGAGACCGCGAGCAGCAGACAGACGAGCCCGGCCGCGAGGCCGACCGCGCCCCACGTGTCGAACCGCCCCGGGGAGCGCACCGGGGACTCCCGCACGGCCCACCGGGCGAGCAGCAGCCCTGCCGTGCTCAGCGCGGCCGTCGCCCAGAACATGGCGTGCCAGTCGGCGTACTGCACGATGAGCGCGGCCAGCGGCAGCCCGAGCGCGGCGCCGATGCCGACCGTGGAGCTCATCAGGGCGACGGCGGAAGCGGTGCGCCGGGGCGGGAGTTCGTCGCGCAGGATGCTGATGGACAGCGGCACCACCGAGGCGGACGCGCCCTGCAGGGCGCGCGCCGCGATCAGCTGCCGGATGTCGGACGTGAGCGCGCAGAGCACCGATCCCCCGGCCATGAGGCCGAGGGCGAGCAGCAGGACGCGGCGCTTCCCGTACATGTCGCCGGCCCGGCCGAGCACGGGGGTGAGGACCGCGCCGGCGAGGAGGGTCGCCGTGACCAGCCAGGACACGGCTCCGGGTGAACTGTCCGTCAGGCGGGGCAGATCGGGGAGCAGGGGGACGACGACGGTCTGCGTGACGGCCATGAGGATGCCGCCGAAGGCGAGCACGGGGACCGTCAGCCGGGCGCGCAGCCCTCCCCCGTCGCCGGGTGCCGGAACCGACGCCATGACATCTCCCCCGGGATGCGGTGAATTCAAATTCACCGTAGTGGGTGAATGGGAATTCACCCAGCGGGATGCGAAAAGGTCATGGACGGTTTGTTTCGCCCGGCCGTGGCCGTGAACCGTCCCGGCCCACCACGTCCCCCTGCCGCGACCGGTCCGCCCTCGGCGGTTTCGGTCATACTGCGGCCCATGAACCGACTCCGCACCGGCCTGGTCGGCACCGGCCCCTGGGCCTCCGCCACGCACGCCCCCGCGCTGTCCCGTCACCCCGGCGTGGACTTCGTCGGCGTCTGGGGCCGCCGCGCCGAGCCCGCGGCCGCGCTCGCCGCCGAACACGGCACCAGGGCGTACGCGGACGTGGACGAGCTGTTCGCCGCGAGTGACGCCGTGGCGTTCGCCGTGCCGCCCGACGTGCAGGCGCCGCTCGCCGCGCGGGCCGCGGCGGCCGGGTGCCACCTGCTCCTGGACAAGCCGGTGGCGACGACGACGGCGGGCGCGCGGGACCTCGCCGCGGCGGCCGAGCGGGCGGGCGTCGCCTCCGTGGTCTTCTTCACGCTGCGCTTCACCGCCGCCTCGGCACGCTGGCTGGCCGAACAGAGCGCCACGGGCGGCTGGTTCACCGGCCGCGCCGACTGGTACGGCTCGTTCTACGCGCCGGACGGCAGCGCCGCGTTCTCGTCACCGTGGCGCGCGAGCCGCGGTGGCCTGTGGGACGTGGGCCCGCACGCCCTGTCGATGCTGCTGCCCGTGCTCGGCGACGTGACCGCCGTGACCGCTGCCGAGGGCCCCAGGGACACGGTCCACCTGATCCTGCGGCACGAGAGCGGCGCGTCCAGCACGGCGACGCTGAGCCTGACGGCCCCGCCGAAGTGCGAGGGCATCGCCGTGGAACTGCGCGGGGAGAGCGGCACGGTGGCGCTTCCGCCGTGGGACGGCGCGGGCGACGCGTTCGGGGCGGCGGTGGACGCGCTCGTCGAGTCCGCGGCCACGGGCACACCACATCCGTGCGACGTACGGTTCGGGCTGCGGGTCTCGGAGATCCTGGCGCGGGCGGAGGAGCACATCACGGCCACCTGACGCGCCCGGAACAACCACGGGCGGCCGGTACCGTGGCCGCTACGTAATGGCGAGTGACGGCACCGACCGCAGCCGGTGGTCCTACGGAACCGGCGGAGGAAGCCGAGCCGTGCGGTCCTGCGCTGCTCCGATTCCGACCACTCGGATCGGAATGCGAACAGTTGTCCCACACGCTTCCCACATCGGGCCCAGTAGGCCTGGGGGGTACCCAATGCCGGGGAATTTCAGCCATTCTCGAGCTCCCCGGACAAGATGCCCCGCTGTTGCGCACGGCTGTCATCCGACGTTCAAACCTGCAGGTCGGTGACCCCGCACTCTCCATCATGCCCGAGCGACTGATCGTTTTCTTCGGGCAATGTTTACTACCAAAGCCGATGTGAATATTTAGACTGATCACGCTCCAACTCGGCGTGCACCAAGAGGGATTACCCACCATGAACAAGACGGCGCTCCGCGCTCTGCTCCGCGAACGACGCGCCCTCATAGCCCCCGAATCGCACGGCTTCGCCCGCCCGACAGGCCAGGGACGGCGCGCACCCGGGCTGTCGCAGCACCAGGTCGACCAACTGCTCCACCGCACGTTCGGGACGTATCACCGGCTCGAATCAGGCAATTACCCCAACCCGCCGACCTCTCTGCTGCGCGACGTGGCACGCCTGTTCGGGCTGAACGAGCAGGAGTGGGTGTCCCTCTGCCGTTACGCACTGCTGCAGGACCCGCCGGGACCGCTCCACCTCTCCTCCGGCAAGGAGGTCCCGGGCGTCTGGCAGGAGGCGGTCGACGGGATCGGACACATGGCCTACGTGACCGACGCGTCCTGGGAGACGCTCGCGTACAACAGCGCCTTCGCCGGGATGTTCCCGGGTGGCAGGGTCCCCGGCAACACCCTGCGCTGGATGCTCCTGGACCCGAGCGGCCGCGAGACCCTGATGAACTGGCACACCGCGTGGGCCCCGATGGTGCTTCCACAGCTGCGGGCCGCGCTCGCCACCAGGCCCGACGACGACATCCTGCGGCAGATCGAGAAGGAGATCCTGGCCGACCCCGAGACCGCGGACCTCTACGCCGCCGGCAACTCCCACCCCCACCCCGACGGCGACGAGCGCCCCTTGATGCACGCCTTGGAGGGCCCCGGCTGGGTCACCATGTGCGCGGCGCAGCCCCTGACGGCACCCGGCTCCCGGCTGATGATCCTCGTGTTCCACCGCGGCTCGCAGCGCATCCAATCGCGCGCGCCCACTCTCCGCTCGGACTGACCGCACGCGGACGCGTCGGCATATCGTACTTACGTTCGACTTAGCGCCTCATAACAGGGCACTCCCGGCACAGTGCAGTAATTTGGCCACATCCCCACTCGCACCGCCGATCCACGGGGAGCCGCCTCATGACTGCCCACGTACTCCGACCCCAGACCGTCTTCGGCGACCACAAGGTCACCACGGCCGAGATAGCCGACGACGTGAGCGCGCACCACGCCGACCATCCACGGCTGCGCGCCATACTCCGCGTCATCGGCAACTGCGGCGTCGAGACCCGCCACTTCACGCGTCCGCTCGACTCCCCCACCGTGTCCGGCACCGCCGACGTCGGGGAGCGCGCCCGGGTCGCCTTCTCCGACGCGCTCGACATGGCCGAACGGGCCTGCGCCAGGGCCCTGGACAGCGCCGGTCTCACCGCGCGCGACATCGACGCCGTCGTCACCACGCACACCACGAGCTGGGCCGTCCCGAACCTGGACATCCACCTCGTCACGCGGCTCGGCCTCCGACCCGACGTGCGCCGCGTCGCACTCACCTCGGTGGCCTGCCCGGGCGGCACACAGGCCCTGACCCGCGCCGCCGACCTCCTCTCCGCACGGCCGGGCAGCACGGTCCTGGTGGTCGGCGCCGAGGTGCTGTCCAGCATCTACCACCACAGCGACACCGCCGTCGAGTCGATGATCTACAAAGCACTGTTCGGCGACGCTGCCTCCGCGACCGTCGTCACCGACGCACCGCTGGGCCCCGGACTGGCCGTCGACGACACCTTCGAGTACGTCCTCCCGGACAGCCTCGAACGCCAGCGCGGCAGAATCGCCGAGGACGGCATCCACTTCGACTCGACCAAACAGGTCCTGGCCGCCGTCACCGACGTGACGCCGCCCCTCCTGGACTGGCTCGGGCCCCGGCGGCCCGACTTCGCCGTCATCCACCCCGGCAGCCCGCGCATCATCGACGACACGGCGGCCGCGCTGCGCCTGGACGAGCACGCTGCACGGCACTCCACGGACACACTCAGCCACGAGGGCAACCTCGGCGGCGTGAGCATCCTGCGCGTCCTGGAACGCACCCACGCCGACCCGCCGGACGACGGCGCGTACGGCGCGGCGATCGCCTTCGGTCCCGGCTTCACCACGGCGGCCCTGCGCTGCCGCTGGCGCTCCTAGGGCCTGCCGGTCGCGACGGAGGAAAACCGGTTGCCGCCGCCCCGGCCCGCTGCTGAGGTGACCGCATGGATCACGCAGCGGTACTGGCCGCGTACGACCGTCAGCTTCGGCACGACACCACGGGCGAGGGCGGTGACACCCGGGTCGAGCGCACCGGGGACGTCGTGCGCGTCACCGGCTCCGCGCACGACTGGAACGGCGTCCTGTGGACCGACGTCGACGCGTCGACCGCGGACGCCGTCATCGCGGAGCAGGTGCGCCATTTCACCGACGCGGGGCGCGAGTTCGAGTGGAAGCAACACTCGTACGACCGTCCGGCGGACCTCGGCGAGCGCCTCCTCGCGGCCGGGTTCGAGGCCGAGCCGACGGAGACCGTGATGGTCGCCGAGGCCGCCGCCCTGCCCGCGGGCCCCGAGCTGCCGGACGGCATCCGGCTGGTCCCGGTGACGGACGCGGAAGGCGTACGCCTCATGGCAGAGGCGCATCTGGCCGCCTTCGGCGAGGGCGACGCGGCGCTGAGCGAACACCTCGCCCGCCGGGTGCTCGCCCAGCTCACCGAGACGCCGGACGACATCGTCGCGGTCGTCGCGATGGCCGACGACCGGCCGGTGTGCGGCGCGCGCATGGAGTTCCGGCCGGGCACCGACTTCGCCGGGCTGTGGGGCGGCGGCACCGACCCGCGGTGGCGCGGCAAGGGCATCTACCGCGCGACGGTCGCCCATCGCGCCCGCATCGCCGTCGAGCGCGGCTACCGCTATCTCCAGGTCGACGCCTCCGACGACAGCCGCCCGATCCTGGACCGGCTCGGCTTCGCCACGCTCTGCACGACCACGCCGTACGTGTACCGGCCGTAGGACCCGCGGGACCGGAGCTCAGCCGCGGCCGAGCAGTTCGGTGATCGCTTCGGCCGTGTCCGTCTCGCCGAGCCGCGGGAAGATCTTCTCCACGCTGTTGCGGTGGGCGTCGGCGTCCATGTCGGTGACGGCGTCGACGGCGACGGTCACGTGGTAGCCGTGCTCGTGCGCCGCGCGGGCCGTCGACTCCACGCCGATGCTCGTCGCGATGCCCGCGAGCACGACCTGGGTGACGCCCCTGCGGCGCAGCTGCAGGTCGAGGTCGGTGCCGTAGAAGGCGCCCCACTGGTGCTTGGTGACGACGACGTCCGTGTCCGTGCGCCCCAGTTCGGGCTCCAGGTCCGCCCAGTCCGCGGGCACGTCGCCGCCGCGCGCGGGTCCCTCGGTGCGGCCGGGGGCGCCGCCCGTCACCCGCACCAGGACCACGGGCAGCCCACGCTCGCGGAAGGCGGCGGCGAGGGCGGCGGACCGTTCGACGATCTCCTGGGAAGGGTGGGCGGTGGGCAGCGCCGTGATGCCTTTCTGGAGGTCGACGAGGATGAGGGCGGTGGTGGGGTCGAGGACGGTGGCGGTCATGGGTGGTGCCTTTCTCTGGCTGTACTGCTGGTTGCTTGCGTACGTGATGGCTGTGGCGCCTGCCGCCTACTCGGCCGGGCTGCGGCGCAGCGCGCGGTCGGTGACGGTCAGGACGACGAGGGCCAGGGCGAGGACGGCGCCGACCACGGCCATGAGGTGGAGCCCGCCGTCGTCGGCGCGCTGCCCGTAGGCGAGACCGATCAGGCCGGAGGCCGTGATGGCGCCGATGTACTGCGCGGTGCGCTGGAGTCCCGCCGCGGACCCGATGGCCTCGGCGGGCGCGAACTGTTGCACGGCCGCCTGGTTGCCGGTGCCCATGAGCCCCTGCGGGATGCCGAAGCAGGCTCCGGCCAGGAGCAGGACGGCGAGCGGCGTGGACCCCGTGGTGAAGAGGAGCAGTGCGCTGCCCGCTGCGAGGAGCACGGCGGCGACGGTGAGCGGCGCGCGGATGCCCTTGGTGCGCGCCCCGATCAGGGAACAGGCCAGGGCGGCGAGGGACATCGGCAGCATGACGAGTCCGGTGTGCAGCGAGGAGTAGCCGCGCTCCTCCTCCAGCCACTGGGTGAAGCCGTACATCACGCAGTACACGACGAGGTAGCTCAGTCCGTGCCGCAGGTAGGTGCGGGCTAGCGCGTGGTTGGCGCCGAGCATGCGCAGGTCGACGAAGGGATGCGGGTGGCGCAGCTGCCACCGGGTGAGCAGGGCGGAGAGCAGGACGACCGGGGCGAGCAGGGGCCACATCGGGTGGCGCAGGTCGAGCAGGAACACGACGAGGCAGCTCAGCGCACCCGTGAAGAGCACGATGCCCAGCGGGTCGAGCGTCCCCTTCGGCCCGGCCGCCGCCCTGTCCCGCGGTGTGTCCTTGGGTATCCAGCGCAGAGCGGTGGCGTACGCGATGACCGCGACCGGCACGTTGACGGCGAAGACGGCGCGCCAGCCGGCGGTCGCGACGAGGAGGCCGCCGAGGGTCGGGCCGATCGCCGCGCTGCCGAGCGCCGCGAAGGAGAGACGGCCGAGCACGGTGCGCGGGGTGGGGGTGCCGAGCCGGGTCGACTCGTCGCGCAGGACGGCCATCGCCGCGGGGTACGCGGCTGACGTGCCGATGCCGAGGAGCGCCCGGGAGCCGAGCAGCCAGCCGAACGCGGGGGCGAGCGCTCCGATGAGGCCCGACGCGACGACGAGGACGAGTCCGCCGAGGAAGACACGGCGCGGGCCGATGCTGTCGGCGAGCTTGCCGAGCACGGGCTGGGCGACGGCGCTCGCGAGGTAGAGCACGGAGACGAGCCAGGCGGTGTCGGAGGCGCCGACGCCGAAGTCGTGACCGATCGCCACCAGGCCGGTGGAGATCATCGTGGTGTTGAGTGGGTTGAGCAGGGAGCCGAGGAGCAGGGGCGCGGTCAATCGCGCTCCGAAGCCGGTCCGTTCCCGCGCGGGGCGCCGTTTCGTCCGGGCGAAGGACGTGGCGTTCACTTCTGCACCAGTCGCTCCAACAGCGCGACGGCGTCGGCGAGTTGACGCCGCTCGGCCGGGTCGAGCTCCTCGGAGACCGCCTCCGACAGCCAGCCTCGCTTGGCCGCGCGTCCGTCGGCGAGGGTATGGCGGCCCTGGTCGGTCAGGGAGAGGACGGACTGCCGCCCGTCGTTCGGATCGGGTGCCCGCTCGATGAGTTCCATGGATTCCAGGGCGCTCACGGTCATCCGCATCGACTGCGGCCGCACGAACTCGGCACGGGCGAGCTCCGCGGTGGTGGTGGGGCCGCCCCGGTCGAGGCGTGCGAGGACGGAGCGCTGCGAGGGGCTGAGCCCGTTCATGGGCGACGCGCCGCGCAGTTTCCGTACGAGACGTCCGACGACGTGCGTGAGGTCGGCGGCGACTTGCTCCGGGGTGGGCTCTCCAGGGTGTCCGCTCATGAGGCGACGGTACGAGATGGAAAGGAAAACTTGCAAGCCTTCCTTCCCATCTTCCCTCCCGAGAGCGTCGCGCCCGTTTCGCCGCGGAGACTCCTTGCACCCGTTACATCCCTTATGGGTCGACTTGATGTCGAGTACGTAGGTTCGTGGATATTCCACACGACCCGGAGCGACCCAGAGGAAAGAGATCATGTCCACCCGCGTGCGCTTGAGGGCCCTCATGATCGTCATCGCGGCTCTCGCCGCCGTCGCCATGCCCACGGCGGCGGCGTTCGCCGACACCCCCCGAACCCACCACGCCACGACCGGACCCCCGCCCCACCTCTCCCCGCGCGAGGAGATCCAGCCCGCCGCCCACATCGTCGGCGACCTGGCCCGCAAGAGCGCGGAACGCTCGACGGGCCGGCCCATCGGAATGCTGCCCGAGCAGTCCAGGGACACGGCGTGCGATCCCGTCACCGCGGCGAGGGCCGCGAAATCAGCGGCCGGGCAACGGCAGTCGGCGCCCTAGCGTCCGGTGACGAGCTCGTCGCGCAGGCCGAGCCGCAGGTGCTCGACGTGGAAGAGGGCCTGTTCGAGCAGTTCGGCGACGTGACTGTCGTAGAGGGCGTAGACGATGGAGCGGCCCCGGCGCTCGCCCGTGACGAGTCCGAGATTGCGCAGCAGGCGGAGCTGGTGGGAGCAGGCGGAGGCCTCCATGCCCACGGCCTCGGCGAGGCCGCCGACCGCGCAGGGCCCTTCCTGCAGGCGCGCCAGGATGCGCAGCCGCGAGGGGGTCGCCAGGGCCTGCAGGGTGGCGGCGACGTCAGTGGCTCCCACCACGTCAAGGCGCTCGCGGGGGGTGGCGTGATTCCTGGCGTCGGCTCCATGACCCATGGCGCCCATCATACTGACGACACATGAAGACCTGTTCAGATGTTCCTGTACGGTAGGCGCGTCGCCGTCCTCCACCCCGAAGGGGTTGCCTCGCCATGCCCTCCGACCTGCTCCCGCGCCCCGACCGGACCGCTCAGGCCGCCCCGCGCACCGAGAGCAGACGCCGCACCCGGGTGTTCGCCCTGCCGGAGGCGCGCTGGGCCGCCGCGGCGCTGGTGCTGTTCCTGATCGCGCTGCCGCTCCAGCTGACCGGCGCGTCCGCCTGGTCGTGGGGAACCCTGTACGCCGCCGCCTACGTCACCGGCGGGTGGGAGCCCGCATGGGCGGGGCTGACGGCGCTCCGTGAGAAGACCCTCGACGTGGATCTGCTGATGATCGTCGCCGCCGTCGGCGCGGCCTCGATCGGGGAGACGATGGACGGCGCGCTGCTGATCGTCATCTTCGCCACCTCCGGCGCCCTGGAGGCCCTGGCCACCGCCCGGACCCAGGATGCGGTGCGCGGCCTGCTGGACCCCGCACCGACCGTCGCCACCCGACTGTCCGACGACGGCAGCGAGTCGACGGTCCCGACGCGGGACCTGCTGGTCGGGGACACCGTCCTGGTCCGCCCCGGTGAGCGGGTCGGCGCGGACGGCCGCGTCCTGTCCGGGGTCAGCGACGTGGACCAGTCCACCATCACCGGTGAGCCGCTGCCGGCCGCGAAGAGGGCGGGGGACGAGGTCTTCGCCGGCACCCTGAACGGCACCGGCGCCCTGCGGGTCAAGGTCGAGCGGGACGCCTCGGACTCGGTGATCGCCCGGATCGTGGCGATGGTCGAGGAGGCCTCCGAGACCAAGGCGCCCACCCAGCTGTTCATCGAGAAGATCGAGCAGCGGTACAGCCTGGGCATGGTCGCCGCGACGCCGGCGGTCTTCCTGGTTCCCCTCGCGTTCGGCGCGGAGCTGACCTCCGCACTGCTGCGGGCGATGACCTTCATGATCGTGGCCTCGCCGTGCGCGGTGGTCCTGGCGACGATGCCTCCGCTGCTGTCGGCGATCGCCAACGCCGGACGTCACGGCGTCCTGGTGAAGTCCGCGGTGGTGATGGAGCGGCTCGGACAGGTCGACGCGGTCGCCCTGGACAAGACCGGCACCCTGACCGAGGGCACCCCTCGCGTCACCGACATCCGACCGGTGGCCGGCTCAGGTCTGACCGAGGACACCCTGCTGGCACTGGCGGCCGCCGCCGAGCACCCCAGCGAACACCCCCTGGGCCGTGCGATCGTCGACGCCGCCCGCACCCGCGGCCCGGCCATCGCCGACCTGCGGGACTTCACCTCCACGCCCGGCGTCGGCGTCACCGCCACCGTCGCCGGCCACACGGTCACGGTCGGCGCGCCCGCCCGCCTCCTCGGCCGCGACGACGACTCCGCGACGACGGGCGCCGCCGATATCGCGGCCGAGCTGGAGGACGGTGGCCGTACGGCCGTCGTGGTCCTGCGCGACGAGGTCCCGGTCGGAGTGCTGGGCATCGCCGACCGGCTGCGCCCCGGTGCCGCCGCGACCGTCGCCGACCTGACCGGCCTCACCGGTCGCACCCCGATGCTGCTGACCGGCGACAACCCCCGCGCCGCCACCCGCCTCGCCGCCGAGGTCGGCATCACCGACGACGAGGTCCACGCCGGGCTCCTGCCCGAGGACAAGGTCGAAGCCGTACGGCGCCTGGAGGCGCGCGGGCACAGGACGCTGGTCGTCGGCGACGGTGTCAACGACGCCCCTGCCCTCGCCGTCGCCCACACCGGGATCGCCATGGGCCGGGCGGGCTCCGATCTGGCCCTCGAGACCGCCGACGCCGTCATCGTCCGCGACGAACTCGCCACGGTCCCCAAGGTCATCGCCCTGTCCCGGGCGGCCCGCCGCCTGGTGGTGCAGAATCTGGTCATCGCCGGGGTGTTCATCTCCGGCCTGGTCCTCTGGGACCTGGCGGGCGATCTGCCCCTGCCGCTCGGCGTGCTCGGCCACGAGGGCTCGACCGTCATCGTCGGCCTCAACGGGCTGCGCATGCTGCGCGACGCCGCCTGGACCGCCACTCCCCACCCGACAAGGAGCACGCCGTGACCACCGTGGCCCTGTACCTCCCCGGCTCCGGCGCCCTCCCGCGCTGGGCGCAGATCGCCGTCGGCGTGGTGGTTCTGGGGCTGGTCGCGACACGGATCTGGCTGACCTTCCGCCGCCGAAGGTAGCCGCACTCCCTCTCCCCCGCCTACCGCTTCTTCCCTACGGCGTCCCAATCAACTCAACCCTGGGGGCACACATGCGGACTCGCGCCACCGCGGTCGCGGCCCCCCTGCTTCTCGCCGCGCTCGCCGCGTGCGGCAGCGGCGACGGCGATCACTGCGCCGGTAAGGACGGCTCCGGTACCGGTGGTGACAGGACCGATGGGCGGGCGGCTGACCTTGAGCTCGGTGAGCCGGCGCAGACCATCGGCGACGGCGGGGCGGGCGTCCTTCGGATCACGCCGAACACTGTCGTGTACGCGCGGGAGGGCAGTGGGGAGAAGGCGGCGAACGGCACCTTCGCCGTGATCGCGATGAAGGTCCAAGCGATGACCGGAGCGCCGGCGGAGCAGACCACGCCAATCACGGGCGACGGATGGAAGTGGATCGCCCCGGACGGCGAAGCGATCGGCTTCGACAGCGGCAATTCCACGATGATCAGCATGGACAAGTACAACAGCGGCGGTGCCGTGCAGCCCGGTACCTATGAGTGGGACGCCGAGGCCTTCGACCTGACGGAGGCGCAGGCAAAGGGCGGCACGCTCCTCTATACCGACGGCGATGGCACCGCTTACCGGTGGAAGATGCCCACCACCGACACGGGGCCCGACGTCGCGGAGCTGAAGAAGGAACTCGCAGGCTGAAACGGAAGATGCCCCCGGCTCCTCGGCGACAACCGGTGGACGGCCCGCGCCGCACCTTCCAGTGGCCGGTCGGGTCAGTCCCTGAGCTGCGCCAGCCATGACCGCAGCGGATGCGTCCGGGCTGCGTGGCGCCGCACGTCCTGGCCGGCACCCCGCCCTGTGACCCTCCAGGCCGCGCTGCCCAGCAGGCAGCCAATCAGGGCTCCCGCCGTGTTGAAGATGACGTCGTCGACATCGACGACACGGCCGGCGTTCATCACCAGTTGCACTGCTTCGATCGTGACACTCAGCGCAGTACAGCCCAGCACGATCACGGTCGGGGAGGGGGCTCGAGCCGCCGTGTAGGCGAACAGGCCGAGCGGCACGAACATGGCCGCGTTGGCGACCTGCAGAACGAGGATCATGTGCCGTTCGCCGGCGAACATTGAGTCGGCAGCGCTTCCCCACAGACCCTCCCCCGGGATCATCGCCACGTAGGGGACACCAGAGCCGATCGGCCGGTCCGGGACCACCGTGGCGGCCAGCGCCGCAACCAGACACGCCCCCCACAGCAGCCGGGCCGCCCGGCGCTGCCGACGCGGCGACGCCCGCCGCCACACGCCCAGCCCCACGGCCACCCCAGCGACAGCGGCGAGGAACAGGGACACCGTCCACGTATTCACGTAGAAGACGATGCGCCACACGCTGAGCTCCCCTGCCCTGTCGGGTCAGCAGTCAAGGTATTTGGAGATGTAGAACTTGCCACGGTGCTTCATCTTCGCGCGGATACACGCGTCGTCGCCCATCGGGAGGCGCTTGGTGAAGGCGGCATATCGCCTGCCTGGTAGGGGCCAGCATCTGGGGTGGAGCGAGCGGAAGGCCAGCGCCACTCCGGGAGGTTCACCCGGCCGTGTGCACGGCCGACGGTCAGGACCGATCCCCACGTGCTCGTAGAGATCAACGGCGAGCCTGGTGGCGGGCGGTGCAGTCGCGGCCCCGAATCACACCGTGCTCCGCACGGGCTTCGGTCGTGCCGTCCTACCTGGCCGAGGTAGCTGATTTGCAGGACGGTGACGATTTTGAGGGTGCGGCCGACGAGGAGGACGGCGAATGCGTGTTCGGTGACGGATATTCGCATGATTCCGTCGTCTTCGCCGTAGGGCTCTGTGGCGCCGAGAGGGTCGCCGCAGGCGGCGGCGAGGGCCTGGCTGAGCCGTTCGCTGACCTGTGTGGGAAGTGCGTCGTGGACGGCCTCAACCCCAGGGTCGTACTTCAGCCGGTAGATCACGTCTCGTCCTCGATTCCGGGCACCCTGAAGGGCGCGATGAAATCACTGGACGGCGGGCAGTGACTCTTTCGGGACGAAGCGTAGTGCTCGACCCGTCGGCGGGGCGCCGTTTCGAGTATCAGGCGGCGCCGCGGGCACGTGCCCGTTCGGCTTCGGCGAGAACGCGGTCGGTGACGTCGATCCATTCACCGGGGGGCTCTTCGCCACGGGCGTCGTAGGCGGCCAGCTCTCGCCCGCGTTCTACGGCGGCGAGGTTGTCCTTGGCGATGCGTTCCCACTTGGCGAAGACGCCGAGGAGTTCGTGTGCGGGTGCCTTGTTGATCTCGCTGGGGAAGCGTTGGGCGAGCAGCGGGTTGCCGAGGGCGTCACGGATGGACTCGATGGTCCACGGCTGTTCGCTCATCGCAGGCTCCTCGACACCGCTTCCCCAATGAGTTCACGGATTGCAACGCGGATTGGGTTCGCGCATACCAACAACGAATAACCAAGTGGATGCACCGTAGCGCAATACGTGTTGCGTAGAGTCTGCCTGTCAAGCTGACCTGTGACCTGCAGTTTCTTCTGCTGGCGTGACTGTCTGGCGGGACCTGCGTCGATCGGCCGCGGATGAAGGGGCGTGGTCCGTGGGGCGAGAGCCCGCGAGGGGATCAGGCCAGTCCTGGGCATGGAAGGGCTGACGCCGCACGGGCTGCGGCACTCGCAGAAGGTCTGGCTCGATGAGAGGGGTCAACTGGCAATGGAGCCGGCGATCGCTGCGGACCTGCAGCGTCAGTGGGAGCAGTCCCTCAGGGTCGTGGTGAACCGCCGGAGGTGCGGCGCCTACGCTCCGCTGACGCCGGCCGGGGGACCATTTCCGGAAGCGGCGACATCGCAATCGATCTCCCGAAATTGCCCCAGAAGTCAGTTGATCTTCTTTTGGGTGCCTGAAAGAGCCCGCTTCCGGGATGGGGGCGGGCTCTCGAAGGGGATCGCTCCATGCGCGTCCCCGTGCTGGCTTTCCTAGCGGATCGGCATCCCCGAAAGAGTCCGGGCGATGACCAGGCGCTGGATCTCGCTCGTGCCCTCGAAGATGGTGTAGATGGCCGCGTCGCGGTGCATGCGCTCCACCGGGTACTCGCGGGTGAAGCCGTTGCCGCCGAGGATCTGGACCGCCTGCGCGGTGACCTTCTTGGCGACCTCGCTCGCGTAGAGCTTCGACATGGAGCCCTCGGCCGACTCGAACTTCTTGCCCGTGGTGGCCATCCAGGAGGCGCGCCACACCAGGAGGCGGGCCGCGTCGATCTGGGTGCGCATGTCGGCGAGCTGGAAGGCGATGCCCTGGTTGTCGATGATCGGACGGCCGAACTGGGTGCGCGTCTTGGCGTACTCCAGGGCCTCCTCGTACGCGGCGCGCGCCGTGCCCACGGCCATGGCGCCGACCGCCGGGCGGGACGCCTCGAACGTGGCCATCGCCGCGTTCTTGACGCGCTCGCCGCCGGACTTGGCGCGCTCGCGCGCGCGGGCCATGCGCTCGTCCAGCTTCTCCTTGCCGCCGAGCAGGCAGTGGCCGGGGACGCGGACGTCCTCCAGGACGACCTCGGCGGTGTGCGAGGCGCGGATGCCGTGCTTCTTGAACTTCTGGCCCTGGGACAGGCCGGGGGTGTTCGGCGGGACGATGAAGGACGCGTGGCCCTTCGAGCCGAGCTCGGGGTCGACGACCGCGACGACGACGTGGACGTTGGCTATGCCGCCGTTGGTCGCCCAGGTCTTCGTGCCGTTGAGGACCCACTCGTCCTTGGCCTCGTCGTAGACGGCGCGGGTGCGCATGGCGGCCACGTCTGATCCTGCGTCCGGCTCGGACGAGCAGAAGGCGGCGACCTTGACGTCGTTCACGTCGCCGTACATCTGCGGGATCCAGGTGCCGATCTGCTCCTCGGTGCCGTTGGCGAGCACGCCGACGGCGGCCAGGCCCGTGCCCATGATGGACAGGCCGATGCCGGCGTCACCCCAGAAGATCTCCTCGGTCGCCATCGGGATGCCGAGTCCCGAGGGGTCGAAGAATTGCTGGGCGTAGAAATCGAGCGAGTAGATCCCCAGCTTCGCCGCTTCCTGGATGATGGGCCACGGGGTCTCTTCGCGCTCGTCCCACTCGGCGGCCGCGGGGCGGATCACATCGGCGGCGAACCCGTGGAGCCAGTCCCGGACCTCCTTCTGTTCGTCGTTGAGCTCCATGGTGAACTCGGCCATGACCCCTCCAGGACCTGCGATCATCTGCGACGTTACTTGCGGTAACCGCAGTCTGTTACCGGCCAGTAGTCCATGTCAACTCCCGGTGGCCCGTTCGATCCGGACGGGACGACGGGTGTTACGTTGCGCGGGCGTCACCGATTCAGCACGGGCGGGGAGAAACAATGGAGACCACGCAGCGGACCGATCAGCAGCGGTCCGCGGAGCACCGGCGGCGAGAGCTCCTCGAGGCCGCGGACCGGGTCGTGCTCCGCGACGGCCCGGGCGCCTCGATGAACGCCATCGCCGCCGAGGCGGGCATCACCAAGCCGATCCTCTACCGCCACTTCGGCGACAAGGGCGGCCTGTACGCGGCACTCGCCAAGCGCCACACCGACGCCCTCCTCGAAGCGCTGCGCGCCGCGCTCGACGCCCCCGCCGAGCGCAGGGAGCGGGTCGAGGCGACGCTCGACACCTACCTCGCGGCGATCGAGGCCCGCCCTCAGGTCTACCGCTTCCTCATGCATCCGTCGGAGGCACCCTCCCCCGGCGAGCAGGGCTTCGACGTCGGGCTCCACTCGGCCCCCCTGCTGCGCCGGCTCGGCGAGGAGCTCGCGGAGGTCATCGAGGAGCGCGTCGACCTCGGCCCGGAGAGCGCCGAGCTCGCCCGGGTGTGGGGCCACGGCATCGTCGGCATGATGCACGCGGCGGGCGACTGGTGGCTCGGCGAACGGCCCTGCCCCCGCGCCCAGTTGGTGCGCAGCCTGGCCGACCTGCTGTGGGGGCGGCTCGCGGCCGCGGGCAACCGTGTCGGGGGGCCCGGTTTTTGAGAGCTTGTCTTTGAGCCCCTCAGGAATTCCAGGGTGCCTTCGCGGCGGCCCGCAGCACCCTGCGGCGCCGCCAGCCCGTGACGCGGTCGGTGTAGACACCCCCGTCGAGGTGGTCGCACTCGTGCTGGAGACAGCGGGCGAACCAGCCCGTCCCGTGCACCTGGACGGGCTCTCCCCGCAGATCGACGCCTTCGACGACGGCGTGGTCGAAGCGCGGCGTGCCCGCTTCGAGTCCGGGCAGCGAGAGACAGCCCTCGGGGCCGCGCACCGTCACGCCGTCGGCCTCGACGAGCCTCGGATTGACCACGTGCCCGAGGTGGCGGACATCCTCGTCGTCCGGGCAGTCGTAGACGAACACCCGGCGGCCGACGCCGATCTGGTTCGCGGCGAGACCCACGCCCCGTGCGGCGTACATCGTCGCGAACATGTCCTCGACGAGTTCCGCCAGTTCGGGGCCGAAGTCGGTGACCTCCTCGCACGGCGCGTGCAGCACCGGGTCGCCGAGGAGGGTCAGAGGTCGTACGCGCCCCGAGGCGCCCGGGATCGTGCCGTGTCGCATGGCGGCAAGAGTACGGTCCAAGGGACGGAGCGGCACCGCCGAGGTGCCGAGGTGGTGCCGCAATTCGGGCTCGCAGATGGATCTGGATAGGCTGAGCAGCGAAACGATGCCGGGGGCAGGCGCGGCGCCGTACGCAAGGAGGATCTCGACAGATGTCAGGCAACACGGACCCGCTGTCGCCGCGGGCCAAGCTGGCCGTGACGGCGGGCAAGGCGGCCGCGGCGGTGTCCCGGGCAGCGGGCCGCGGCAGCGGATCGGTGATCGGCGGCAAGGTCGCGCTCAGGCTCGACCCCGAGCTGCTCGGACGGCTCGCCACGCACCTGGACGTCGTCCTCGTGTCGGCCACCAACGGAAAGACGACCACCACGCGCCTGATCGCCGAGGCGCTGCGGGCCAGCGGCCCGGTCGTCTCGAACGCGCTCGGTGCGAACATGCCCGCCGGAATCACCTCGGCGCTGGCCGGTGGCTCGGACGCCAGGTTCGGTGTGATCGAGGTCGACGAGAAGTACCTCGCGGGCGTCGCCCGTGACGTCGACCCCAAGGCGATCGCGCTGCTCAACCTCTCGCGCGACCAGCTGGACCGCGCCGCGGAGACCCGCATGCTCGCCGAGAAGTGGCGCGAGGGCCTGGCCGGCTCCAAGGCCGTGATCATCGCCAACGCCGACGACCCGCTGGTCGTCTGGGCGGCCTCCTCCTCGCCGAACGTGGTGTGGGTGGCGGCGGGCCAGGAGTGGAAGGACGACGCCTGGTCGTGCCCGTCCTGCGGTGGCGTCATGCAGCGCCCCGGGGACGACTGGTTCTGCGGCGAGTGCGGTTTCCGCCGTCCGGCGCCCAGCTGGGTGCTCTCCGGCGACCACGTCCTCGACCCGCACGGCTCGGCGTGGCCGATCCACCTGCAGCTGCCGGGCCGGGCGAACAAGGCGAACGCCGCCTCGTCGGCCGCCGTGGCCGCCGTCTTCGGCGTGCCGCCGCAGGTCGCCCTCGAGCGCATGTACCAGGTGCAGGCGGTCGCAGGACGCTACGACGTGGTGCAGTTCCAGGGCCGCGACCTGCGTCTGCTGCTCGCCAAGAACCCCGCGGGCTGGCTCGAAACGTTTTCGCTGATCGACCCGCCCCCGACCCCGGTGATCCTCTCCGTGAACGCGCGCGGCGCCGACGGCACGGACACCTCCTGGCTCTGGGACGTCGACTACACCCGGCTCGCCGGTCACCCGATCTTCGTGCTCGGCGACCGCAAGCTGGACCTCGCCGTGCGCCTCGAAGTGGCGGGCCTGGACTTCCGGGTCTGCGAGAGCGTCGACGAGGCGGTGCAGTTCGCCCCGCCGGGACGCATCGAGACGATCGCGAACTACACCGCGTTCCAGGACCTGCGCCGCCGCGTCGGCAACTGACCCGCCCGGCCCTCTAGATCTTCGTAGGGACAAATGAGCATGAGCGACAACAGCCTGCGGCTGGTGTGGGTCTACCCCGACCTGCTGAGCACGTACGGAGACCAAGGCAACGCCCTGGTCGTGGAGCGCCGGGCGCGTCAGCGCGGCCTCCAGGTCGAGCGCTACGACGTGCGCAGCGACCAGCCGGTGCCCACCTCCGGTGACATCTACCTGATCGGGGGCGGCGAGGACCGCCCGCAGCGGCTCGCGGCCGAGCGGCTGCGCCGCGACGGCGGCCTCCAGCGCGCGGTCGGCAACGGCGCGATCGTCTTCTCGGTCTGCGCCGGTTACCAGATCCTTGGCAACGAGTTCATCAACGACCTCGGCCAGCGCGAGCCGGGTCTCGGCCTCCTCGACGTGGTCTCCACCCGCGGCGAGGGCGACCGGTGCGTCGGCGACGTGCTCGCCGACATCGACCCGCAGCTCGGCCTGCCCCCGCTGACCGGTTTCGAGAACCACCAGGGCATCACGCACGTCGGCCCGGCCGCGCGGCCGCTCGCCCGCGTGACGCTCGGGCGGGGCAACGGGACGGGGGACGGGACCGAGGGGGCGTACAACGGGACCGTGTTCGGTACCTACATGCACGGCCCCGTCCTCGCCCGCAACCCGCTCATCGCGGACCTGCTCCTGAAGCTGGCCCTCGACGTGAACGCGCTGCCGCCGACGGACGACCGCTGGTACGAGGCGCTGCGCAACGAGCGCATCAACGCCGCGCAGCAGCCCGCGTAACACCGCTGAAGCGCCCCGTCCGAGGGCCCCTCTGACGCCCCGCCCGCACATGTGAGCGGGGGCGTCCAGCCCTCGGACGCCGGGTGCGGCCCGGCCCCCCGGCGCCTATAGGGTGGCGGGGATCCAGCCGGACGACGTGGTCCGGTCATCGACCCACGTTGCAAAGGTATTCCGGGCCATGCGCATTGGTGTCCTGACCTCCGGCGGCGACTGCCCCGGCCTCAACGCCGTCATCCGCTCCGTCGTGCACCGCGCGGTGGTGGACCACGGCGACGAGGTCATCGGCTTCCACGACGGCTGGAAAGGCCTCCTGGAATGCGACTACCGCAAGCTGGACCTCGACGCGGTGGGCGGCATCCTCGCCCGCGGCGGCACGATCCTCGGCTCCTCGCGCGTCCAGCCCGCGCACCTGCGGGACGGCGTGGAGCGCGCCAGGGGACACGTCGCCGAGCTCGGC
Organism: Streptomyces venezuelae; assembly: GCF_008642315.1. Classification (NCBI taxonomy): domain Bacteria; kingdom Bacillati; phylum Actinomycetota; class Actinomycetes; order Kitasatosporales; family Streptomycetaceae; genus Streptomyces; species Streptomyces venezuelae. Next base: position 8,482,814 of record NZ_CP029192.1, on the reverse strand, counting down.
CTCGACGCGATCATCCCGATCGGCGGCGAGGGCACCCTCAAGGCGGCCCGGCTCCTCTCCGACGCGGGCCTGCCGATCGTCGGCGTCCCCAAGACCATCGACAACGACATCGCCGTCACGGACGTCACCTTCGGCTTCGACACGGCCGTCGGCGTGGCGACGGAGGCCCTCGACCGCCTCAAGACCACCGCCGAGTCGCACCAGCGCGTGCTCATCGTCGAGGTGATGGGCCGGCACACCGGGTGGATCGCCCTGCACTCCGGCATGGCCGCGGGCGCGCACGCGATCGTCGTCCCCGAGCGCCCCTTCGACATCGAGGAGCTGGCCGCGAAGGTCGGCGAACGCTTCTCCGCGGGCAAGAAGTTCGCGATCGTCGTGGCCGCCGAGGGCGCCAAGCCCCGTGAGGGCTCCATGGAGTTCGACGTGGGCGGCAAGGACGTCTACGGCCACGAGCGGTTCGCGGGCATCGCCCGCCAGCTCTCCCTCGAACTGGAGCAGCGCCTCGGCAAGGAGGCCCGTCCGGTCATCCTCGGCCACGTCCAGCGCGGCGGCACCCCCACCGCGTACGACCGCGTCCTCGCGACCCGGTTCGGCTGGCACGCCGTGGAGGCCGTGCACCGCGGCGAGTTCGGCAACATGACGGCGCTGCGCGGCACGGACATCACGATGGTGCCGCTCGCGGAGGCCGTGGAGACGCTGAAGACGGTGCCCGAGGAGCGGTACGCCGAAGCGGAGTGCGTGCTGTAGTCCGCTCCCCCGTCGAACTCCTGCCCCCGGTCGCGTCAGCGGCCGGGGGCAGTTCTACTCTGGTGCCGACACACGTCGCACAATCCGCACGAATCAGGAGCCACTGGATGGATCACAGCGGGCACGGCATGAACATGGATCTGCCGCCGTTCACGCTGGGGCGAGGCCTCGAGCTGTCGGCCGACCCCTTCTTCCTCATCGGCTGCCTGGTGGCCCTCGCCCTGTACGGATGGGGCGTGGCGCGGCTCGTGCGGCGCGGTGACAAGTGGCCGGTCGGCCGCACGGTCTCGTTCGTGCTCGGCATCCTGACCGTGCTCCTGGTGATGTGCACCAAGCTCAACGACTACGGCATGGTCATGTTCAGCGTGCACATGGTGCAGCACATGGTGATCAGCATGCTGTCGCCGATCCTGCTGCTGCTCGGCGCGCCGATCACGCTGGCGCTGCGTGCGCTGCCGGCGGCGGGGCGCGGCCGCAAGGGCCCGCGCGAGTGGCTCCTCCGGCTCCTCCACAGCCGCTACATCAAGATCATCACGCATCCCGCGTTCACGATCCCGCTGTTCATCGCGAGCCTGTACGCGCTCTACTTCACGCCGCTGTTCGACACGCTGATGGGCTCCAAGGCGGGCCACATCGGGATGATGGTCCACTTCCTCGCCGTCGGCCTCGTCTTCTTCTGGCCGATCATGGGCGTCGACCCGGGACCGCACCGCCCCGGCTACATCATGCGGATGCTGGAGCTCTTCGCGGGCATGCCGTTCCACGCGTTCTTCGGCATCGCACTGATGATGGCGAGCCAGCCGATGATCGGCACGTACATGCACCCGCCCGCCTCGCTCGGCATCGACGCGCTCGCCGACCAGGAGGCCGCGGGCGGCATCGCCTGGGCGTTCAGCGAGATCCCGTCCGTGGTGGTCCTGGTCGCCCTCCTCTTCCAGTGGCGGCGCTCCGACGACCGCGAGGCGCGCCGCAAGGACCGTGCCGCGGACCGCGACGGCGACAAGGAGCTGGAGGCGTACAACGCCTATCTGGCCTCACTGGCCGCTCGCGGACGCTAGCGCCAGAGGGTCTTCCCGGGTCACGATGGTCTTCGGACCGCGGTCTGGACGCGTGAGCGCCGCAGGCTGCCGGGAGGAGGCTGAGCGATGCCCGGTTCCACGAAGACCATGGGTGGGTTCACCATCGGAGGCCTCGTCATGGTGACGGCCTACACGGTGGCTCTCGGAAGCAACGGCTGGTTGTGGTTCGGCTGGGTGGTGCTCGGTCTGATCACGCTGGCGATGGTGCTGTCGCGGGCCACGTGAGCGTGGCGGCGCACGTCGGGCCCCCCGGGGTTTCAGAAGCGGAACACGACGCCCGTGTCCGCCGCCAGGGCGCAGGCGTTCGGGTACGTCTTGTGCCAACTGATCGCCTTGCCGTCGTACGACCCGGTCGCCGTCGCCGTGACCGGGTCGAACTCCTTCGTGCAGGCGCGCGGGTCGTCCGGCAGCTCGTCGAAGTCTCCACGGGCCAGAGCCAGCGCCTCGCACGCCTCGGCCGCCCGCGGATGGGCCCCGGCGGGTTCGGGCACACAGTGCAGCAGCACGCCGCGCACCCAGGTGTTCTCGGCGCCCGAGACGGTGAGGAAGAGCCCGCGCTTCGGGGCGGGCGTGGCGGCGTGGGCGGGCGCGGCGGCGTCGGCGGCGTGGGCGGGCGCGGAGGTATGGGCAGGCGCCACCGCATGGGCCGGCGTGAGCCCTCCGAGGGCCAGCAGGCCGACGGCGGCCGCGAGAGGGAGCGAGCGCATGGGAGACCTCCGGGGTACGCGTCGGACGGGTCGACGGCGGTGACGTTCCGTGGCGTCGGACGACACCGGGAAGTAGCCACGGCACCCCTCTCCGGCGGCGCGCGCCGCACCGCCACGCCGCTCGTTCACCCGTCCGGCGGCACGCAAGGGCCCGTACGGGCTCTCGCATCCGCGCCGTCGATTGACTACTGTGCGTCGGCACCGGGACCAGGGGGAAGGCGGCCGCCATGTTCTACCTACTGCTCAAGCACGTGATCCTCGGCCCGCTGCTCCGGCTGATGTTCCGGCCCAGAATCGAGGGCCTGGAGCATGTGCCGGACGGCGGCGCGGCGATCGTCGCGGGAAACCACCTGTCGTTCTCCGACCACTTCCTGATGCCGGCGATCATCAAGCGCCGCATCACGTTCCTCGCGAAGGCCGAGTACTTCACGGGGCCCGGCCTCAAGGGCCGCCTGACCGCCGCGTTCTTCCGCAGCGCGGGTCAGATCCCCGTGGACCGCTCCGGAAAGGAGGCGGGCCAGGCGGCGATCCGCGAGGGCCTCGGCGTGCTGCGCAAGGGCGAGCTGCTCGGCATCTATCCGGAGGGCACCCGCTCGCACGACGGACGGCTCTACAAGGGCAAGGTCGGCGTGGCGGCGATGGCGCTCAAGGCGCAGGTGCCGGTGGTCCCGTGCGCCATGATCGGCACCTTCGAGGCGCAGCCGCCCGGCCGGAAGTTCCCCAAGTTCAAGCGGGTGACGATTCGTTTCGGCGAGCCGCTCGACTTCACGCGCTACGTGGGCATGGACGGCGAGAAGGCCGTCCTGCGGGCCGTCACCGACGAGATCATGTACGCGATCCTCGGGCTCTCCGGACAGGAGTACGTCGACAAGTACGCGGCCGTCGTGAAGGCGGAGGAGGCGGAAGCGGAACGTGAGCGCGCGGCGGCCGGGGGGAAGGAACCCCGGAGGCGGCCGCGGATGCCGTTGAGCTGAGGAGGCCGGCACGGGTGAGCCGATGAGGTCGGCACGGGGTGCGCCGCCTGAGGCGGCACACCCCGCCGTCGCTGTCCCCCGTCGCCATCCGGAGAACACCGCGTGCGGAACCGTGGCCCCGCCGTACACCCCGCCGCCGCCCGGCATCATGATGCACTCGTCGTCCGGCGGGTTCTCCATGACCCATCGGAACAGCAGGACGTGACGGGGCCCATGGCCGCTCCCCCGGGAAGGCACCCGAAAGGAGCGGCGGCCGCCGCGTGCGCTCCGGGGGCACGCGGCGCATGACCAACCGCTCTCCGCTACGGCTTGGGAGTGGCGTGCGGGCCGCAGGTGACGTCGGAGGCGTCGACCTTGCCGGTCAGCAGGTAGGTGTCGACCCGGTCGTTGAGGCACGGGTTGGCGAGGTTGGTGATGCCGTGCGAGCCGGCGTCCTTCTCCGTGACCAGGCGGGAGCCCTTGAGGCGCTTGTGCAGCTCGACGGCGCCGCGGTACGGCGTCGCGGCGTCACGCGTGGACTGCATGATCAGCGTCTTCGGCAGACCCTTGTGCGTACGGACCTCGACCGGGCGCTGCTGCTTGCTGGACCAGGTGGCGCAGGGCAGGTTCATCCAGGCGTTGCCCCAGGTCATGAAGGGGCTGGTCTTGTGGATGCGGGTGTTGTCGCGGTCCCACTTCTGCCAGCTCCGCGGCCACTTGGCGTCGGCGCACTCGACTGCGGTGTAGACCGCGTTGCCGTTCTCGCTCGCGATGTTGCCCGCGGTGTCGGACAGGTCGGGGCTCGCCGCCTCGATGAGGGGCTTCGGGTCGCCGGCGACGTACTTGCTCCAGTTCGTGGCGATCTCGACCCAGGAGGAGTCGTAGTACGGCGCGCTCTGGAAGTACGAGTGCAGCTCGGCCGGGCCGACGACACCGTTCAGGGGCTGCTTCTTCGCGGTGGCGCGGAGCTTGTCCCACTGGCCGCGGACTTCGGCGTAGGTGTCACCGAGGTGGAAGGCGGCGTCGTTCTTCGCGACCCACTTCATCCAGTCGATGAGGCGCTTCTCGAAAGCGACGTCCTGGTCGAGGTTGACCTCGTACCAGATCTTGTCCGTGCGCGGGTTGACCACGGAGTCGAAGATCATGCGGCGCACGTGCGTCGGGTAGAGGGTGCTGTAGACCGCGCCCAGGTAGGTGCCGTACGAAACACCGAGGAAGTTCAGCTTCTTCTCGCCGAGCGCGGCGCGGATGACGTCCAGGTCGCGGGCGGTGTTGGGCGTCGTCATGTGCGGCAGCATGCGGCCGCTGCGCTCCTGGCAGCCGTCGGCGTACTCGGCGGCGAGCTTGCGCTGGGCGCGCTTGTCGGCCTCACTGTCGGGTATCGGGTCGAGCTTGGGCGCCTTCACGAACTCCTGCGGGTCGACGCAGGAGATGGGCGCGGAGTGCCCGACGCCGCGCGGGTCGAAGCCCACGAAGTCGTACGCCTTGGACGTCTTCTCCCACAGCTTGCTCTTGGTCGTGACACGGCGCGGGAAGCGCATGCCGGAGCCACCGGGGCCGCCCGGGTTGTAGACGAGAGCGCCCTGGCGCTCGTCCTTGGTGCCGGTGCTGCCGATACGGTCGACGGCGAGCTTGATCTTCTTGCCGTCGGGCTTGGCGTAGTCGACCGGGACGGTGACCCAGCCGCACTGGATGGGCTTCTCGAACCCCCAGTCCGCCGGGCAGTCCCGCCAGTCGATACCGGCCTTCGCGGCGCGCTGCGCGGCGAGGGCGGCGCCGCGCGTCTCGCGGTCCTTGCCGGAACGGGCCGCGTGGTCCCGCACCGCCGAAGCCGCGTCGGCGTTCGCCGTCGGGGCCGCGACGGCGCCCGCTATCAGCGTCGCGGCGACAAGAGCCCCCGCGGATCCGAACACCGCCGTCCGCCGTCTGGTCCCTGGGGTCCTTCTCAAGTCGGGCCTCCCGCACATCGATTCGAGCAGATTCGAGCAGTACGGGGGATCTTTGCGTCTGAGGGGTGGCTGAGAACAGATGGGATGGGGGTTCTTTACCAATCCGATAAACGGTTCGGTGCGTACCGGTGAGCGGCCAGGGCGGGTCGGCCGCCCGGCACGGGCGCGGCGCTCGGCCAGGGGGTGGTGCGGGGCTTGTGCGGGAACTGGCCGTATAAGGACGGGAGTTCGGGGCACTCGAGCGTTAGTCCGGTCGCTTGAGACCGGTTCTTGGAGCGACCGACCCGAAGGAGTGGGAGATGAGTACGCAGTACGGCAACCAGCCGGTCGGGCAGCACCACGCCACGGCCAGGAGCGGCGCCGCCAGCGAGAACGTTCTCAGCATCATCGCGATCGTGATGGGCGCGATCGGTCTTCTCTTCCTGCCGATCGTTTTCGGGCTGGGCGGCCTGATCCTGGCCGTCGTCGCCAAGTTCGCCCGGCACGAGCGGCTCTCCACCATCGCCCTGCTGGTCGGCGCCGTCGGCCTGATCGGCGGGATGATCCTCGGTGCCGTCGTCGCCGGTTAGCAGGGTCTGCCTGACACAGCCCGGTGTCGCTTCGGCGGCCCGGAGCCCGCATCGCACGCCGGGCTCCGGGCCGCCGAAGCTGTTCGCGGTTCCGGCCTCGCGTGGCGCGTGCTGCTCCGCGTCACGCGCCGCGGTCAGGACCAGACCGTGAAGATGACGGTCACCGACGCCTTCTTGCCCGCGGCGTCCGTCACGGTCAGCGTCGCGTTGCGGAAGCCCCAGCTCGTCGGGGTGCCGGAGATCAGACCCGTGGTCGACTGGACGGTCAGGCCCGCGGGGAGGTTCGTCGCGGAGAAGGTGTACGGGGCCGTGCCGCCGGTCGCCTTCAGGGGCAGGCTCACCGGGCGACCGAGGTAGACGTTCTGGTTGCCGGGGTTCGCCAGCTGCGGGGCGCCCGTGCCGGGGGCGGTCACCTTCCAGGAGAAGGACGTGGACCCCTTCTTCCCGGCCGCGTCCGTCGCGGTCACCGTGACCTGGGACGTGCCGGTGGCCGTCGGGGTGCCCGTGACCGTGCCGGTGGACGAGGAGATGGAGAGCCCCGCGGGCAGGCCGGAGGCGCTCCACGTGTAGGGAGCCGTGCCGCCCTCCGCGCTGTTGCGCAGTTCCACCGGGGTGCCGGTGACGCCGGTCTGCGCGGACACTGCCGCGACGGTGACGTCGCCCGGCTGCGGAGTCGACGTCACCAGTCGGGCGCCGAACTTGGCCAACGCCTCGCCGACCGGCTGGAAGATGGTGAACTTCTCGCCGCTCCCGCCGCTGCACGTGGCGCTGCCGCCGCCCGAGTGCAAGCCCACCGCGCGCCCTCCGGCCGCCGTGACGTAACTGCCGCCGGAGTCGCCGCCGGCCGAGCAGGCGCTGGAGTAGGACAGCCCGTCGATCACCACGTTGCCGTAGTCGACGCTCTGGTCGACCTTGGTCACCTCACCGCACTGGTACCCGGTCGTCTGGCCCGAGTGGCACACGGCCGTCCCCACGACCGCCTCCGCCGAGCCCGTCACGGCGACGTCCCCCTTGCCCCACCCCGCGACCTTGGCCGCCAGTGACCAGCCCGACTGGTCGACGTCGACGATCCCCATGTCGCCCTCGCGGGCGTTCACCGATCCCGAGCCGTTGCTGTTCGACGTGCCGACGCGCGTGCCGTCCTTCCCGTACGCGGGCTGGTTGACGTCGTTGGTGCAGTGCCCCGCCGTCAGGAACGCCTTGCCGCCGCCGCTCGTACGCGTCACGGGGAAGCCGATCGAACAGGGCGATTCGCTGCCGGGCGTCCACTTCTCGCCGCCCACCACGTCACCGCCCTGCTGGCGGGGCACGTCCCGGGACTCGACCACGCGTATGAGACCGCCGAGGGAGGCCAGCTTGCTGCGCAGGCCACGGGTGGCCGCGGTCGACACGGCGGGGTCGACGACGACCTCGACGCGTCCCGCGCGGGCGTCCGGGCCCCACGAGCGCACGCCGGGCACCCCGCGACTCCACGCGCCGACGGTACGGGCCGTCGCCGCCAACTCCGCCCGCGTGCTGTGTGCTTGGTGCGGCACGGCACCGGCGGCCCTCGCCTGCGCGGCGGCCCGTTCCGTCGTGACCGCCGCGTGCAGGCGGCCTTCGGCCGCGTCGAACCACAGCGCCGTGGCCCGGTCCCCGACGGTGGCGCGGACGGCCGTCGCCGCGCGCTGGGCCCGGCTCTCGTCGGCCAGGCGTTCCCGGACTCCCTCGGCGTCGAGGCCGAGGTCGCGTGCCAGGGCGGCGCGCAGTCCGGCGGGCAACGAGGGCCGGGCCGTGGGGGCCGGTGAGGGAGGTGCGGGGGTCTCGGCGTGTGCGGTGGGGGCCGGTACGGCCGCCGGCCCGGCCAGGACCGCGGCGGCCACGAGGCCGGTGAGGAACGGCCGGTGGGAGTGAGAGCGCATGGGGTGGGTGCCTTTCGGGGAGGGAGAGCGGGCCCGTCGGTGACGGGTGATCGGGTGTGATGTGGTGCGGCGCGCCGAGCCGTCGGGGCGTAGGCGCAGACGTAGGCGTACGCATAGCTGTGTCTGCATGGCTGTGCATGCGGGGGTGTGCATGCGTGGCTGTGCATACGTGGGTGTCGGGGTATCCGTCCGGGCTCCACAGGTGCCGTCGAGGACGTGCGGTGCGCAGTCCGGGACGGGCCACAGCGTCCTGGTGCCGGGGCGTCGGCGGTATCCGGGAAGGCCCCTGCTCTCGGCCGCTGCGGGAACGCGTGACGACTTGGGAGGGGCGACAAGGTCGCGCAGGTGTCAGGGAGTTCCCTTGTCCGGCACGCGGGTCGTGTCCGGGGGCGTTGTGGCCGGGCGGACGTGCGCTTACGGTGCCCGGTGTGCGAGAACGGACGGGCGCGGACGGCGACGTGGGCGCGGCGCAGGACGGCTGGGCCGCGGTGGTCCACGAGGCCGCCGCGCTGCTGGAGCGCCACGGGCGACTGGCGGTCAGCGGGCCCTGGGGTGCGGGCAAGAGCACCCTTCTCGACGCGCTGGCCGAGCGGACGCGGGGTGAGGAGCTCGGCCGGGCGGCTCGACGCTGTCTTCGGGTCCGTACACAGGAGGAGGACGCGGCCATCGCCCACGGGGCGCTGGTCCAACTGCTCAGCGCGGCAAGGGCGGAGGGAGCCGGTACCGATGGGGTGTGGACCAGTGATCCGTGGTCCTCGGCCCCGGCACCGGCTCCGGGTCGAGGTGTTGGCGGCCTCGACCTGCCCGGCCCGCCCGCGACATCATCCATGCGACCCGTGCCCGAAAACCCTGGTCTTCGCACCGCCGGGCCGACCTCTCCGGTGCCCGTTCCGGCGTCGCACACGACGCCTCCGGATCAGGTCCGACTACCCGGTCCCGCCCGGACACCCGGCGGCACCGACGATCCGCTGCGGTTGCGTCTGGCCCTGACGCGGCTGCTCGACGAAGGGCCTCCGGTCCTCCTCCTGATCGACGGCGCCCAGTGGCTCGACCCGGCCAGCGCGGCGCTGATCGGGTACGCCGTGCGTACGCTCCCTGCGGCACGGCTCACCGTCGTCGCCGCCGAGCGCACCGGCGGTTACCCACGTGCCGCGGCCGCCCTGCTCGGCGGGCACCCGACCGTGCTGCCCGTACCCTCCGCCGACCTCGCCGAGACGACCGCGGCCTGCGCGCGCCTCGGGCTGCCCACGCGCTGGGCCGCGCCCGTGCACCGGCACTGCGGCGGCCACCGGGCCCTGCTCGACGCATGGTTCAAGGCCCTGCCCACCGACAACCGGTCCGGCGGCGACGCGGCCGGCGTCACGGGACCACCCGCCCCGGGACGGCTCGTCCCAAGACCACTCGTCCCAGGGCCACCCGTCCCAGGACCGCCCGCCCCGCCGCGCCAGGTGCGCGACCTGGCCGCCGCCTGGCTCGCCTCCGTCCCCGCCGACGTCCACACCACGCTCCAGGTCGCGGCGCTCGCGGGCAGCTGTGACGTCGACCTGCTGCGGCACAGCGGGCGACGCGACGCGGAAGACCACCTCGCCCACGCCCTGGACGCCGGGCTCCTCGCCGCCGACGACACCCCGCAGCACGCTCCGGCCGGCGCCGCCCCGCCCCACCGGTTCGCCGCGGCGGCCCTCGCCGACGCCGCGGCCGCCACGGTGACCCGGGAGCGGCGCACCGCCACCCACCGCGCGCTCGCGGTCTGCTGCCACGACCCCGTGGCCCGCGCGCTGCACACCGCGCTGGCCCAGGAGTCCCCGGACCGGGCCGTCGCCGAGGACACCGCGCAGGCGGCCGTCGCGGCCGGGGCGGCGGGGCAACGCCCGCGCGCGGCCGAGCTGTTGTTCCTCGCCGCCCGCCTCACGCCGGCCGACCGGCCCCGCCTGCGCCTCGACCGCCTCGCCGAGGCCGCGCGGGAAGCCGCGGCCGCCGGGTCCGCGACCCTGACCAGGCTGGCGGCGGACCGGATCGTGGCGGAGCACGGCACCGCCGCCCAGCAGGTGCACGCCCTGCTGGCCGTCGTCGACGCGCACGGCCAGGACACCGCGGGCATCCGCCCGGTGCTCGCCGCCGCCCGCGGGACCGCCGCCGACGATCCCGCGCTGCTGGCCGCCGTCGAACTGCGCGCCGCGGTCCAGGAGAACGTCTCCGGCGACGACTTCGCCCGGGCCCTGCACCACGCCCAGGTCGCCACCACGCTCGCCCGACAGGCCCGTGCCGTACCGCTGGAGGCCGCGGCGCTGACGATGACCGCCCGCATGCAGCGCGTCCTGGGCCGTCTCGACGCGGCGTCCTCCGCGCTGGAGCGCGCCCTCGCGCTGGACGTGCCCCCGGAGCGGCTGGGCATACGGAACAGCCCGCAGTACCTCGCCGCCCGCCACGCGGTCTTCGACGCCCGGCCGGCCGAGGCCCGCGAGCTCCTCCTTCCGCTGCTTCCGGTCGCCGAGGAGTCCGGGGAGGCTGAGGACCTGGTGGATCTGTGGCGCAGCCTCGCCGAGGTCGACGCGGGGCGCGGCGCCTGCGGACAGGCGCTGCACTGGTCGGCCCGTGCCGTCGACCTCACGGCGGCCGCCGGGTTGTCCCCCGGTCCCGCCTGGTACACCGCCGCGCTGGCGCAGACCTGCGGCGGCACCTTCGCGCGTGCGCTGAGTCTCGCCGCCCACGGCGTACGCGCGTCCCGCGAGGAACGCGACGCCCTGCACACGGCGCGCGGTCTCTGGATCCTCGGGGCGACCCAACTGCACACAGGCCGCGTCGAGGAAGCCGCCGGGACCCTGGCCGAGGTAGCGGAACTGGAGTCCCGGTCCGGGGCGATCGATCCGGCCCTGCTGCGCTGGCAGGCCGATGCCGTGGAGGCGTACGCGCTCAGCGGGCGCATGGACGAAGCCCACGAACTGCTGGAACACATGCAGGAGCGGGTGGGCCCGCACCCCGCGCACGCCGCCCTGCGGGCCTCGCTCACGAGGGCTCGCGGGCTCTGCCGTCATCTCGGCGGCGCGGGCGAAGAGGCCGCGGAACTGCTCGCCGACGCGGCGGACGTCTTCGCCGGACTCGGTCTGCCGGTCGAGGAGGGCCGCACGCATCTGCTGCGCGGCCGTGTCGAGCGCCGCAGACGGCGGGCCGCCGCGGCGCGCTCCGCGTGGGAGAGTGCGCGTGAGCTGTTCGACGGTGCTCAGGCGCGCCCGTGGAGCGCGCTCGCGGTCGGCCATCTGGACCATCTGACGGGCCGGGCGTCCGCGCCCGGCTCCCCCGGCGGGCCTGCGGTGCACGGTCTGACCGAGCACGAACTGCGCCTGGCCGAGCTCGTGCGCGCGGGCGCGACCAATCAGGAGGCGGCGCAGCGGATGTTCATCTCCGTGAAGACCGTGGAGACGGTGCTGAGCCGGGTCTACCGGAAGCTCGGCATCCGCTCGCGGACCCAGCTCGCCGCCGCGCTCACCGGATGACCGGGCTCCGCAGGCCACCTCCTCGGTCGCTGGTGGGTTTCGAGTGCCGGTGTCAGCGCGGGCGTCGGCGGCTCCGGGCGGACTGGCGGCGGTCGGCCCGCGCCTGGGCCGCGGCTCGGGTGGGAGGCGGCGTCGCGGGGGTCTCCAGGAAGGCCGCGAGGCTCGCGACCGTGGGGTGGCGGAAGAGGTCGACCATCGAGAACTCCCGTTCCAGGGCCGCCTCCAGGAGGTTGTGCACGCGGGCGAGGTGGAGCGAGTGTCCGCCGAGGTCGAAGAAGTTGTCGTGCGGGCCCACGCGGTCCACGTGCAGGACGTCGCGCCAGGTGCGGACGACCAGTTCCTGGGTCGGGCCGGCCGGAGCGCCGGCGGCGCCGGACGGCGACTCTCCCCCGGCCTCGGTCAGGACGCAGCTCGTCGGGTGGCCGTAGCGGTCGGACAGTACTGCCGGGGACTGCGCCTGCGGTGCCGGGGTGTGGGCGCTCAGGCGGTGGACCAGTCGCGCGGGAGCGTCGAGACGGCTGCGGATGAACGGCTTGGACGCGTCGAGGCCGATCAGTACGTGCGGGCGGTCGTGCCGCAGGGCGTGCAGGAAGGCGCGCAGTCCCTCGCCGCGGCCGATGGGGTGGTAGCCGCGGGCGCGGCTGGGTTCGGTGAGGTGACGGCCCCTGCTCATGCCGGTCTCCTCCCACAGGCTCCAGGCGAGACTGCGGACGCGCAGGCCCTCCGACCGGTGCGCCCTGGCGTCCAGGTGGGCGTTGGCGGCCGCGTACCCGCTCGCCAGCGCCGCGCCGAGCGCGCCGTTGACGGAGGAGAAGCCGATCAGAACGGTCTCCCCACCGCCCTCGGCGAGACAGTCGACGAGGACCTGCGTGCCGGTGGTCTTGGGTGCGAGCACTTCGGCGAGTTCGTCGACGCTCTGTGTGAGGAAAGACTGCTGGCGGAAGCCGCCCGCGAGGTGGAGCACGGCGTCGGGCTCGCATGACCAGCGCGCCCGGGCCAGGTCCAGGGCGGCACGTGTCCGCTCGGCGTCGCAGACGTCGGCCGCGGCGTACAGGACGTCGCCGCCACGGGCCCGCAGCGCCCGCAGGGTCTCCACGCGTGCGCGGGCCACGGGATCGTCGGCCGTCGTCCCGGCATCCTCCGGCAGCGGGGTGCGGCCTAGGATCAACAGCCGGGCGTCGTAGGCGTCGAGCAGATGCGCGCAGATCTCGGCGCCGAGCCCGCCGAGTCCGCCGGTGACGACGTACACCCCTCGGTGCCGCAGCGGCGGACCCGACTCCGCGGGGACGGCGGGCAGTTGGGCGATGCGCGGGGCGAGGCGGCGACCGTCGCGTACTGCGGCCTCCGGCTCACCGGGGCGGGCGGTCAGTTCGGCCAGCAGGTGCGGCAGGTCGGTGCCGGGGGTGCCGTCGTCGGGCAGGTCGAGGTGGGAGCCGGTGAGCCAGGGGATCTCCTGGAGGAGGCTGACGAGCAGGGCCAGGCGGGCCGCCCGGTCGCTGTCGGGCTCGTCTCCGGGGACCGCGTGCTGGGTGTGGCGCCCCGCGACGCGCAGGGTGCGGTGGCCGCCGTCCTCGTCGCGGTGGGCGTCGAGGGCCTGTACGAGGTGGACGAGGAAGACGGTTTCGGTGGGTACGGGCCGATCCGGTCCCTCCGTGGCGGGCGGCGCGTAGGTGGTGAGGTCGAGGATCTCGCCCGGGGTGAGGCCGTCGGCGTCGAGCGCGTCGAAGAGCCAGTCGTGGTCGTCGCGGTGGTCCGGGCGTACGCGGTAGTGGCCGGCGGCGAGCCTGGCGCGCTCCTCGCCGAGGTCGACGCGGGCGGCGCGGCGCCCGTCCGCGTCGAGCAGGGGCAACAGGCCGTCGGCCAGGCCAAGGCGGTCGGCGAGAACCAGCACGGTGGCATCGGAACGGGGGCCCTGCTGCGGCCGGGCCGGGGTCCAGCGGCGTTCGTGGAACCAGTTGGGCAGGGTCCGCTCGTTGCCCAGGGCGAGGTCGGTGGCGCGGATCAGCTCGGTGAAGTCCCCCGCGTGGAAACGGTCGCGCAGCTTGGAGCGCTGGATCTTGCCGATCTCGGTCTTGGGGATCTCCTCGCGGTCCACGGGCAGCACGTGGCGGGGGTTCAGGCCGGTCCTGCGCACGAGGTGGGAGCGGATCTCGCGAATCGCCTCCGCCGGGTCGGCCGGACCGCCCCTCAGGTGGACGAAGAGCACGAGTCCGTCGGTGGTGGCGCCGGGGTCGCGGACCGCGCACGCAGCGGTGAAGGAGTTCTCGACGCCGTCGAGTTCCTCCACCACGGACTCGATCTCGTGGCAGTAGTGGTTGACGCCGTTGATGATGAGGACGTCCTTGGCGCGCCCCGTGATGGTCAGGGCGCCGTCGCGGAGCACGCCCAGATCGCCGGTGTCGAACCAGCCGTCGGCCGTGAACGCGGCGCGATTGGCGTCCGGGTTGTCGTGATAGCCCGACGTGACCGTGGGCCCCTTCACCAGCAGGCGCCCCGGTACCCCCTCGGGCAGAGTGCGCTCCTGCGCGTCGGCGATGCGCAGGGTCGTACCGGGAAGCGGACGGCCGACCTCGGTGAAGGGGTCGTCGTCGCCGGTGGATTCGAGGGTGAAGGCGTCGGAGTACGTGACGGCCGACGACGTCTCGGACATGCCCCAGGAGGGACGCATGGCGGTGGCGGGCAGGCCGTGGGGGGCGAGCGCGGACAGGAACCTGCGGGCGACGCGGGGCATGATGGCCTCACCCGCGTTCTGGATGAACCGCAGGCACGACAGGTCCCAGGCCGCCCCGGCGGCTTCGGCCACCCGGTCGTTGACGAGGCCGAACGCGAAGTTGGGCGCCCAGGTCAGCGTCACCCGGTGGGTGTCGACCGCCTCCAGCCAGCGCAACGGCTCCTGCAGGATCCACGCCGTGGGTGCGTGGATCTGACGGCAGCCGAGGTAGACGTCCCGCACGTGGAACATCACGATGCCGCCGACGTGGTCCAGAGGCATCCAGTTGAAGGACACGTCGTCGGGGCCGAAGCCGTTGGCGGCGCCGGTGGCCGCGCAGCGGGCGAGCACGTTGCGGTGGCGCAGGGCGACGGCCTTGGGGGCGCCGGTGCTGCCCGAGGTGAGCAGCAGCAGCGCCACGTCGTCGGGGTCGGCGGGGTGCGGTGTGCCGGGGGCCGCGGTGCGCAGTTCGTCCAGGACGCCGATGCGTACCGGAGTGGTCCAGGAGCGGTGGGCGGCGGCCTCTTCGACCGCGGCGGCGGTCGTGGTGTCGGTCAGGACGATCGGCGCGCCCAGGAGTTCCAGGGCTCCGGCGAGCCGGTCGACGGCGGGGCCGTCCTGGGCCGGGGAGACGGGTGCCAGCGGTACGGGAACGATGCCGCCGAGCACGCAGGCCCAGAACGCGACGAGGAAGTCACGGTGGTCGGGGCATTGCAGGAGGGCGCGGTCACCGGCGGTCAGGCCGGCCGCCCGCAGTCCGCCGAGCACCCGTCCGGCGTCGTCGGCGAGCGCCGCGTACGCCAGTTCGCGCTCCTCTCCCTGCTGGTCGACGAGCAGGATGCCGCCTTCGGCGGTGGCGGCGGCGCGGTGCAGCGCCTCGGGGAGGGTCGTCACGTCCGGTACCGCGCTGCCGGGGCCGGTGAACAGGGCGGGGCGGGTGTCGTCGCCGGGCGCCGTGTGCGGTGCGGCGGAGTCGGTGGTCCTGGCCGGGTCTCCGTCGTCCGCGGGACGGTCGGTGAACTGCCCGGGGATGTCGGTGTGGACGCGGTCCTGCGGGATCGCGGCGGTGTCCTCGGTCAGGGTGACCTTCGCCGAGGGCAGGGCGTCCTCCCACCGGCGGATCAGTTCCTCGTCGAGCACCGGCAGGGCCCGCAGGGCGGCTTCGTCCAGGTGTCCGGCGCGGGTGCGGGGCAGGGAGGTGACCGCGACGTAGGAGCCGGGGACCAGTGCGGCGGGCAGGAGCGCCGCCGCGTGGGCGCGCAGCCGTGCGGGGTGGAAGGGGCCGGTGGGCACCACGTACGCGACGAGTTCCTCGACCCCGTCGGTGGTGGTCAGGGGCAGCACGGCGCAGGCGGCGAGCGACTCCTCGCGCAGCAGCGCGTTCTCGATGTCGGCGGGTGCGGCGCTGCGGCCGTCGCGCCGCAGCCGGTCGGCGGTGTCGTCGAGGGAGAGACGGCCTGCGGGCAGCAGGCGACCGCGCCAGGTGACGGGCTGCCGCGACCCGGGGGCGTGCAGGGGTCCGGGGATGCCGGTCGCGAGCGGCCGGGAGCGGGTGTCGACGGGGACGACCGGGCGGTTGCCCGGCTCCGCGTTGCTCAGCTCCTGGTCGGTCAGGCCCGGTGCGCAGTGCAGCGCCGCGGCGTAGCCGCCGGCTTCGGGGAGCGGCCACAGGCGGTGCAGCTCGGCGTCGCCACGGGCGTGGAACCGGCCGGCGAGGCGGGCGGTGAGCCGTCCGCCGTCGGTGAGCACCAGGCGCAGGCGCGCGGGTGCGGTGGCCAGCGCGGTGGGCGGCAGGAACGCGACGGTCGCCGAGGTGTGCTCGGCCGACCCGGCCGCGTGCGCGGACGCGCCGTGCAGCAGCGGCCACAGCAGAGCGTGGACGGCGGAGAGCAGCGCGTCGGGCCGGTGGTGCAGCACGGTGTCGTCGGCGGTGAGCGGGGTGCGCCGCTGCAACCAGTCCACGGTGTCGCAGAGTTGGGCGTGGGTCACCGGGACGGGTCCGTGGTCGCCGTGGACGACGACGGCCGGGTCGTCGGGGCGTACGAGCGGGGTCTCGGGTTCGCGGGCGCCCTCGGCGGCCGGCAGGTCGGCGAGGTCCAGCGTGGGCAGGGTGAGCGGCCAGGGCGGCGCGCCGGTGGTGAGCAGCAGCCGCGTCTCGCTGTCGGCGAGGAAGGCGTGCGCCGCGGCCTCGGGCAGTGCGGATTCGAGCGGGACCCAGACCGCGCCGAGCCGCAGCAGGGCGAGCGCGGTCGTCACGGAGGTGTCCCCGGGCGGCAGGCACACGGCGACTCGCTGTCCGTGGCGCACCCCGTGAGAGCGGAGTCGCACGGCGGTGGCCTCGACGCGTTCGGCGAGGTCCTCGTACGCGTACCGGTCGGTGTCGGTCGTGAGAGCCGTGGCGTGCGGGGTACGGAGGGTCTGCGCACCGAGACGTGCCGGGACCGTGTCGGGCGCGAGGGCGGCCGGGGCGGGGAGGGCGGCCGTGTCGTCCAGCGGCAGGTCCGCCACGGGGCGTTCGGGGGTGCGGACCGCTTCGGCCAGGAGGCGGTGCAGGTGGCCGGTGAGGCCGCGTACCGTCGATTCGTCGAAGAGGTCGGTGCTGTACACGATCGTGCCGCGCAGCTGTCCCGCGTCGAGCCACAGGTGGAACTCGAGGTCGAACCGGGTGGATGCGCGTGGCAGTGCCTCGGCGCGCAACTGCGCTTCGGGCAGGGCGCGTTCGGTGTCAGGGCCGCTCTGCAACGCGAAGAGGGTCTGGAACAGCGGCGTGCGGCTCGCGTCGCGCTCCGGCTGGATGTCCTCCACGAGCTTGTCGAGCGGGACGTCCTGGTGGGCGAAGGCGTCGGTGCACATCTGGCGTACGCGGCCGAGCAGTTGGGCGAAGGAGGGTTCGCCTTCGAGGTCCGCGCGCAGCACGAGGGTGTTGACGAACAGACCCAGCAGGGCTTCGGTCTCGACCTGCTCGCGGCCCGCCACCGGGGAGCCGATCAGCACGTCGTCCTGCCCGGTGTAGCGGTGCAGCAGTGCGCTGACGCCCGCGAAGAGGGTCATGAAGAGGGTCGCCCGGTGGGTTCGGCCGAGCGCGGTGAGCGCCTCGGTCAGCTCGGCGGGCAGGGTGAGGTCGACGCGGGCGCCGCGGAAGGCCTGCTCGTCGGGGCGCGGGCGGTCGGCGGGCAGCTCCAGGGCCGGCAGGTCACCGGCCAGCTGCGTGCGCCAGTAGGCCAGTTGGCGTTCGAGCTCGGGTCCTTCGAGGCGGTCGCGCTGCCACTCGGCGAAGTCGGCGTACTGGATCTCCAGCTCCGGCAGTCCGGTGGGTTCGCCGGTGAGGTGTTCGCGGTAGAAGGCGGTCAGCTCCCGGGTCAGGAGGTTGAGCGACCAGCCGTCGGTGACGATGTGGTGCTGGCAGAGGACCAGCAGGTGCCGGTCGGGTCCCGTGGTCACGAGCGCGGCCCGCAGCAGCGGCCCGCCCGTCAGGTCGAAGGGCCGGTCCACCCAGTCCAGGGCCCACTGCCGCTCCCGCTCGGGCGGCACGTCCGCGGTCTCCAGGGCCACTGTCCCCGAGGGGGCCACGACCTGGAGCGGTTCGCCGTCCTCCGTGGCGAAGGTGGTGCGCAGGATCTCGTGGCGCGCCACCACCTGTGCCAGGGCGGAGCGCAGCGCCGCGACGTCGACACGGCCCGTCCACCGCAGCGCGAGCGGGATGTTGTAGTACGGGTTGTCCCGCTGCAGTTGGTGGAAGAACCACATGCGCTGCTGGGCGTACGAGGCGGGGAAGCGCAGCGGTCCGGCGTCGGCGTGGGTGGTGGGCTCGGGGTGCTCGGCCAGGGACACGGCTACTCCGTCTCGGTCTTGGCGTGCTGCTCGGAAGGGTCGCCCTGGGCGGGCGCGGGGGCCGCGGCGGCGGGCCGGCCCCGGCGGGCGCTGCGGCGGATGCGGCCCGCGGTGGCGGGCGCGGCCTGCTCCAGGAGGAGGACGAGGTCGGCGACGGTGGGGGCGTCGAAGATGCGGCGCAGCGACAGTTCGACGCCGCACCGGTCGCGCAGCCGCGCCATCAGCTGCATGGCCAGGAGCGATTCGCCGCCCAGGTCGAAGAAGTTGTCGTGGATGCCGATGCCGTCGATGCCGAGCACGTCCTCCCAGACCGCGACGACCTCCTTCTCGCGCGGGGTGGTCGGTGCGGTGTGGGCCACGGACAGTTCGGGGCGCCGGTTGAAGGAGCGGCCGACGGCGGCGGTCCGGGGGGCGGCGGTCCTGTCGTCGGCGCGGGCGGCGGTGCCGCGGCGGGCGACGACGAGGGTGTGGTCGCCCGCGTCGTCCGTGGCGGAGCGGGGGAAGGTGGTGACATCGGTGAGGCCCTCGGAGCGCAGCAGGTCCTGCCACACCTCCTTGCCGACCAGCGGGGAGCCTTCGCGCAGGTCGTCGTCGAAGTACCACCAGCCCTCGTACAGGCCCGTGGTCATCAGCGACCAGCGCTGCTGCCGGGACGCCTCGAGAAGCATCGTCACCCCGTCGGGGACGAGGAGGCCCGCGGCGTGGCGCACGGCCTGGCGGAGGTCGGGGGTGGCGTGCAGCACGTTGAAGGCGAGGACCAGGTCGAAGGAGCCCGCCGGGTAGCCCTGCGGCGCCGGATCACGGGTGATGTCGAGGACACCGAACTCCATCCCCGTCAGCTCTCGTTCCTGTGCCTGGCGCTGTCCTTCCAGGACGAAGGAGCGCCCCAGGTCGGTGAAGTGGTACTCGACGCCCGGCAGCGAGCGCAGCTCTTCGGCGACCTCCCAGGTGAGGTAGCCGCGTCCGGCGCCGATCTCCAGGATGCGCAGCGGCCGCCCGCCCGACTCCGCGGCCAGCCTGGCGACGGTACGGGCGATGAGTTTGCGGTAGAGCGGGATGTCGCTGAAGGCCAGCCGACGGTCGATCAGGGCGCGTTGGCGCTCGTCGCTTCCCTCGGGCAGCAACACCTCGGTGCCCGCCAGCGCTCCGGACAGGACCTGGGGGTAGTGGCGTACGCAGTGGTCGAGGTAGGCGAGGTCCTCGGCCTGGTCGGGGTGGTCGCGGACGATGGCGGCGGTGAGCGCCGCCGGGTCGCCCACGGCGGCGACGGCCGGAGTGAAACGCAACTGGTCCGCGTCGTCGGTCAGCAGGCCGTCGTCGACGAGCAGGGCCAGCAGGGCGTCCACGAGCGGCCGGTAGGCCGGGACGGTGCGGAACGCCGCGTGGACGGCAGTGCGTTCGACGACGGCGCCGGGTGTGGTGGGGAGGCCGGCCCGGTGCAGCAGCGCGCGGACGTGGGCCGCGGCCAGGGCGTCGAGGCTGCGGGTGAGTTCTGCGGGCAGCCTGCGGGCGGCGTGCTCGGCGCCGAGCTGTTGCGCGGTGACGGTCATCCAGTCCAGGTGCGCGGAGAGTGTGGCCGGGACCCGCGCCGCCGGTGGGGCGGCGAGCGGCTGGACGTCGATCCAGTGCCGGGTGCGGGCGAAGGGATAGCCGGGCAGGGGGACGCGGCGGGGGTACGGCCCGGTGGGCAGGGCGTCCCAGGTGACGTCCGCGCCGTGGCTCCAGGCGTCCCCCACGGCCTGGAGCAGGGTGCGCCGGTCCGGCTCCTGGGCCTGCGGGTGGCGCATCAGCGGCAGCACCGGCGTACCGGGGCCCGCCTGGGCCCGGGCCAGGGTGGCGAGGGCGCGGCCGGGGCCGACCTCGAGGACGAGCGGGTCGTCCTCGGCGAGCAGGGTGCCGAGCCCGTCGGAGAACCGCACCGGCTCGCGGGTGTGGCGTATCCAGGCGGCGGGGTCCGTGGCCTGTTCGGGGGTGACCCAGGTGCCGGTGAGGTTGGAGACGTACGGGATCTCGGGGGCGTGGAGGGTGACGGTCTCCAGCGTCCGGGCGTAGGTGTCGAGGACCGGGTCGAGCAGGGCGGAGTGGGCGGCGGCCCCGAAGCGGATGCGCCGGTGGTCGACACCCTGTTCCGCCAGCCGTTGTCCGACGCGGGCCAGCGCGTCCTCGGGCCCCGCGACCACGCACGCGCGTGGTCCGTTGACGGCGGCGAGCGACAGCTCGGGGTCGAGCCGAGCCGCCTCGGCCTCGTCGAGCGCGACGCCCATCATCCCGCCGCTTCCGGCGGCCCGTTCGAAGAGTTCCTCACGCCGCACGACCAGCGGCAGGGCCTCTTCCAGACGCAGTACGCCGGACACGCAGGCCGCGGTGTACTCGCCGAGGCTGTGGCCGAGCAGCGCGGTGGGACGCAGGCCCCAGGACATCACGAGGCGGGCCAGTGCGTACTCGGTCGCCACCAGGGCCGGGAACACCCCGCCGGTCGCGGGCTCCTCCTCGTACAGCATCGTCCGCAGGTCGGTGGGCAGGTGCGGACGGAGGATCTCGGCGCACCGGTCGATCTGTTCGCGGAACACGGGTTCGCGCTCGTACAGGTCGCGGCCCATGCCGAGGTGCTGGGATCCGGCGCCGGGGAAGAGGAAGACCACGGGGCGTCCGGGGGCCGCCCGGTGGGACGGGCCGCCGGGGGCGAGGGCGCGGGCCCCTTCGAGGGTGTCGCGGGCGACGACGGCGCGTCGGTACGGGTGGGCGCGGCGGCCGGAGCTCAGGGTGTGTGCCACGTCGGCCAGGGCCAGTGCCGGTTCGTCCCGCAGGCGCTCGCCGAGCCGCTGCCCGAGGTCGTCGAGGGCTTCGGGGGTGCGGGCCGAGAACACGAGCAGGTGTTCGGCGGTGTCCTCGGAGCGGGGCGCGGCGGCGGGAGCTTCCTCCAGGACGACGTGCGCGTTGGTGCCGCCGATTCCCAGGGAGCTGACGCCGGCGCGCCGGGGGTGGGGGGCGGCGGGCCAGGGGCTGGTCGTGGTCGGCACGTAGAAGGGGGTCGTGTCGAGCGACAGGTGCGGGTTGGGGTTGCGGAAGTTCAGGCTGGCCGGGACCGTGCGGTGTTCCAGGGCGAGGACGGCCTTGATGAGTCCGGCGATGCCGGCCGCGGCGTCCAGATGACCGATGTTGCTCTTGACCGAGCCGAGCGCGCAGAAGCCGGTGCGGTCGGTATCGAGTGCGAACGCCCTGGTCAGCGCGGCCACTTCGATGGGGTCGCCGACCGGGGTGCCGGTGCCGTGCGCCTCGATGAGGCCGATGGTGTCGGCGTCCACTCCGGCCAGGGTGCGGGCGGTGACGAGCACTTCGGCCTGACCGGCGACGCTGGGGGCGGCGAAGCCCACCTTGCGGTCGCCGTCGTTGTTGATCGCGGTGCCCTTGATGACGGCGTGGATGTGGTCGCCGTCGGCGAGGGCATCGGCCAGCCGCTTGAGGAGGACGGCGCCCACTCCTTCGCCGCCGAGCATGCCGTTGGCGTCGGCGTCGAAGGGGCGGCAGTGCCCGTCGCGGGAGAACGGTCCGTCCTGTACGTAGCGGTAGCCCTGGCGCAGGGCCGGGTTGAGGGAGACGCCGCCGGCCAGTGCGACGTCGCAGCGCTCGTCCAGCAGGTCCTGGCACGCGAGATGCACCGCGACGAGCGAGGTGGAGCAGGCGGTCTGCACGGAGAGGCTGGGGCCGGTCAGGCCGAGTTCGTACGAGACGCGGGTGGCGAGCGTGCTGGTGACGTTGCCGAGCTGCGCGTGGTGCTGGGCCAGGGTGTCCCCGGCGCGGACGCGGGGGTGGACGTGGTCCAGGTAGTAGCGGCTCTGCTGCGCTCCGGCGTACACGCCGACCGGTCCCTGGGTGGTGCCCGGTCCGTAGCCGGCGTGTTCCAGGACGTGGTGCGCGCATTCGAGGAAGAGGCGCTGCTGCGGGTCGAGGAGTTCCGCTTCGGCGGGCGGGTAGCCGAAGTACTCGGCGTCGAACTCGTCGATGCCGTCGACGACCGAGGCCATCTTGACCAGGTAGGGGTCGTCGAGCCGGGCGGGGTCGCCGCCCGCGGCGAGGTATTCGGCGTCGTCGATCGGGGCGACCGACTCGCGCCCCGCCGTCAGGTTGTCCCAGAAGGCCGTCAGGTCGCGTGCGCCCGGGAAGCGTCCCGCCATGCCGATGACGGCGATGTCCGTGTCGGCGTACGCCTCGTCGGGCGTCTCGGCGACGTCCGTGACGTCGCGTCCCTCGTCGGGCGTCTCGGCGTCTGCTGCCAGTGCGTTGTCCACAGTCCTCATCACGTCCTCTCACCGGGGCCCTCGTGGGTCCCGGCCGTGCCCGCCGCCCCTCGGCCCGCGCGCCGTTTGCGGCGCCGGGCCCGGTCCCGTACGCGCGCCAGCTCCGGATCTCCGCCGTCGTCCGGGTCCCGGGCCAGGTGCGCCGCGAGCGCGGCCACGGTGGGGTGGTCGTACAGCTCGACCAGGGGGATGTCCCTGCCCAGGCGGCGCCTGTACAGGGTCTGCGCGCGCACGAGCAGCAAGGAGTGCCCGCCCACGTCGAAGAAGTTGTGCCGGGTGCCGATGTCGGTCCGGCCGAGCAGCTCGGCCCATACGGCGGCGACCTCGCGTTCCAGGTCGCTCTCGGGGTGGACGAGGGCGACGGCGGGTGCGGGGGCCGGCTCCAGGGCGAGGAGGGCGGCGCGGTCCGTCTTGCCCGCCGCGGTCAGCGGCAGCGCGCTCAGCAGGTGAAGTTCGCCGGGCACCGCGTAGTGCGGCAGCCGGGCCGTCAGCCATGCCCGCAACTCGCCCTCGTCAACGGGCCGTTCGGGTACGCACCAGACGGCGAGGCGGTCGCCGCCCGGCGCCGAGGAGCGGACCAGTGCCACGGCCCTGCGCACCGCCGGGTGGGCGCCGAGGGTGGCCTCCACCTCGCCCAGTTCGATACGGAAGCCGCGGACCTTGACCTGGTGGTCGGCGCGGCCGATGAACTCGACGCGCCCGTCCTCGCGGTAGCGGGCCAGGTCCCCGGTCCGGTAGAGCCGTCCGCCGGGCTCGATGCCGAACGGGTCCGGCACGAACGCCGCCGCGGTGCGCGCCGGATCGTTCAGATAGCCGCGGGCCAGCGGCATCCCTCCGATGTGGATCTCCCCCACCACGCCGACGGGGACGGGCTGTTGGGCGGGGTCGAGCACGTACAGGCGGGCGTTGGGGTTGGGCCTGCCGAGGGTGACGACCGCGCCGTCCTCGTCCTCGTCGAAGACCTGGCAGCTGATCCCGATGGTGGTCTCCGCCGGACCGTAGCCGTGGTACATGGTGGCGTCCAGGCTGTCGCGGAAACGCCGGTAGAGCGCGGGGGTGAGTGCCTCGCCGCCGCACCACAAGTGGCGGATCGAGCGGGCGGAGCGGTTGATGTCGTCGCGTTCGAGGAGGACCTCCAGCATCGAGGCCACGATGTAGAGGAAGGTGATGCGCTCCCGCTCGATCAGTTCGGCCAGGTATCCGACGTCGCCGTGGGCGCCGGGGTCGGCGAGGACGAGGCGGGCGCCGTTGACCAGGGGCAGGAAGATCTCGTTCACCGAGATGTCGAAGCCCATGGGCGCCTTGTGCAGGACCCGGTCCTCCTCGGTCATGCCGAGGAGCGCGGACTGCCACACCAGGCGGTTGGCGATGGCCTGGTGACGGATCATCACACCCTTGGGGGTGCCGGTCGAGCCGGAGGTGTGGATGACGTAGGCCACGTTCTCCATCGCGGGTTCGCCGCGGGAGGGGGCAGGGGCGTCGAGCCGGGGCAGGGGTTGTGCCAGGTCCAGCACGGGAACGTCGAGCGGCGGAGGCGCCGCGGTGTGCCGGCTGTCCGTCAGCACCAGTCGGGGACGGCTGTTCTCGACCACGGAGCGCAGCCGCAGAGCGGGCCAGTCCGGCTCCAGCGGCATGAACGCGCCGCCCGCCTTCAGGACCGCGAGGAGCGCCACCACCAGTTGCGGGGTGCGCGTCAGGTGCACGCCGACGATGCGCTCGGGGCCCACCCCGTCGGCGCGCAGCCGATCGGCCAGCCCGTCCGACCGGGTCTCCAGTTCGCGGTACGTGAGGGTGGTGGCGCCCGCGACGACGGCGATGTTGCCGGGGGTGCGGGCCGCCTGCTCCGCCACCAGTCGGTGCAGCGGGCGGTCCTCGGCGGGGTCCTCGCGCGAGCGGCTCCACTCGGTCAGCGCCCGGTGTTCCTCGGTCTCCGTCAGGATCCGCAGGGTGCTCAGCGGGGTGTCCGGGCGGGCCGTCGCGTCCCGCAGGAACGTCAGGACGTGGCCCAGCATCCTGTCCAGGGCCGTCGGCGAGAAGAGGTCGGCCCTGCCGGTGAGGCCGAAGGCGAGCCCGTGGGGGGACTCCCGCACCTCGAGGACGAGCGGGAAGCGAGCGGTGCCGTTGTGGTGCGGGTGTTCGGCGAAGCTCACGGTGGGGGTGTCCACCCGCCGGGGCTGTGCGGTGACGAAGGAGAACACCACGTCGAACAGGGGGGCCTGGCCGACCGCGTCGGCGGGCCGCAGCGCCTCGACGACCCGGTCGAACGGAACGTCCTGGTGGGCGAAGGCGTCGGCGCAGACGTCCCGGGTGCGGGCGAGGAGCGAGCGGTAGGACGCGGCGCCCGCGAGGTCGGTGCGGAGCACCACGGTGTTGCCGAAGTTGCCGACGACGTCCTCGAACTCGGTGCGGCCCCGGTTGACGACGGGGGAACCGACGGCGATGTCGCTCTCGCCGCTCCAGCGGTGCAGCACGGCCTGGTAGCCGGCGAGGAGGGCCGTGAACAGCGTGGCGCCGCTCGTGCGGGCGAGGTCGCGCAGGGCGTGGCTCTCCTCGGCGCCGAGCAGCGCGTCGCGGCGGACGCCGTCCGTGTCACCGCCGGTGTCGCCGTCTGGGCGCGGGTGGTCGGCGGGCAGGGCGAGGGTGGCGGGCCGCTGCCCCAGGCGGCCCTTCCAGTAGTCCAGTTGACGGTCCCAGGTACCGCCGCCGCGCTGGTCGCGCTGCCTGCGTTCCCACCGTGCGACGTCGGCGTACTGCACGGACGGGCGGGCGGGCACGGCGCCGTGCCCGCCGCTCGCCACGGCGTAGCGGGCGGCGAGCTCGTCGAGGACGCGGCCCCAGGACGTGTCGTCGAAGGCGATGTGGTGAACCGTGAGCGTGAGCAGGTGGTCGGTCGGGGTGAAGCGCAGGAGCCGCAGGCGCAGCGGCGTCTCCTCGTCGAGCCGGAAGGGCCTGCGCCCCTCCTCCTCGATGGCGCGGTCCGCCGCGTGCGTACGCTCGTCGTCCGGCAGGTCGCCCAGGTCGGTCAGGTCCAGCGGGACCGTGTCCGGCGCGGGCAGGACCTTTCGGACCGGCGCTCCGTCGTCCCCGGCCGGGTAGAGGGTGCGCAGGATGTCGTGGGCGGCGGTCAGGCCGGTGACGGCCTCGGTCAGGGCGCCGGGGTCGAGGGCACCGGTGAGGCGTATGCCGCCGCAGAGGTTGTACGCGATGTCGTCCGGTCGCAGATGACGCAGGAACCACATGCGTTCCTCGGCGGCGGTCAGCGGCGCGGGCACCGACTCGGCGTCACCGTCTTCCGGCTCGTGGGCGGCGACGGGGGCGAAGGCGGAATCCGGCTGCCCGAGTCCCGCCTCCGCCAGCAGCAGCCGGGTGAGTTCGCGCCTTTGTTCTTCGGGGGATATCTCGGTGCGGTCATCGGTGCTCGTCACTGCGCGGGTCCCCTGTTTTCTCTCTTCGGAACAGTGAGCCGGATGCCCCGACAGGCATTCCCGGAATTCCCGGAGCCGTTGTTCTCCGATGGTGCCGGTAACCGACTCCCCCGGCCCGGACCGAACGTAGCAGCGGGGTGCGCGGCCGTCTTCCAACTCCGGTAGCCATCGCAGACTCCAACTGTGGTTCCGCCTCGCGCACCGGCGTATCCCCGGCCTTGTCCATAGGCAGGAGCATATGTACGATCGCGGCTCCCCTGGCGGCCGGGAATTACTCGGAGAGAGCCGGACGAAAGACGATGTCCCTTTGGGGCGCCACAGCCAAAAGACATGCGGGAGAAGGAGCATGACGGCCGAAAAGACAGATCCCGGGCGGTGGCTGCGCCGCCATCCGGGGGAGCCCGGGGCGCCGCGCCTGGTGTGCCTCCCCCATGCCGGCGGCGGCGCCAGTTCCTACCAGGGGTGGGCACGGGAACTCGCACCCCGGGTGGAGGTTCTGGCGGTGCGCTACCCCGGGCGCGAGGACCGGTTCGAGGAGCCGCCCGCACCGAGCGTCGAGGCGCTCGCGGACGAGATCGCCGCGGCGCTGCCGGTGTCACGGGAGCGGCCACTGGTGCTGTTCGGGCACAGCATGGGCGCCGCCGTCGCCTTCGAGGTGGCCCGGCGGATCGAGCGGGATTGTCCGGGCGGGCTCGCGCGGCTCTGCGTGTCGGGGAGTCCCGCGCCGCACGCGGCCCCGCCGTCCGCGGTGCACCTCCTGTCGGACGACGCCATCGTCGAGGACCTGCGGGCGATGGACGGCACGTCGCGCGACATTCTCGACAGCGCCGACTTCCGGTCCCTTTTCCTGCCCGGAATCCGGGCGGACTACCGATTGATCGAAACGTACCGGCCCGATCCCGGAGCGCGGATCTCCGCCCCGGTCTCGACGTTCTGCGGCACCGACGACCCGCATGTGAGCCCCGGGGAAATGCTGCGCTGGGGCGAGGTGACCGACGGCGGTCTCAGCTCCCGCGTCTTTTCCGGCGGGCACTTCTACCTGCACGAACGGCTTTCGGAAGTGATCGGGGAGGTGACCGGGGTGCTGGGCCTGGCGCGACGGCAGGACGCGCCTTCGGCGTAAGGGGCACCAAGTGCCCGCCGTGTGACCGGCGGTGCGGGGCGCCCTCTCCGGCGCCCCGCACCGTCAGCCGGCGACGCTGGTTTCCGAGACCGCGCCGGCGACACCCATCTCGTACGCGAGGATCACCGCGTCGACCCGGTTGCGCAGGGCGAGCTTGCGGCAGATGCGGTTGAAGTGGGACTTGACCGTCGCCTCCGAGAGCACCAGCACATCGGCGATCTGCTGGTTGGTCAGCCCCTGGGCGACGAGCTGGAATATCTGCATCTCACGGGGTGTGAGCAGGGCGAGTTCCCCGGAGGGCCGGAGCGCGTCGAGCCGGTGGGTGCGCCGCAGCGCCTTGAGCACCTGGCCGACGATGCCCGGGCTCATGGCGGCGCCGCCCCAGGCGACGTCCCGGACGCCCGAGACGATCTCGGACGACTCCCGCTTGAAGAGGAAGCCGCGCACACCCGCGCGGGCGGCTCCCAGCACGCTCCCGTCGGCCAGTCCGCCCTCGGACGCCAGGAGCACCACGCCGGTGCTGCCGTCGAGACGGTCACCGACCAACCGGCGCACCACGTCGAGCAGATCGGGGCCCGGCAGGTCGGCGTCCATCAGCACCATGTCGGGCCGGTGGGTGCTCGCCAGTTCCAGCAGCGAGGCCCCGTTGGCCGCCTCGCCCTGGACCCGGAAAGCCGGGTCGTTCTCGAAGAGCGCGCGCAATCCACGCCGCACCAAGGGCTGTTCGTCACCGAGCAGCAGCTTGATGCGGCCGTTGCGCACGCCTGGTCTGGGCCGCGCCGGCGTCAGCCCCTCTCGGCCGTCGGCAGCCTGTATGGCACTCACGCATCCCATCGCCAGTTCCCCCATCAGACAAGTCATCCATCCGCCGGTGCGCCTGCTACGCACAAAAAGCGTGGTCTGTTATGAGCCACAGCCTAAGTGAGGCTTACACAATTTTGCCGGAATTTAATCTTCCGCTTTTATGTTGGCGCGTTTTTCCCTCCCGTCGGGACGTCGGGAGTCCGCACCGGAGGCGTCACTTCCGCTCCAGCCCTGCGCTCTCAAACCTTTTGCGATATGAAAACTGTTATCACGTCGATCTGTGGGTACCCTTATTCAGCCACAGAATTCCTGCCCCTTACCGATGCCGGACGGCCGGACCAACTCGTGCATATGGCACGAAGTTGGACCGGGCGCCCTCTAAACGTCGCCCGGATCACGCCCATTGAATCGAGCGCAACGCGCCTTCGACGGACACGCCACCGGGCTGGTCCGGCAGCGACTCCAGGAGCACGAAACGCCCCGGCAGCACGGACTCGCCGCCCTGCGCGCGCACATGGGAGCGCAACTTGACCGGGCTCAGGTTCTCCACCCGCCCGTACCACGGCCGGTTGACGGGGCGACGCGGCGGGGCCGGCTCCTCGGGGAAGCGGACCTCCGGCGCCACCGCTCCGCCGTCCACGCGCACCAGGCTCACGTCGAACGCCCCGTCGGGCAGTGAACGGGCCCAGCTGAGACGGACCGCGTAAGGCAGGTCGTCACCGAGCGACCAGATCTCCTCCGGCTCCACGCCATGGGCGGACTCGGCGTCGGCGCGGGCGCGCACCTCCCCCGCCACGGACGGGCGGTCAGGACGCGCGAGGAGTTCGGCGGCGACGTGGTCGGCGAGCACCCGCGCGTTGGGCACACCGAGCAGCCCGAGCACGGCGGGGCGCTCCGCCTCCAGGTGACGGCGGAGTTCGGCCGCGCCCCAGCGGTCCCGCTCCCAGGGCTGCCACTCGGGCACCACGGCCTCACCGCCCGGCAGGCGGTCGAGGCGTATCACCACGTCGTAGCGGAACCGGTTCATCTCGGTGCGGCGCGTCCC
Organism: Streptomyces venezuelae; assembly: GCF_008642315.1. Lineage (NCBI taxonomy): Bacteria > Bacillati > Actinomycetota > Actinomycetes > Kitasatosporales > Streptomycetaceae > Streptomyces > Streptomyces venezuelae. The sequence goes on along the minus strand of NZ_CP029192.1, from coordinate 8,454,179 downwards.
CCGCCGCAGCAGCACCGCCACGTGCGCGACGCGCGGCAGCCGGCCGACCAAGGCCGTGAAGTAGCCGGGGTCGATGATGAGCTCGGTCCCGGTGCAGCAGCGGCGCTCGACGAGGGCCTGCACCTTCTCGCTCGGCGCCCGCTCCGGGGCGCGGGCCAGCTCGAGGCCCGCGCCGAACGCCCGGTTCAGCGCCGCCGAACGCACGTCCCCGATGAAGAGGAACCCTCCGTCGTCCACCGCGTCGACGGCCTGGCACACGACCCGGTCCAGATACTCCTCGTCCGGGAAGTACTGCGACACCGAGTTCACGACGAAGCCGTCGACGGAGCGCGGGGGCACCGCGGACATGTCGTCGGCGGGCGCCTGGAAGACCTCCACACCTTCCGGCAGTTGGCCGCCGAAGGCACCGCGGATGCGGTCCACCGCGCCCGCCGAGATGTCGCTGGCCAGATAGCGCTCGGTGCCCGGAGCCAGCCGGTGCAGCAACAGGCCGGTGCCGCAGCCCACTTCCAGGAGGCGCCGCGCGCCCAGGCCCTTGATGCGGGTCACCGTGCCGTCCAGCCAGGCCCGCATGTCGTCCTCGCTCAGCTCGCCGCCGGTGTAACTGCTCAGCCAGCCACGGATGTCGAAGGTCGGGTCGTCGGACGTCGGCTGGGCGTAGACGTGGTCGTACACGCCCTGCCACTCGGCGACGTACTGCCGGCCGAGGGCGACGCCGTCGTCCTGGACGACCTCGTTGCGGCGCGGCACCACATACGCCGTGCGCACCGGCACACCGTCCGGCGCCACCTCGGTCAGGACGGTGCAGTGTTCGACACCGGGGTGGGTGCCGAGGATGCGCTCCAGCTCGTCGGCGGCCGCCGCCGCTTCGGAAGTCACCGCGTCGAGAGCGGGCATGTGATTCTCCTTCTCTGGGGGCCATGGCAGGCCGGCAGCGGCAAGCCATCGGAAGTGCGGATTCACGCGATCGGCCACGGGAATGCGGAAAGGCGGTTCGGGTGCGCCCGTATCACCACCGGAAGATGTCCACATGCTATCGATCGGCATTGTCCACCGGAAGGCGATTGTCTGCCGAGCGGTGCACTACATCCCACGGTTTACACGGCATCCGCTTCTTGCACACTCGGTTGCAGAGCGGATTGCCTACTCGAGTTGGAAGACCCGCTCCACGGAACGCTGGTAGCGTCCTCGCCGATCGGTGCCCGGGGCCAGGGCAGCGCAAGGAATAGCTACCGTCGGGGTGAATTCACATGGCAGAGAACGTCATCGGCGAAATACCCGAGTGGGGTCCCGAGTGCATTCGGGATTTGCAGGAGACGCTCCTGTCGAGCACATCGCCCTTCCCCTGCACTTTCGCGGTGTCGGGGACCAAACGGGACAGCCTGCGCTTCGGCTTCGTGGAGTCCCTGGACGACCGGAGCACCTGGGACGCACTCGGGGACACGCTCGACGCGTATCTGTCCGGGTACAAGGAACTTGGCCGGGAGACGTCACTGATCGTCTTCTTCCGGCCGGACGGCCGCACCCGCACGATGGAGGAGTACCGGGCGAAGTTCTGGTCGGTGCTCCAGCATCTGCACGACACGGACGAGAGCCCGTGGCCCGCGGAGGTGCCCCACGACACGGACGACCCGTGGTGGGAGTTCAGTTACGGCGACACCCCGATCTTCGTGGTCTGCAACACCCCCGCGCACGTCCTGCGCCGCAGCCGGCACAGTCCCGTCTTCTTCATCACCTTCCAGCCGCGCTGGGTCTTCGAGGAGTTGGGCGCCGACACGGCTCCCGGTGCCGCGGCGCGGCGCATCATCCGCAAGCGGCTCAGCCGTTACGACGCCGTCGAGGCGTCCGAGGAACTCGGCTCGTACGGCGACCCGGACAACCGGGAGTGGCGCCAGTACTTCCTCGCCGACTCGTCGGACGCCCCGGAGGCCGAAGCGGGCCGCTGCCCCTTCCGGCCCCGCGACGGCGAACGCGTCACCGCCGGTCAGGCCACCGGGCTCGACAGCACCATGCGCTTGGAGCCGAGGACGGTGGGCGACGTGTAGGGCACCGGCGGCTCGGCGAAGCGCAGGTCGGCGCATCGCTCCAGGAACATCCCCAGCGCGATCCGGGCCTCCATCCGGCCCAGCGGGGCCCCGATGCAGAAGTGGACGCCGTGACCGAAGGACAGGTGCGGGTTGGGGCTCCGCGTGATGTCGAAGGTCTCGGGGTCGGTGAACTGCCGCTCGTCGTGGTTGGCCGAGAGCACCCAGGAGGCCACCATGACGTCCGCCGGGATGTCCACCCCGCCGAGCGTGGTGTCACGCGTGGTCAGCCGGTACGCGAGCGGGGCGGGCGGGCTGTAGCGCAGCACCTCCTCCAGGGCTCCGGGGACGGCCGCCGGGTCCTCGCGCAGGGCGGCGAGAGCGGTCGGATTCTCGTCGAGACACACGAGGCTGTTGCCGAGGAGCAAGGTGGTGCTGATGTGTCCGGCGAGCAGCATCATGAGAGTGATGGTGAACACCTCGGACTCGCTGAGGCGTTCGCCGTCCACCTCGGCGGCCACCAGTCGGCTGAGCACGTCGTCGGACGGCCTGCGGCGCCGGTGCGCGGCGTGGTCGAGAATGTAGTCCTGCATCTCCAGCAGCAGCGCGTTCATGTTCTCGGGCACTTTCAGCCGCTCGGCGTCGACCGCGCTCGCGTCGTGGTTGGCGGCGACGAGGTCGTCGGCCCAGCTCCGGAACATCGCATGGTCCGACGCAGGGACGCCGAGCAGTTCCGCGATGACGGTGACCGGCAGCGGGTTGAAGAACCCGGTGACCATCTCGACCTCGTCGCGGCCCGCCATGGCGTCGAGGAGCCCCGAGGTGATCTCGGTGATCTTCCCTTCGAGCGCGAGGACGGCACGCGGGGTGAGCGCCTGGGCGACGAGCTTGCGCAGCTTGCTGTGGCGCGGCGGATCGGTGACGCTCAGGTGTCCTTCGAGCAGGTTCGGCACCGGGCGCCCGTCGGCCGTGGTCGCGGCCTCCCCCGTGGGCGGCGGCACCAGTCTGCCGAAGTCGGATGAGAAGGTCTGCGGGTCCTTCAGCATTTGCTGGGTTTCGGCGAAGCCGAATACCTGGCAGGAGCGCGTGGCCTCGTCCCAGTGCACCGGGTTCTCCCGACGGTTTCGGGCCAGCCATTCGCGCAATGGCCGTCCGCCGTCCTCGCTTCCGGGCGGCGGGCTGGTCACGGTCTCGGTCATCGGTCCACTCCCCATTCACGGCCGTGGTCGGGTTCACAAGTCGGCCGGCCCGATCACCATAACCACGGTGGCGGCGCCTTGCCCAGGACTCTCAACTGCGGGTGGTAGACGGGGTTTCCACCCCTGGTTGGACGACTCCCGCCGAGGTCCGTTGTTAGCTTCATATCCGCTCGAGGTCGCGCGCGAACAGTGCGTCACCATCGGCGCCGAAGAAAGGGAAAGAATTCATGTCCCCTGTCTCGCGTATCAAGAGCGCCCCGGACGACCCCAATGGAATTGTCCGGCGATACGCAGCCAATAGCCCTTTCCGCAGTGCGACGGCGGAAGAACTGGTCAACGAGGACAACCCGTTCAGGCGGCCGGTCCGCCCGCACGACCTGGGTTTCCTCGACTACGGCACGCCGCTGACCGCCGACCGCGTCCTGCGGCTGAGCGCCCTCCTCGGCCACCGGATGCTGCGTACCGTGCACGACGCCGACCTGCTGTTCGTGCCGGCCGGTGGTGCCGGTCACCCCAGCGCCGACGACGCCGAGGCGTTCCGTTCGGTGGAGAACCGCGTCCTGGCACTCCAGGCGGGCCAGGTACTCGAACACCACCTCTTCCACTGGCTGGGCGAGCAGCACACCCCGGTCGAGGGCGGGACCGACGCCGTCGTCCGCCATGTGCAGGGCGTCCTGGAGGAGCGGCGGGCCCACCCCGGCAAGGCCCTCGACGTGGCCGGGTCCACCCGTCACCGCGCCGACGCGGCGACGTACCTCCTGGCGCAGCTGACCGCGGCTCGACCGGCCGTCCAGAGCGCCGTGGGCCGTGGCCTGCTCGGCGACTACGGCACCGCGCACCCCGCGCTGCGGGAGCTGCTCCTCGACGACCTGCGCGAGCGCGCGGCCCGCCTGCCGCACTACGAGGCGCTGCTGGGCGGCGCGGAGCTGTCCGCCGAGCCGTACGCGTACTGGCAGTTCCTGCTCGGCTCGTCGCTGGCGGGCGCCAACCACCTGCACTCGGTGGCCCGCGACCACGCGCGCCTCGGCGAGTTCCTGGGCGCCTGGGTCCACCACCGCCTGGACGAGTCCGTCACCGCGGCCGCGTACGGCGAGGTGTTCCGGGAGGCGTTCGGCGAGGACGGCGCCGCGTACTTCACCGGTGTGCCGCAACTGACCGGTGAGGGCATCGCCGAACTGACCGGTGCGCTGCTCGGGCCGCTCGTGGAGCGGTTCGGCGCCGAGGGCGCGCTCTCCTTCCACCGCGGCTTCGAGGACGCGCGCCGGCTCGCCGCGGTGTCCGACGGCGATCTCGCCGTGCAACTGGACTGGGCGGACCGGCTCGACGAGTACAAGGACAAGGCGGAGAAGCTCGACGCGCTGATCGCGGCGAACAACATCGAGGTCGACCTCGAGACGTTCGTGGAGTCCCACGAGGAGACGTCCACCACCCACGTGCACGACGACCACCGGCTCGTCGTCGTGGAGGTCGGGCAGATGCACTTCTGGAACAACGTGGGCCAGATGATCCCCATGAACGAGGGCGACAAGCTGCTCATCCCCGCCGAGCGGCTGCACGGGTCGATGGTGCGGTCGGGGACCTGCACGTACCACCAGCCCGTCATCTCGGAGGAACTGCTCGGCCAGGTCTGAGCCCGCCGTCCCCCGCCCACCCCAGCACGCCGTTCCACGGGCCGGCGCCCGGTACTTCGCGAAGGACTTCCGGTGACACTTGCGGCAACACAGGAGCAGGACGGCAGCGCGTACCGCGTCGTCGTCAACGACGAGGAGCAGTACGCGCTGTGGCCTGCCGACCGGGCCGACCCGCCCGGCTGGCGCCGCGAAGGAACCACGGGGACCCGCGCGCGGTGTCTGCGCCGCATCGAAGAGGTCTGGACGGACATGCGCCCCGCGTCGCTGCGGCGCCTGATGGACGGGCGGGCGACGGCACAGTGAACGCATACAGCCACGACGACGCGTCCCTGGAGCGGGGCGGCGAGGACGAGCGCAGCGACGACCGGATCGCGGTCGTCGGTTTCTCCGGCCGCTACCCGGGCGCGTCGTCGCCGCGGGAGTTCTGGGCGCTGCTCCGCGACGGCAAGGAGGCGCACACCGAGTTCACCGATGAGCAGTTGCGCGCCAGTGGTGTTCCGGAGGCGCTCCTGACCGATCCCCGGCTGGTGCGGCGCCGTCCGGTCCTCGACGGGGTGGAGCTCTTCGACGCCGCCTTCTTCGGCTGCACCCCGCGCGAGGCCGAGCTGATGGACCCCCAGCAGCGGTTGTTCCTGGAGTGCTCCCTGGAGGCGCTCCAGTCGGCCGGGTACGACCCAGCGGCCTTCGACGGTTCGATCGGGGTGTTCGGCGGCGGCGGGCCGACCTCCTACTGGCAGCGCCACCTGTCGGCCGATCCGGCCTACCTGCACGAAGTGGGCGAGTTCCAGGCCCTGTTGGGCAACGAGAAGGACTTCCTCGCCCCCCGGGTGTCGTACCGCCTCGATCTGCGCGGGCCGAGCATGAGCGTGCTCACGGGCTGTTCGTCGTCCCTGGTGGCGGTGCACCTCGCGGTGCAGAGCCTGCTCGGCGGCGAGAGCGATATGGCTCTCGCGGGCGGCGTCACCGTGTACTTCCCGCAGCGGGCGGGCTATGTGCACAACGATGGGGGCGTCAATTCGCCCGACGGCCGCTGCCGGGCCTTCGCCGCCGACGCCAACGGCACCGTGCCGGGCGACGGCGCGGGCGTGGTCGCCCTCAAGCGTCTCGCGGACGCGCTGGCGGACGGCGATCAGGTGCTCGGCGTGCTGCTCGGCACGGCCGTGAACAACGACGGCGCGCACAAGGTGGGCTTCACCGCGCCGAGCGTCGGCGGGCAGGCCGAGGTCATCGCCGAGGCGCTGGCCGTGGCCGACGTCGAGTCCGAGTCGATCTCGTACGTCGAGACACACGGCACGGGCACCCCGCTGGGCGACCGGGTCGAGGTCGCCGCGCTGACGGAGGCGTTCGGGACGGAGAAGCGCGGCTTCTGCACGCTCGGCTCCCTGAAGCCGAACATCGGCCACACGGACACGGCGGCCGGTGTGCTGGGCCTCATCAAGGTGCTGCTCTCGCTGCGTCACGAGGAGATCCCGCCGGCCGTCAACTGCGCGGAGCCGCACCCCGACATCGACTTCCCGAACACCCCGTTCCGCGTGAGTTCCCGGCCCACGCCGTGGCCGCGCGGCGGCGAGGCGCGGCGCGCCGGCATCAGCTCCTTCAGTGTGGGCGGCACCAACGCCCACATCGTCGTGGAGGAGCCGCCCCTGCCGGGTCCCTCCGCCGCCGACGAGGGCCCGCAGCTCCTCGTGCTCTCCGCCCACGGCGACGCGGCGCTGCAGCGTTCCGGGGCGGCGCTCGCGGACTGCCTGCGCGCCGATGAGGCTCCGGCGCTCGCCGACACCGCGCACACCCTGCGGGTCGGCAGGCCGGCCTACGCGCACCGCATGGCGCTGGTGTGCCACGACCGCGCCGAGGCCGTGTCGGCCCTGGACGGCACGGGTGTCACTCCCGTCGCCGTGGGGCGCACCGATCCCACCGGGCCCGCCCCCGACGTCGCGTTCCTCTTCCCCGGCCAGGGCAGTCAGCGTCTCGCCATGGGGCGCGGGTTGTACGGGACACAGCCCGCGTACCGCGCCGTCGTCGACGAGTGCGCCGCACTGCTCGCGCCCGAGCTGGGCGAGGACCTGCGCGCGGCGCTGTACCCGGACACCGACGACGCCGGTGCCCTGGACCGCGCGACGCGGCGCCTCACGGAGACACGGCTCGCCCAGCCCGCCCTGTTCACCACGGAGTACGCCCTCGCCCGGCTGCTCGGCACCTGGGGCGTGCACCCCGCGGCGCTGCTCGGGCACAGCGTCGGCGAGTTCACCGCGGCGTGCCTCTCGGGTGTCCTCGCGCTGCCGGACGCGCTGCGCATGGTCGCCCTGCGGGGCCGGCTCCTCCAGGACTGCCCGCCGGGCGCGATGGCTTCGGTGCCGCTCGCCGCCGAGCGGGTGCGGGAACTCCTCGACCCGGCGGGCGAGGTGACGGTGGCGGCCGTCAACGCCCCGGAACAGACCGTCGTCTCGGGTCCCGTCGCGGCCGTCGAGGAGCTGACCGGCCGACTGGTCGCCGCCGGGCACCGCGTCACCGCGCTGCGGACCTCGCACGCCTTCCACTCGGCGCTGACCGCCTCGGCCGTGGAGCCGTTCACCGCGGCGATGGCCGGTGTGCGGCTCGGTGCGCCGGAGGTGCCGTACCTGTCGAACGTGACGGGCACCTGGATCACCCCGGAGCAGGCCACCGACCCCGCCTACTGGGGACGGCAGTTGCGCGAGCCGGTGCTGTTCGGCGCGGCACTGCGCACCCTGCGTGACGCGCCCGCCCGGACGCTGCTCGAGGTCGGCGCGGGCAACACCCTGCGGGCTCTCGCGGGGCGCGGCACCGGCCCCGGCAGCGCTCCGGTGGTGGCCACGCTCGGCTCCGGCGAGGACGCGGCCGACGCGGCTCCCCTGTTGGACGCCGTGGCCCAGCTGTGGGTGCGCGGCGTGCCGGTGGACCTCGCCGCGCTCGGCGGGGACGTGCCGCGGCACCGGGTGGCGCTGCCGACCTACCCCTTCGAGCGGCAGCGCTACTTCGTCGACGTGCCCACCGGCGTCGTCGGCACTCCCGTGGCCGGGCCGCCCGCCTCCGCCGCGACTACGACCCCCGAGCCGACCGTGCCGGCCGAGACGCCGGAGGAGCCCCGGCCCCGCCTCACCCGGTACGACCGGCCCGAGCTGCCCACCGCGTACACCGCGCCGCGCACCCCGCTGGAGGAGACGGTCGCGGAGGTCTGGCAGGACGTCATGGGCGTCACTCCGGTCGGGGCGCACGACAACTTCTTCGATCTGGGCGGGCACTCGCTGCTCGCGGCGCAGGTGGTCGCCCGGCTCCAGGCCCTGCTGCCGGTCACCCTCACCGTCACCGATCTGCTCTCGCAGGCGCAGACCGTCGCCCAGACGGCCGAGGCCGTGGAGCGGCGGCTGCACGAGAAGTTGCTCGACATGTCCGACGAGGACGCCGCCCGGCTGCTCGGCGAGTGACTCCGGTGCCGCCCTGCGGCACACCAGAACATCCCAGCGCCCGCTACCGGGCACGAGCGAAGGTTGACGCCCCCATGGTTCCACCTGGTTCCCGCGCGGACGGCGCGGAGCTGTCCACGACGAAGCAGCGGCTGATGGAGAAGTGGCTGACCGGAGGCGCCGGGCCCCAGGCGCCGCGGATCCCGCGCCGGGGCCTGGCCACGGCCGACCTGTCGTTCGCGCAGGAGCGCCTGTGGTTCCTCGCCCAGCTGCACCCGGAGAGCGCCTACCACCACATGGTGGAGGCGATCCGGCTCCGCGGCCCGCTCGACGTGGACGCCCTGCGGCACGCCCTGGAGCAGGTCGTACGCCGTCATGAGGCGCTCCGCACCGTCTTCCACGTACAGGAGGGCGAACCCCGGCAGGTCGTCCTCGCGGAGCAGCCGCTCGCCTTCGACGTGGACGACCGGGTGCGGGGCGAGGACGAGGCGGTAGAGCTGCTGCGGCAGGACTCCGACCGGCCCTTCGACCTCACGAAGGGCCCGCTCATCCGCTTCCGGCTGACGCCGCTGGGTGGCGACGAGCACGTCCTGATGGTGACCATGCACCACCTCGTGGGCGACGGCATGTCGATGGGCATCCTCTTCCGGGAGCTGTTCGCCTTCTACGCCGCCCGGGTCGAGGGGAAGGACACGGTCCCGCTGCCCGAACTCCCGGTGTGCTACCCGGACTTCGCCCAGTGGCAGCGCGATCTGCTGCGCGGCCCCGAGCTGGAGCGGCGTCTCGCGCACTGGAGCCGGGCGCTGCGTGAACCGCTGCCCACCCTGGACCGGCTCACGGACCGGCCGCGCCGGGGCCGTACCAGTCTGCGGGCCGTCAGCCGGGCCTTCACGCTCGACGAGCCGGTGGCGGGGCGGCTGCGCGCGCTGGCCCGCGAGCACCAGGCGACTCTCTTCATGGCGCTGCTCGCCGGTTTCAACACGCTGGTGCATCTGCGTTCGGGAGACGAGGACATCGTCACCGGGTCGGTGGTGCACGGCCGTGACCAGCCCGAGGTGGAGAACCTCATCGGCTTCTTCGCCAACACCCTGGCGCTCCGCTTCGACCTGCCGGCCGGGCTCACCTTCGCGCAGGTGCTGGGACGGGTGCGGGAGACCTGCCTGGAGGCGTACGCCCATCGCGACACGCCGATCGAGGTGGTCGCCGCCGAGTTGCGCCCCGGGCGCAACGGGGGCGACAACCCGCTGTTCCAGGCGGCCGTGGTGGGAGAGAACCCGGCCGGGGCCGCGCGCATGGGCGACCTGGAGGTGGCGGCCTTCGACTTCGGGCTCGACACCTCCGAGTTCGACCTGGTGCTGCACTACTGGGAGACCGACGGGCGCATCGAGGGCGGGGTGCGCGGCAGCGTGGACCTGTTCGACCCGGAGTCCGTCGACCGGTTCACGGAGGACCTGCAGCGGCTCTTCGCCGCGGTGCTCGACGCGCCCGACCTGCCGGTGGCCGAACTCGGCCTCCTCGAAGCCCCGGTGGAGCGGACCGCCCGGCCCTCCCCGGTCGTGACCGAGGCCGCGACCGACGAGGCTTCCGTCGCGACGGCGGACGGCGACGCGGCGCTCACCGCCACCGAGCGGGAGGTCGCGGCCGTCTGGCGCGAGGTGCTCGGCCTGCGCGAGGTCGACCCCGACGAGGACTTCTTCGAGGCGGGCGGGCATTCGCTGCGGGCCGTGCGGGTCCTGCTGAGGCTGCGCGAGCGGCTCGGCGTCGACCTGCCCGTCCAGGTGTTCTTCGACGCGCCCACGGTGACCGAGCTGGCCGCCGTGTTCGACCGGGCACGCGCCGGGGACGCCGGGGGCGCGCAGGAGGAGACGGCCGACGCCGACGCGGCGGAGCTGCGGGCCGACGCCGTCCTGGCGGAGGACGTCGTCGGCGCCGGCGCTCCGGTGGACCCGGCACGCGTGGCCGCGCCGGAACACCTGTTCCTGACGGGCGCCACCAGCTTCCTGGGCGCCCATCTGCTGGCCCGGCTGCTGACGGTGACCGAGGCCCGCCTGCACGTCCTGGTGGACGCCGAGGGCCCCGGCGAGGCCGAGCGAGCACTGGCCCGCGCTCTGACGCGCTTCCGCCTCGACGTGCCGATGGACCGGGTGACCGTCCTCGCGGGCAGTCTGCGCGAACCGTTCCTCGGCCTGTCGCCGATGACGTTCGCGCGCCTGGCCGGGACCGTCGACGCGATCCACCACGTCGGCTGCGAGGCCAACCTGGCCCAGCCGTACCGGCAGTTGAAGGCGGCCAACGCGGGCGGCACGGCGGAGGTGCTCAGGCTCGCGGCGCGTGCCCGCACCAAGCCGGTGCACTACGTCTCGTCGCCCGGCGTGCTCTTCGCGCGCGGCGCCGAGCCGGGAGTCCTGCGCCCGGACGGCAGGGTGCCCGCGGACGCGGTCCTGCCCTCCGGTTATGTGCGCAGCCGTTGGGTGGCCGAGGAACTGGCCGACGAGGGCAGGCGGCGCGGGATACCGGTGTCGGTGTACCGGCCGGGACGGCTCGGCGGCGATTCGGTGACCGGCAGCGGTGACCCCGACGCGGCGTTCTGGCGGTTCATCGGTGCCTGCGTGGAACTGGGCGCGGTGCCCGACTTCGGGGCGGACGCCGACTTCGACCTGGTACCCGTCGACTTCGCCGTCGCCGCGCTCACCCAGCTGTCCCTCACGCCCTCGGCGCTGGGCGGCACCTATCACCTCGCCAACCCGGAACGGACCCGGCTCGACGCGGTCGTGGCCAGGCTGCGTGCGGCCGGGTACCGGCTGGCGTCGACCGACGCGGACCGCTGGGCGCGGCTGGTGTCGGAGGACGTCCTCGACGCGGGCGGCGACGAGGGCTCGGTGCCGGTGGCGGCACTGGCGGGAGCCTCGCACGGCATGCCCGGCTTCGGCAGCCTGCGCCTCGACGTCTCCGGCACGCTCGACGCGCTCGCCGGCTCCGGGGTGCGCTGCCCGGTCGTGGACGGACCGCTCCTCGACCGTTACGTGGACCACCTCGTCGGCGCGGGCCTGCTGCCCGCACCGGACCGTGCGGGCCCCGCCCCGCACTCCCCCGGCACCCTCCCGGCCCCCCGCGAGGCCCAGGACTTCCGATCGGAGAACACCGTATGAGCACCGGCCTCGCCCGTGAAACCGGCGCCGCGGTCCCGCGCGGCCCCCGCCTGCCCCTGTCGCCGCAGCCGTCCGGCGGCGCCCGCGCGGACCATCGCGTCCACGTCGACCCCGGGGTGTGGCGCGGGGTCACCGAGGGGGCACGTGCCGCGGCCCTGGACACCACCGCCGTGCTGCGCACCGCTTTCGCGGAGATCCTCGGCCTGTGGTCGCGGGACCCCCGGTTCACGCTGCGCGAGCGCACCGCGGACGGCTGCCGAACCCTGGTGGCGGACACGTTGGCGAAGGGCGGGTTCGCGGGCCGTGCCGCCGCGCCCGCCGGGGCGGTCGACGCCTCGGGCCCGGACGTCGGTCCGCTGGTCGAGTTCGTCGACGCCCTGGACGCCGACCCGGCGCCGGCACCCGCGGGCCCCGACCCGGTCCTCGCGCTGCGGGTGTCCCGGGCGGACGGCAGGGTGGAGGCCCGGTGGGAGCACGCCGACGGCGCGCTGCCCGACGGCATGGTCGCCGACCTGGCGGAGTCCTGGCTGGACCTGCTCGCCTCGCTGGCCCGGCGCCCCCCGGCCTGGACGGCGGCGGTCACGCCGGTGCGGCTGCCCGCCGCGCAAGAGCGGCAGCGCACGGAGGTCAACGCGACCGAGGCGCCGCTGCCCGAAGGGCTCCTCCAAGAGGCGGTGGCCCGCGCCGCCGCACCCCGCCCCGGGCACACCGCCATCGTCTCGGGCGAACACCGCGTCTCGTACGGCGAGTTGATGGGCCGGGCGCGCCGCATCGGACGCCGCCTCAGAGAGCTGGGCGCACGCCCCGGAGAGCCGGTCGCGATCTGCATGGAGCGTGGCTGGGAGCAACCCGTGGGGCTGCTCGGCGCGTTGGAGTCCGGGGCCGCCTGGATGCCGCTCGACCCCGCGCTGCCCGCCGACCGCCGGGAGCGGCTGCTCGACATGACCGGCGTACGCCTCGTCCTCACCCAGCGGAAGGTGGCGGGGCGGTGGGAGTGGCCACGCGACGTCACCGTCCTCGCGGTGGACGACGACGCGGCGTGGGCGGACGTGGACGACAGTCCGCTGACGGCCGCGCAGAGCCCCGAGGACCCCGCCTACATGTTGTTCACCTCGGGTTCCACCGGCACCCCCAAGGGTGTCCTGGTGCCGCACCGGGGTGCCCTCAACACGCTGCTCCATGTGATCGAGAAGTACGGCGTGACGGAGCGGGACCGGGCCATCGGCCTGTCGGCGATGAGCTTCGACCTGTCCGTCTGGGACATGCTCGGCACGCTGTGCGCCGGAGCCACCCTGGTCCTGCCGGACGCCGGGACCGACCGGGACCCCGGACACTGGCTGGACCTCGTCCGCCGGGAGGAGATCACCACCTGGCTGGGCGCCCCCGCCCTGTTCGAGCTGTTCTGCGAGCAGGTGGAGCGCGACCCCGAGCCGTGGGTCGCCTCGCTGCGCCTGCTGGTCCTCGGCGGCGACTGGATCCCGCTGTCCCTGCCCGAACGCGCCAGGGACATCGCACCTGACGTGCGGTTCGTGGGGCTCGGCGGCAACACCGAGGCGTCGATCCTCTCCAGTACGTACGACGTGGACGAGGTCGACCCTGCGTGGTCCAGCATTCCGTACGGCACTCCCCTGCCCAACCAGACCCTCCACGTGCTCGACGCGGCGCTGCGCCCCCGGCCCGTGGGCGTGCCCGGTGACCTGTACATCGGCGGTGCCGGGCTCGCGCTGGGCTACTGGCGCGACCCCGAGCGCACGGAGCAGGCCTTCCCCGTCCACCCGGTGACCGGCGAGCGGCTGTACCGCACCGGGGACATGGCGCGGTTCCTGCCGGACGGGAACGTGGAGTTGCTCGGCCGCGAGGACTTCCAGGTGAAGCTGGACGGCCACCGGATCGAGCTGGGCGAGATCGAGACGGCGCTGCGCTCCCATCCGGCGGTCGGCACCGCGGCGGTCGTCGCCCTGCCGCGCCAGGACGGCGAGTTGGGCAACCAGGCGCTCGCCGGATACGTGTCCCCCGCTGCCGACGTGCTGCCCTCGGCGGCGGAGCTGCGCGAGCACATCGCCGGACGCCTCCCGCACTACATGGTGCCCGCGCACCTCCTCGTCATGGCGGCGCTGCCGCTGACCGCGCACGGCAAGGTGGACCGCGCGGCGCTGCCCCGGCCGGGCAGCGCGCAGCCCTCGGCGGCGGACACGGGCGCGCCGCGCTCCGAACTGGAGGAGCTGGTGGCCGGCCTGTGGTCGGAGCTCCTCGGCGTGGACCGGGTGGGCGTGCACGACACGTTCTTCGAGCTGGGCGGCAACTCGCTGCTCGGGATCCGCGTGATGAACCGGCTGCGCGAGCGGCTCGGCCTCGACCTGGACCCGCACAGCGTGTTCCGGCACCGCACGGTGGCCGAGCTGAGCCGGGCGATCGAGTCGGAGCGCGGCGGCTCCGACGACGACAGGGACGGCGCACCGCTGCCCGTGGTACGGCCCGATCCGGCGGCGGCGCACGAGCCGTTCCGGCTCACCGACCAGCAGCAGGCCTACTGCGTGGGCCGCACCGGGTCGCTGTCGTCCGGGAACGTCTCCGCCCACATGTACCTGGAGTTCGAGGGCGAGCACCTGGACGTGGAGCGGTTCCGTGCCGCCTGGCAGCGGGTGGTGGACCGGCATCCGATGCTGCGCGCCGTGGTGCTGCCCGACTCGATGACCCAGCGGGTCCTCGCGTCGGTGCCCCCGTACGAGATGCCGGTCGTCGATCTGCGCACGGCGGACGACGACAAGGTGCGCCGGGGACTCGCGGAGATCCGTGAGCGCTACTCGCACGAGGTGCGTCCCGTCGACGTCTGGCCGCTCTTCGACGTCGTCGTCGCCGAGCTGCCCGGCGACCGGTTCCGGGTGCACTTCAGCATCGACGCGCTCTGCGCCGACTTCGCCAGCATCCGGGTCCTCTGGGACGACCTGACCCTGTTCTACGGCGATCCGGACGCGGACCCGGCGCCGCCCGCCATGGACTACCGGGACTACGTCCTCGCCACCGCGGATCTCTCCGGCACGGAGGCGCACCGGCGCTCGGCGGAGTACTGGGAGCGACGGCTCGTCGATCTCGCGCCCGCGCCCCGGCTGCCGATGGTGCGCACGCCCGAGTCGGTGGAGCATCCGCGGTTCGTCCGGCGGTCGGTGCGGCTGACGGCGGACCGCTGGCAGCGCGTCACCGACCGGGCCGCCGAGGTGGGGCTGACGCCCGCGGGGCTGCTCCTCGCGGCGTACGCCGAGGCACTCTCGCCCTGGGCGCAGGCCCCCCGGTTCACGCTGAACGTCACCAACCTCAACCGCATCGGCGCGCATCCAGATGTCGACGGCACCGTCGGCGAGTTCGCCTCGTTCGCCCTGGTGGAGGTGGACTCCGCCACGCCCGGCGGCTTCCTGGACCGCGCGCGCCGCGTGCAGGAGCAGCTGTGGAACGACCTGACGCATTCCTATGTCAGCGGCGTCCATCTGCTGCGTGAACTCATGCGGCTGCGCGGCGGGTTCGACGGGGCGTTGATGCCCGTGGTGTTCACCAGCGCGGTCCCGCTGAGCGGCGGCAGGGGCACCCTCCTCGACGGCCTGCTGGAGCAGACGGGCGGCATCACGCAGACGCCGCAGGTCTGGATGGACCTCCTGACCGAGGTGCAGGACGGCGCTCTGGTCGTCAACTGGGACGTGAACGAGGCCCTGTTCGACCCCGCCATGGTGGACGAGGTCTTCACCGGGCTGAGCTCGCTGCTCGACAGGCTGGCCGACGATCCGGCCGCCTGGGACGAGCAGGAGCCCCTGGTGGCTCCGGTGCCGCTGGGTGCGGACGGCAGGGAGTTCGGCGACGGCGGCATCCGTCCGCTGCCGGACCGGCTCGTGCAGGACGACTTCCTCGACCAGGTGGCCGCCCGCCCCGACCAGGTGGCGGTCGTCGCCGACGGCCGAACGCTCAGCTACGGCGAGCTGCACCGCGAGGCGTGCCGGGTGGCCGCGTGGCTGCTGGCGAACGGCGCCTCGCGGGACAGGCCCGTCGGCGTGGTCCTGGACAAGGGCTGGGAGCAGGTCGTCGCCGTGTACGGCGTGCTGTACGCCGGGGCTCCCTATCTCCCCCTCGATCCGGAGGTCTCGCCCGAGCGCGCGGCCGGCCTGCTCGCCCGGTGCGGGGCGGACCTGGTCCTCACCCGGCAGGGCCTGGCCCCCCTCGCGGGCGAGCGGCGCGTCCTGTGCCTGGACGCGCTACCCGAGGACGTGCGCGAGGTGGAGCACGCCCTGCCGGACGCGTCGGCCCAACCGTCCGATCTCGCCTATGTGTTGTTCACCTCCGGCTCCTCCGGGCAGCCCAAGGGCGTGATGGTCGAGCACCGGGGCGTGGTCAACGCGCTGCGCGAGACCCGGGAGACCTTCGCGGTCGGTCCCGGCGACCGGGCCCTCGCGCTGACCGCGCTCCATCACGACATGTCGGTCTTCGACCTGTTCGGGGTGCTCGGCGCGGGCGGCACGCTGGTGCTGCCGCGGGCGTCTGAGCGGCGCGAGGCGGCGCACTGGGCCGACCTCATGACCGAGCACGGCGTCACCGTGTGGAACTCGGTGCCCGCGATGATGGAGATGCTCGTGGAACATCTGGGTCCGCAGCAGGGCCCGTTGGCGGCGCTCCGGCTCGCCTTCCTCGGCGGTGACTGGCTGAACGTGGCGACGGTGCGGCGCCTGGTCGAGGGGTCGGACGTGCGGGTGGTGAGCGTGGGCGGGCCCACCGAGACGACGCTCTGGAACATCTGGCACCCCGTGGACCGGCCGGACCTCGACCGCCGCAGCATCCCGTACGGCAAGCCCGTCGCCAACACCCGCTACCGCATCCTGGACGACCGCATGCGGGACCGCCCGGTGTGGGCGACCGGCGAGATGTACTGCTCCGGCGTGGGGTTGGCCCGCGGCTACTGGGACGATCCTGAACGGACCGCGGATTCCTTCGTCACGCACCCGCGCACCGGTGAACGCCTTTACCGCACAGGCGACTTGGGACGCTTCCTGCCGGACGGGACCATCGAGTTCATCGGCCGTGCCGACTTCCAGGTCCAGGTGAACGGGCACCGGATCGAGCCGGGCGAGGTGGAGGCCGCGCTGCTCACGCACCCGGACGTCGCCGCCGCCGTCGTGGTGGGACAGGAGCGCGCGGGACGCGCGGGCCACCGGGGACTGACCGCGTACGTCGTGCCGGGCGCCGGAACCACGGCACCCGCGGACCTCGCGCTGCGGGAGCACCTGCGGGCGACGCTGCCCGAGCACATGGTGCCGTCGGTGTTCGTGACACTGGACGCGCTGCCGCTCAACGCCAACGGCAAGGTGGACCGGGCGGCGCTGCCCGAGCCGCGCCCGGAGCCCTCCGGGGCCGCGCAGGACGCACCGCGCTCGGCTGTCGCCGAGGTGTGCGCGCAGGTGTGGGCGCAGGTGCTGGAGGTGGAGGAGGTCGGCGAGCAGGACAACTTCTTCGCCCTGGGCGGCGATTCGGTCCTCGCGACCAGGATCGTGACCCGGTTGCGTCAGGTGTTCGCGTCGGACGCGGTGACGCTGCGCACGGTGTTCCTGTCGCCGACGGTGGCGGGGCTCGCGGCGGGCGTGGTCGCCGCGGAGGAGGTGCCGGGCCGGGCCGAGGCCATGGCCGATGTGCACCTTCGGGTGGCCCGGATGTCGCCCGAGGAGGTCCGGCGGGAGCTGTCGGCCCGGCGGAACGCGGCCGGAACGGCGGCGGACGCGTGAGCGCGGGTGCGGCGCGCCACCCGCTCATCCATGAACTCGTGGCCCGTCAGGCGGCCCTGACCCCGGACGCGGAGGCGGTCGTGGCCGGCCGCGAGCGGCTGAGCTACGGCGAGCTCGAGGAGGCGGCACGGCTCCTCGCCGGGCATCTGCGCGGGCTCGGCGCGGGTCCGGAGACCCTGGTGGGCATCTGCCTGGGCCGGTCGCCGTGGATGCTGGTGGCGATGCTCGCGGTCCTGAAGGCGGAGGCGGCCTACGTGCCGATCGACCCCGCCTTCCCTCTCGACCGCCGCCAGTTCATCCTGCGCGACAGCGGCGCGGAGCTGATCGTCACCGAGGAGGCGCTGCGGGACAAGTGGCCGGACCGTCCCTGCACGGTGGTCTCGCTCGACCGTGGCTGGGACCGCATCGCCGCCGCGCGGCCGTGGTCGGCGGCGGACACGGGCGGGGACAGGCACCTGGCGTACGCGCTCTACACGTCCGGGTCCACCGGCCGGCCCAAGGGCGTCGCGGTCGAGCATCGCAGTGCGGCCGCTTTCCTGGCCTGGGCGCTCGAGTGCTTCTCGCCGGACGAGCTGCGGTACACCCTGGCCTCCACGTCCATGTGCTTCGACCTGTCGGTCTTCGAGCTGTTCGCGCCGCTGGCGGTCGGCGGCACGGTGGTCCTCGCGGATACGGTGTTCCATCTGCCGGTGGCCGCCGCGGACCGGCCGGTGACGCTGGTGAACACCGTCCCGAGCCTGCTGCTCGACCTGCTGCCGTGCGGGGCGCTGCCGCCCTCGGTGGTGACGGTGAACCTGGCCGGCGAGGCGCTGCCCGCCGCGCTGGCCCGGCAGTTGTACGCGACGGGGACGGTGCGCAAGGTCTACAACCTGTACGGGCCCTCGGAGGACACCACGTACTCGACCTGGAGCCTGGTCGGGCGTGACGTGGACAAGCCGTCGATCGGCCGTCCCGTCACGGGCACCACCGCCCATGTCCTGGACGCCGAGGGGCGTCTGGTCGTGAACGGCGAGGCCGGGGAGTTGCATCTGGGCGGCGACGGGCTCGCGCGGGGCTATCTGGGGCGACCCGGCCTGACGGCGGAGCGGTTCGTGCCCGATCCGTTCTCGGACCGCCCGGGTGCGCGGCTGTACCGGACCGGCGATCTCGCGCGGTGGCTGCCGGACGGCGAGCTCGACTATCTGGGGCGCGCCGATCAGCAGGTGAAGGTCCGGGGGCTGCGCATCGAGCCGGGCGAGATCGAGCAGGTGCTGATGGAGCACCCAGACGTCCGGCGCGCGGCGGTGGTCGCGCGGTCCGGGAGCGCGGACGAGTCCGGCCTGGTGGCCTATGTGGTGAGCGGGGAGGGCGTCGATCTCCCCTCGGTGCGGCGGTTCCTGCGGGACCGGCTGCCGTCGTACATGGTGCCGGAGCGGTTCGTGCCGGTGGCGTCCATCCCGCTCACGGTGACGGGAAAGGTCGACGTCGGGGCGCTGCCCGCCGTCGCGTCATGACCGGGGGCCTGCACAATTTCACCGCACACGGGGAAATCATTTCATTTTGATGCGCCCTTCAAAGCGCTGGAAAACGAGTGCTACACTCACGCAACCATGCGCGGTAAGGTAAGCCTTACCCTGAATGGCGGCACTGTTCCTGAATTGCATTGGAAACGGTTTTCAATGCACCGCGCACGGTCGGACGGGGCCGCCGCACCACGCCTTCGGAAGAGGAATTCGTGAGCGCCACGGATACCACGACGAGCTCCCAGGCTCGTATCGTCCTGATTATCACCGTCGTAGCGTCGGCGCTATTGGTTATCGATATCACCATCGTTTCCGTAGCGTTACCCGAGATCCAGTCGGACCTCGGGGGGTCGCTGGCCGCCCTGCAGTGGATCATCATCGGCTACACGGTCACCTTCGGCGCCTTCCAGCAGGCGGCAGGCTCGCTGTCGGACCGGCTCGGCCGACGAGCCATGTTCATGGGCGGCATCGCCCTGTTCACCCTGTCGTCGCTGGCCTGCGGCATCGCCCCGAACGCCATCGCGCTCGACATCGCCCGCTGTGTGCAGGGCATGGGTGCCGCCTTCGTGCTCGCCAACGCGATGCCGCTGATCGCCCAGGTCTACGAGGGACAGGCCCGGAACATGGCCATCGCCGTCTGGGGCACCACGCTCGGCGCCTGCGGTGCCGTCGCCCCGGTCGTCGGCGGTCTCCTCGTGGACCTCACCGAGTGGCGCTACCTCTTCCTGATCAACGTGCCGGTCGGCGTGGTCGCGCTCTTCCTGTGCCGCACCCGCCTGCCCCTCGACCCGCCGCGCAGCTCGCTCGCCGGCATCGACTGGACCGGCGCCGGCCTGCTCGTCCTCACGCTCGGCCTGGTCAACTTCGCGCTCACCCGGGGCGAGGACCAGGGCTGGGGTTCGGCGGCCACCCTCGTCCAGCTCGGCGTCTCCGCGGTGCTCCTGGCCGGCTTCCTGTTCCTGGAGCGGCGGGTCGCCGCGCCGACCCTGGACCTGTCCCTGTTCAAGGTGCCGACCTTCGTGGCGGCCACCCTGATCGCCTTCTTCTCCCGCTTCGCCACCATCGGCGGTTCGGTCTACTACATCCTGTACTTCCAGAGCGCCCGTGGGCTGAGCCCGCTGCAGACCGGCCTCATGATGATGGCCATCTTCGCGCCGCAGCTCGGCATGGGCCTGGTCGCGGGCAAGCTCCAGGCCAAGTACTCGCCCTCGCACATCATCGGTGCTGGCTTCGGCATCCTGGCCCTGGGCGGGCTCGCCATGTCCTGGTCCTTCGACCTGGACCAGGCGATCTGGGTGGCGCTCCCCGGCCTCCTGCTGTGGGGCGTGGGCGGTGGCCTCGCGGGCAGTCCGTCCATGTCGCTCGCGGTCAACGTGGTGCCCAAGCAGCGGGCCGGCATGGCGTCCGGCGCGATCAACAGCCTGTTCATGTTCGGGGCGGGCATCGGCGCCGCGATCTTCGGTGTCCTGTTCCGCAGCCGGATCGAGGACCAGGCGGGCGGCGGTCTCCGTACGGGGTCGGCCGACCGGGACGACGTCATCTCCGCCGCGGCGCAGGGCGACATCTCGCGGGCCGTCAAGCACGTCCCTGACGACCTCGCCGGCCAGGCGCGGAGCACCCTGGAATCCGCCATCGCCGACGGTGCCTCGTTCGTGATGCTGTGGGCCGCGGTGGTCTGCGTCGGCACGGCGGCCGTCGCGCTCACCCTGGTCCGCAAGAAGGACCTGCTCACCGGCGCCCCCGAACCCGCCAAGGAGGACGACAAGGCGGCGCCGGAACCGGCCTGACGCAGTGGGGCGGCCCCCGGCCACGGGGGCCGCCCCACACCCGTCTCCCACCTCCCCCGTACGCACGCCTGCCAGGAGCCCCGCGATGTCCCCCAGTCCCCCCACAGGCCCGCCGCTGCGACTGCTGGTGCTCGGCGGTACCGGTTTCGTCTCCGGCGCCGTGGCGGCGGAGGCTCTCGCACGCGGCCACGACGTCACCTGTGTCGCCCGGGGCACCGGCGGCGCGCAGCCGCCCGCCGGGGCACGGCTCCTGCGGGCCGACCGCAATGCGCCGGAAGGCCTCGCCCCGCTGCGCGGCATCCGTTTCGACGCGGCCGTCGAGACCGCGACGCTCTCCCTGCCCTGGGTCCGCAGGGCCCTGCGCGACGTGAGCGCGGAGCACTGGACGTTCGTCTCCTCGATCAGCGTGTACGCCGACACCTACACGCCCGGCCAGACCGCTCGCACCGCACGGCTGCGCCCCGCCCTGACGGACGTCGGCACCTATGACCCCACCGTCGACCCGGAGCCCTCCCAGGCGACGTACGGCGGCGTGAAGCTCGCCTGTGAACAGGCGGTCCGCGAGGCCACCGGCGACACGGCCTTCGTGGTCCGCCCCGGCCTCGTCGTGGGCCCCGGCGACGACGTCGGGCCCTTCGGCTACTGGCCGCTGCGCATGGCGCGCGGCCGCGCCGCGGCCGTGCCCGCGGCGCACGGCGCCGACGGCCTCGCCCTGCCCGCTCAGTGCGTCGACGTGCGGGACCTCGCCGCCTGGATCGTCGACCGGGCGGCGGCGCGCGCGTCCGGGGTGTACGACGCGGCAGGCCCGCCCGTGCCCCTGGAGTCACTGCTCCACGAGGTGGCCGACGCCGTGGGCCACAGCAGCCTGGAACTCGTGCCGGTGCCCGAGGGCGTGCTGCGCGAGGCCGGGGTGCGGCCGTGGACCGGGCGCCCCTCGATGCCCCTGTGGCCGCCCCGCGAGCTGTACGGCGCCCTCAGCCGCGACGTCTCGTCGTCCTTCGACGCGGGCCTGCGCGTCCGACCGGTCTCCGAGACCGCGCAGGCGGTGCTCAGCGACCGCCTCGGCCGCGGCGCGGGCACGCCTCCGGTGGCGGGCCTCACCCCCGTGGAAGAGGCCTCGCTGCTGCGCCTCGCGGGCGTCTGAGACCTCCTCGGACGGGGCCGTCGACGCTTCCCGAAGGCCCGCCAAGAGCCCCTTGTGCAACCGGGGTTGGACGGCACGATGCCATCTCGGGGTGGCATACATCCGGCCATGTCCGTTGATACGTTCGGCGCGTTTTTGACGCTTCGAACATGTCAGGAGACGCCGTGGCCACGGCCGTGCCGTTCCTTCCGTCCGCCGCGAGACTTCCCTCGCTGACCGGCCTTCGCTTCGTCGCCGCGTTCGCGGTCTTCGCCTCGCACGCCTATCTGGCGATCTGGTTCGACGGGGTGTGGGAGGACAACACTCCGGCCATGGTCGCGCTGATCACGGCGCGTTCCGGGGTCGGGTTCTTCTTCCTGCTCAGCGGGTTCGTCCTCGCCTGGTCCGCACGGCCCGGCGACAAGGCGGTGTCCTTCTGGCGCCGGCGCGCGGCGAAGATCTACCCGGTGCACGCGGTGACCTGGTTCGTCGCGCTCGTCCTGATCAACTGGACGGGCGGTCAGGTCGCGGCCCGCCAGGCCGTTCCCAATCTCCTCCTCGTGCAGTCCTGGACCTCCACGTTCGACGTCTACGACAGCGTCAACGGCGTGTCCTGGTCGCTGTCCTGCGAGGCCTTCTTCTACCTGGCCTTCCCGCTCCTCATCCACCTGATCCGCCGCATCCCCGCCCGCATGCTGTGGGCCTGCGCGGCCGCCGCGGCCCTCGCGGTGATCGCCATGCCGCTGGTGGCCACGGTCGCGTTCTCCTCCGAGCCCAAGTTCTTCTCGTTCCCGGTGACGCTGCACCAGTACTGGTTCATCTACACGTTCCCGCTCACCCGGCTGCTGGAATTCGTGCTCGGCATCCTGCTGGCCCGTGCGGTCCTGGAGGGCACGCGGGTGACCGTCCGCTTCCGGCACGCCCTGCCGGCGCTCGCGGTCGGCTATCCCCTCGCGCTCCAGGTGCCGTTCCTGTACGCGATATCCGCGGTCCTCGTCGTCCCGATGGCGCTGCTGGTGCTGGCGGGGGCGGGGGCCGACATCCGCGGTTCGCGCTCGCCGGTCCGGTCGCGGCCCATGGTGTGGCTCGGGGACATCTCGTTCGCGTTCTACATGGTGCACATGCTCGTACTGACGCATGTCTACCGCCTGATCGACGAGGAGCACACCGCGTCCGGCGCCGTGCGGGCCGGTTCCGCCGTGCTGATCTTCGGGCTCTCCCTGCTCGCGTCGTGGGCGGTGAACGTCCTGGTGGAACGCCCGGCGACGCGGCGCTGGGGATCGGGCAGGGCCGTACGGCCTGCCGCCGGGGCGCCGCGCGACGAGAAGCCCGTCGCCCCCTGATCCGTGCGGACACGGGTCAGGGGGCTACGGCTGGACCGCCCCGTCGGGGGAAGGCCGGGGCGGTCCGGATCGGGGAGGAATCAGTGGACCGGTGATTCCTTGCGGAGCACGGTGCCGTGCGGCTCCTCGCAGTGCTGTCGAGCGTCCGCGGCCGCTCCGGCGAGCCGCTCGGGGGCGTGGTCGACCTCCAGCGTGGCGTGCGTGATGCCGTGGTCCTCGCGCAGCCGGGCCTGGATGCTCTTGCGCACGGCATGGCAGTCGCCGCCGGGCTCGACCAGCACATGGGCCGAGAGGACCGGCTGACCGGAGGTGATCTCCCAGATGTGCAGGTCGTGGATCTCGACGACGCCGTCGAGGCCGACCATGTCACCGCCCACGTCGTCGGGGTCCAGGTCGGCGGGCGCGGCCTCCAGGAAGATCCGTCCCGAGGCCCGGACCAGCGAGACCCCCGAGCGGAGCATGAGCACGACCACGATCATCGAGGCGATGGAGTCGGCCCTCGCGAAGCCGGTCGTCATCACGACGGCACCGGACACGGCCGTCGCGATGAAGCCGTAGAGGTCGGTGAGGATGTGCTGGAAGGCGCCCTCGACGTTGAGCGACGAGCGGTTGGCCTTCGACATGCACCAGGCCGCGGCGATGTTCACCACCACCCCCGCGAGCGCGGTCACCAGGACCAGGGTCCCGCCGACCTCCGGCGGGTCGAGCAGCCGCTCGACGTTCTCGTACGTCAGCCACGCCGAGAGCAGCAGCAGCGTGAGTCCGTTGGCCTGGGCCGAGAGGATCTCCGCGCGCTTGAAGCCGTAGGTGAAGCGGCCGCGCACCGGCCGGCTCGCGAGCTTCATCGCCCACAGCGCGAGCGCGATGGCCGCCGCATCCGAGAGCATGTGCGCCGCGTCCGCGAGGAGGGCCATCGACTGCGCGGCGAACGCGACGACGACCTCCACCGCCATATAGCCGACGATCAGGGCGAGCGAGAGGGATAACCACCTGCGATCCGCGTCGTCCGCGACCGCGTGACTGTGCCCCGCGTGGCTGTGCCCCGCGTGGCTGTGCGCGTGCCCTTTGTCGCCATGGTGATTCGATGCGTGGGAATGCCCGTGGTCATGCCGGTGATTCATCGAATTCCCATCACTTCGCGTGTCGTGGACAAGCAAAGTGAAGCGCATCATTCACTCAATTTCAAAGGCTGCAATGAAGACGATTATCAATTACCGGATCCTTTTGTCATTGCATGAGGAATCCGACCGGTCGACACATGGATGTACCACCCCCGTATGGCCGGAAACCGGTCCGAGAAGGGCAAGAAAGCACCGGTCGAAGGGCAGCGCGGGGTCACGCGCACCACCGCCGATCAGGATCCGTACTTCTCCGTGTAGGCGCGGGCGATTCCCAGTTGCTCCCGCTCCATCCACTCGGCGGCCACCAGCACACCGGGAAGCTCGGTCCGCTCCACCGTCAGAGCACGGAACAGCCGGGAGACGGTGACGTCGTGGGAGGGCCGGTGCACGACGTCGACGGCATCCCCGGCACGGACCTCGCCGGGCTCGATCACCCGCAGCATCACCCCCGGGGACGCGGCGCGGGTGAAGCGCGGCAGCCACCGCCGCTCCCCCAGCCAGGCACCGAAGGTCCGGCACGGGAGACGGCCTCCGGTCACTTCGAGCACGGCATCGCCGCCGATGCGCCAGCGCTCACCGACCAGGGCGTCGCGCAGCTCGATGCCGAGAGTGGTGAGGTTCTCGCCGAACGCCCCGTGCGTGAGCCCGCGCCCCAGCTCGCGCCCCCAGCCGTCCAGGTCCTCGCGCGCGAAGGCGTAGACGGCCCGGTCGTCACCGCCGTGGAAGCGCAGGTCGCACACCGTGTCGCCGGACACTCCGCTCGCGCCGACCCCCGCGGGGCCGGGGCGCTCGACCCGTACGGGACCGTTGACCGGCCGCTTGTCGATGCCCGTGGTCCCGGACGGGGCATCGGTGTAGTCGACCGGTCTGGCCCTGCCGACGTTGACGCTCAAGATCTTCATGACGCCGCATCGTACGTCCGCCGGGAGGCGCCGCAGGAGCCGGCGGCATCGCGGGGCGGTTCGCCCGACGGCCGCTTCAGCCGAGCTGCCGCAGCGCCTCGTCCATGGCCCGGCGCACCAGGAGCGCGTCCGGCGCGACCGCGGTGACCAGGACCCCGGGCCCGGCCAGGGGCGTGAGCGCGGCCCACTCCCCCAAGAGCGCGGGCTGCGGCTTGTCCCGCACGAACTCCGGTCGTACGACGATGAGTTGACCCACCGAACGCTGGCCGGCGAGGACGGCGGGACCGTCCCAGCCGCCGGGGGCACCGGGACCGCACGACAGCTCCTGGTCGAGCAGGAGCCGGCCCGCGCGGCGCACGGTGAGGCGGCTGGTGAGGCGGCCGGGGGCTTCGCCAGTGCGGCCCAGGACCTGTTCCTCGCGCAGGACGAGGCGGGCGTCGGCGCCCAGGTCGGCGCGGGTGGTCACGCGCAGATCACTCTCGCGCACGGAGATCAACTGCTCGGGTAGCCAGCGCAGTTCGGCGCCGTCCGCGACGGTGAGGCGCACGTCGTAGCGGGCCGTCGGCTCGGTCTGGCCCGGCAGCGCGATGGTGGCCGCCGCCGAGTCGACGTGGAGCACCGCGCCCTCGTGGGCCGTGGCCTCGACGGTGAGGTGGTCACCGCCCAGCGGGCCGCTCATCGCGCCGACGAGCGTCACGCGTGCCGCCGGGCCAGTGGAGCGGGTGCGGCGCAGGGCCAGCGGCCCCTCGCCGTCGAGGACGGGCAGAGTCGTGCGGCCGCGGTCGTCGACCCGCGCCTCGATCCGGGAGGTGGCACGGATGCCCGCGCCACCGGTCCGGGGTGCGGCCCGCCGGGGGCGGCCGGGTGCCGTGCCGGCCCGCTCGGCCAGGTCCACGCTCACTCCGACGCGGTCCACGCCGCGTACTGCGCGCGCACCCACGCGGCCACGGGGCCGACACCTTCGTCGGAGCGCAACGACTGGAAGGCCACGGGGAGTTCGGCGCGCTGGGCCTTCGCGTCGGCGGCCATCCGGGCGAGGTCGGAGCCGACGTGCGGGGCGAGGTCGGTCTTGTTGACGACGAGCAGGTCCGCCGTGGAGACGCCCGGGCCGCCCTTGCGGGGGATGTCGTCGCCGCCCGCGACGTCGATGACGAAGATCTGCGCGTCGACGAGGCCCTTGGAGAAGGTCGCCGTGAGGTTGTCGCCGCCCGACTCGACGAGGATCAGGTCGAGCGGACCCACCTCGTCCTCCAGGTCCTCCACGGCCTCCAGGTTGGCGGAGATGTCGTCGCGGATCGCGGTGTGCGGGCAGGCCCCGGTCTCCACCGCGGTGATGCGCTCGGGCGGCAGGACGGCCTCGCGCAGCAGGAACTCGGCGTCCTCGCGGGTGTAGATGTCGTTGGTGACCACGGCGAGGGACAGTTCGTCGCGCAGGTCGCGGCAGAGCGCGGCGACGGTCGCGGTCTTGCCTGAGCCGACCGGGCCGCCGAGCCCGATGCGCAGTGCGCGGCGGCTGCCGTCGGGGCGGTGGGCGTCGGCGGACACGGCGGCGGGGCCGTCGTGCGAGTGGTCGAGGTGCATGTTGCTGCTCCTTCGTGTGGTGCCGGTCGAGCGGATCGTGCCGGTCGTGCCGGTCGTGCGGAAAGAAGGCGGGGTGCGGTGACCCGTACGGGTCACCGTCCGCTAGGAGGCGAAGAGCCGCACGGGCCACGCCGCGTGGGCCTCCGCGTTGATCTCCAGAAGCGGCGCGGACGCCGCGGGCAGCGCGTCGACGCCCTCGTCGACGACGCGTCTCGCGGTCTCGGCGGCCCGGTGCGCCACTTCGTCGACGTCCGGGGCGAGCCGGGCGAGGACCGCCGTGGCGTCGAAGGGGTCGAGGCTGAGGAGCCGGACGGTGGCGGTCGCGGGACCGCTGATCCCTTCGTACGCCGAGCAGTACGCGGCGTCCTCGGGGCCGAGTCCGGCGGCACGGGCGGCGAGCCCGAGGACCACCGGCTGGTGAGCCCCCTTGGGGAACCGCCCCGCCAGCGCGTCGAGCTCGGAGTGCGGCCAGGTCGCGCGGGCAGCCCGCATCATCTGCCGGCCGAGGCGCCGCGCGGCGGTGCGCAGGGCAGGGGACGGTGTGCGGGCGTCCGCCGCCGCGTCCAGGGCGACCGGGTCGACGCCGAGGGCGGCG
The DNA here is from genome assembly GCF_008642315.1 of Streptomyces venezuelae. NCBI lineage: Bacteria > Bacillati > Actinomycetota > Actinomycetes > Kitasatosporales > Streptomycetaceae > Streptomyces > Streptomyces venezuelae. The sequence goes on along the minus strand of NZ_CP029192.1, from coordinate 8,427,044 downwards.
GCCGCCGCGAGGGCGGCCGCCACGAGGCCGGAGGTGTGCAGCCGGCCCCGGCAGAACGCCTCCAGGCTCGCCGCACCGGTGACGCGGCCCGCCTTGACGGCCGCTTCGGCCCCGCCCGAGTGGGCGTGCCCACCGGCGGGGAAGCGGCCGTCGGCCAGGACGAGGAGTGCTGCTCGTGACATGTGATCGTCGCCAGGCTCGTCAGGGGTCGGAATCGGGATCGGGGTCGGGATCGGGCCTCGGGCCGTCAGCGGGCCGTCAGAAGAGGAAGTACCGCTGCGCGAGCGGCAGTTCGGCGGCCGGTGACGGCTCGACCAGTTCTCCGTCGATGGTCACGGCGAAGCTGTCGGCCGCGACCTCGACACGGGGCAGCGCGTCGTTCTCGCGCATGTCGGCCTTGCTGCGCCCCCGCGTGGAGCGGATCGCGGCGAACGGCTTGTCGAGGCCCAGGCGTTCCGGCAGGCCGTCGTCCAGGGCCGACTGCGTCACGAAGTTGACCGAGTTCAGGGCCGGGGCCCTGCCGTGTGCGCCGTACATGCGTCGGGGCAGGACCGGCTGCGGGGTCGGGATGGAGGCGTTCGCGTCGCCCATCTGCGCGTAGGCGATCTGGCCGCCCTTGAGGACGAGCTGCGGCTTGACGCCGAAGAACGCCGGCTCCCACAGGACGAGGTCGGCGAGCTTGCCGGACTCGACCGAGCCGAGCTCGTGGTCGATGCCCTGGGCGACGGCCGCGTTGATCGTGTATTTGGCGACATAGCGACGTGCGCGGCGGTTGTCGGCGCGGGTGTCCCCCGGCAGGAAGCCGCGGCGTCGCTTCATCACGTGCGCGGTCTGCCACGTACGCATGATCACTTCACCGATGCGTCCCATGGCCTGGGAGTCCGACGACATGATCGAGATGGCGCCGAGGTCGTGGAGGATGTCCTCCGCCCCGATCGTGCTGGGGCGGATGCGGGACTCGGCGAAGGCGAGGTCCTCGGGGACGGCCGGGTTGAGGTGGTGGCAGACCATCAGCATGTCGAGGTGTTCCTCGACGGTGTTGACGGTGTGCGGCCGGGTGGGGTTGGTGGAGCTCGGCAGCATGTTCGGCAGCGAGACCGCCGTGATCATGTCGGGGGCGTGCCCGCCGCCCGCGCCCTCGACGTGGAAGGCGTGCAGGGTGCGGCCCGCGACGGCGTCGAACGTGGCGTCGATGAACCCGGCCTCGTTCAGCGTGTCCGTGTGGACGGCGAGCTGGGCACCGGTCTCCTCACAGACGTTCAGACACGCGTCGATGGTGGCGGGCGTCGCACCCCAGTCCTCGTGGATCTTGAAGCTGACGGCGCCGGCGCGCAGCTGGGCGTGCATCGACTCGGCGTTGACCGTGTTGCCCTTGCCGAGGAACCCGATGTTGACCGGGCTGTTCTCCAGCGCGGCGAACATCCGGGCCAGGTGCCAGGCGCCGGGCGTGATGGTCGTCGCCTTGCTGCCCTCGGCGGGGCCCGTACCGCCGCCGAAGAGCGTGGTGACACCGGAGGCGAGCGCCTCGTCGACGATGGTCGGCGAGATGAAGTGGATGTGGGTGTCGATGCCGCCCGCGGTGAGGATCTTGCCGTTGCCCGCGATGACCTCGGTCTCGGGGCCGATGACGAGATCGGGGTGGACACCGTCCATGGTGTCCGGGTTGCCGGACTTGCCGATGCCGGTGATGCGGCCGTCGCGGATGCCTATGTCGGCCTTGACGATGCCCCAGTGGTCGATGACCACCGCGCCGGTGATGACGGTGTCGGGCGCGCCTTCCGCGCGGGTGGTGCGGGACTGGCCCATCGACTCGCGGATGACCTTGCCGCCGCCGAACACGGACTCGTCGCCGGAACGGCCGGGTCCGCCCGAGCGGTCCTCCTCGATCTCGATGAGGAGGTCGGTGTCGGCGAGCCGGATGCGGTCACCCGTCGTGGGGCCGAACAGATCGGCGTACGCGGCACGGGACAGCTCAGGCATCGAGGGCACCTCCGGTCTCGCCGCGCAGACCGGGCACGACACGCTTGCCGGCCAGCGGGACGAGTTCGACGTCGACGGGGATTCCGGGCTCGAAGCGCACGGCGGTTCCGGCGGCGATGTTGAGCCGCTTTCCGTGCGCGGCGCCGCGGTCGAAGTCAAGACCCGGGTTGGCCTCGGCGAAGTGATAGTGGGAGCCGACCTGGACGGGCCGGTCGGCTGCGTTGAGGACGGTCAGGCGGGTGACCTCGCGGCCCTCGTTGTAGGGGACGGGCTCATCGGCGAAGAGGATCTCTCCGGGGACCAGCCCTTGTCCCGTGCCGTGCGGAGCGGCATGCATGCGGCGCTAACTCCCGTCAGACGATCGGCTCGTGGACGGTGACGAGCTTGGTGCCGTCCGGGAAGGTGGCCTCGACCTGGACGTCGTGGATCATCTCGGCGATGCCCTCCATGACGTCGTCCCGGGTGAGGATCCGCCGCCCCGACGACATGAGCTCGGCGACGGTGCGGCCGTCGCGGGCGCCCTCCAGGATGTGGGAGGTGATGAGGGCGATCGACTCGGGATGGTTCAGGAGCAGTCCCCGCGCCCTTCGCTTCTCGGCCACGTCAGCGGCCACATGAATGAGCAGTCTCTCCTGCTCGTGCGGGGTCAGTTGCACGGTTCCCACCTCACAGTCCTCGCTCCGAACCATGCGGGGTCCGGTTGCCGCGGCCACCGCGACGGATATAGGTGTAACACACATCGAACGCACGCGATCTTGCGCACCCCGGACAGGAAAACCGCTGGTGGCGTGGCACGGGAGGGTAGTTGGGAGGAGTTTCAACGAGGTTAACCAGTCGTTGACCAACGCATGACTGTCCGCTGGCCTGGGCCATACCTGTCGATGCCCTGGGCAACTTTTGGGGACCCCGGGCGCAACTCGAGGCAGAGGCGCAACCGTTACGTCGCCCGGGTCCGCGGAGCGCGACCGGCGCTACGTCGCCCGGGGGCCTCGATGCTCGGCCGCGATGCCGAACCGCTGCTGCTCCGACGGCGCGGGCGTCACGGACCCGACCGACGTGACCGTGGTGACCGTCTGCTCCTCCACGGCCGCCGCGAGCCCTTCGAGACGCTCCAGATCGGCGGCGGACACGAGCGCCACGAGGGGCTTGCCGTGCCGCGTGACGACGACCCGCTCGCCTCCGTAGACGACGCGGTTGATCAGCTCGGCGAGCTCTGCGCGGGCTTGCGTCACCGGAATCTCGTAGGCCATGCGTCCAGCTTAGAGCCTGTTTCACACCCCCGGCCGGATCGATGGGTGGCCGCCGACGCGGGGAATCGCGCGGCATCGAAGCGTACGTCCTGTACATTTTTCACAGAGACCGGCGACCGGACCGGATCGCCCGACGACCGGCGATCGGCGACCGGCGACCGGCGACCGGAAAGAGAGGCGTGCCATGAACCGTCCACTGTCCGCCCGTTACGTCCTGCCCGAGTTCACCGAACGCACCAGTTCGGGGGCCCGGACCATGGATCCGTACTCCAAGCTCCTCGAAGAACGCATCGTCTTCCTCGGCACCCCCATCGACGACACCTCGGCGAACGACGTGATGGCGCAGTTCATGCACCTCGAGTACCAGGCACCGGACCGCGACATCTCGCTGTACATCAACTCCCCCGGCGGCTCGTTCAGCGCGATGACGGCGATCTACGACACGATGCGGTTCGTCAGCTGCGACGTGGAGACGACCTGTCTCGGCCAGGCGGCCTCCGCCGCCGCCGTCCTGCTCGCCGCGGGCACCCCCGGCAAGCGGTCCGCGCTGCCCGGCGCGCGCGTCCTCATCCACCAGCCCGCCGTCGCCGAACCGATCAGGGGGCAGGCCACGGACCTCGCGATCCAGGCGGACGAACTTCTGCGCACGCGCAGCCTGTTGGAGGAGATGCTTGCGCGTCACACGGGACGGAGCGGGGAGCAGATCGCCGCGGACATCGAGCGGGACAAGATCCTCGACGCCCCCGCCGCCGTCGAGTACGGCCTCGTGGACCGCGTCGTCCCGAGCCGCAAGACATCGCTCGCCGCCCGCGACCCGAGGTGACCCCGCCGATGCTGCCGCCCGAACTGCCGCCGCTGCCCGCACTGACCCGTGCCGAGGGGGAGCTCGTCGACCGCTATCTCGAGGTCGTCGACCTGCTCGGCCGCATCAATCCGGCCCGCGCCGAGCTCACCTACGGCGGACTCCGCGCCGCCCAGGCCCTCGTCGGCCGGGCCCGCGCCCTGCGCGACGCGCTCGCCCTCATGCACCAGCGGGGCGAGAGCGAGGTGCACGCGCCGACGCTCGCGCAGGCCCTGCGCGTCCTCGACGGGGAGCGACGGGCCACAAGAGTCACCGTGCCGCCCCCGCAGGGCGGCTGAGACACCGTCGGCCGCCTGCGTCCCGCGACACGTCGACGTCCGGGGGCACTTCGAAACGGACCAGTCGGGCTACCCCGGACGGCGTACCAATACGTCGTTACTCGCAGCGGTGAAAGTTGCGTTCCGCGAGTACAGCACCGGCGGAATTGTGCATTCCGCTGCTGGTCGAGCGGTCGTCGGACCACGCCGTCGGGGACCGATTTCGGCAGTGTCCACCTGAACAGGTCAGTCGTGAGGAGCCTCACAAAACGCCGTTTCGGCTCGGTTTTTCGACCCATCTCGGGTCAAGATCCCTTCCGACGACAAGCCCCCGCCACAGCGGCGGGGCGGTCCGGGCGGACGCCGAGTCCTGCCGCCACCCGGATGACCGGTCGACATCTGTGCAACGGCAGGAGTGGAGGACCCAGGTACGACGGGCCCGTCCGGGAAGTCCGGACGACGCCCTTGGGGTGAAGCCGCAGAGCACCACGCGGCCGGGCATCTTCGCCTGCCCGAACCCGACAGGTCATCTTTCACAGGCGGCTGACGAAGGGTTGCGCATGACCGCGCTGAATCATGTTCCGTCGCTGCTCACCAGGACCGGTGCCGCATCGGTCCTCACGCTCGCCGTCGTAGGCGGCACCGTCGTGGCCCCCGGGCTCGCGTCGGAGGCCGAGGCGGCCACCCACGGGACGAAGGCGCTCAAGATCGCGGCGTCCAAGAAGGGCTCCCCGTACGGCTACGGCTCCGCGGGACCCAACCGGTTCGACTGCTCGGGTCTCACGCTCTACTCGTTCAAGAAGACGGGCAAGAAGCTCCCGCGCACCGCCGCCGCGCAGTACAACAAGACCAAGCACATCTCCCGGTCCAACCGGACCCGCGGCGACCTGGTGTTCTTCCACTCCGGTCGGAACGTCTACCACGTCGGGATCTACGCGGGTAACAACCGTATCTGGCACGCTCCGAAGCGGGGAACCGTGGTGCGCCTGGAGAAGATCTGGTCCAAGAGCGTCTGGTACGGCAGGGTCCGCTGACCCACCGCGGCCGGTACGGCGCACTCCACGGACCGTCAGGTGCCGGTGCGTGGGGTGCGCCGGCGGGGATACCCGTAGGGGATGTCCGACGACTATGCCTGTACCGCCCGCAATGAGACACCGCTGGAGCGCGCCGACCGCAACTTCGCGGAGCTGCTCCAGGAGCTGCGGGTGACGCAGACGGGCGTCCAGATCCTCTTCGCCTTTCTGCTCACCCTCGCCTTCAGCCCGCGCTTTCCGTCGCTGGACGGGATGCAGCGCGGCACCTACGTCACGACGCTGCTGCTCGCGGTGCTCGCGGCGGCGCTGTTCACGGCGCCCGCCGCGCTGCACCGCTCGCTGTTCCAGCAACGGGCCAAGCCGCTCATCGTGCGGGTGTCGTCCCGGCTCGCCGCCATCGGGCTCGGCGTTCTCGTCCTGACCCTCGCCGGTTCGGTGCTGCTCGTCGTCGATGTGACGTCGGGCCGGACGGAGGGCGTGCTCGCGGGCGCGGGGACGCTGCTGGTGTGCGTCGGACTGTGGGGCGTACTGCCGCGGCTCGCGGGGCGCCCCCTCGCTCGGGTCGAGGCGGCGCTCGCCGAGGAGACCGACGCCAGGACGCCGGGGGCCCGAGGGGGTGCCCCACGCCCGCTGCGCAGGGAGCGGTGCAGGTAGCGGTGCAGATGGCGCGCGAGGCCGTAAGGCGTCGCGGCCCCGGAGTCAGTGGGCGGCGTCGCGGGGGGTGCGGCGGACGGGGGCGCGCCAGGGGAGCGCGATCCACACGGTCTTGCCTCCCTCGTCGGTGGGGCTGACCGAGAGCCTGCCGCCGCATTCGGCGGTCAGCCAGCGAATGATCACCATGCCGCGGCCGTTGTCCTGCTGGACGGCCGCGGGGAGGCGCTTGGGATAGCGCGGATGGCTGTCGGTGACGCCGATCCGCAGCTGCTCGTCACGTTCCAGTTCGACGTCGACCGTGAAGGTGGGCGACTGTCCCAGGGTGTGCTGCACGGCGTTCGTGGCGAGCTCGGAGACGATCAGTCTGATCGTCTCGGCCACCTCGGCTTCGCCGGGCAGGCCCCATTCCGCGAGCACGCGCGAGACGTATTTCCGGGCGGCGGGGACCGAGGCAGGATCGCTCGGCAGGGTGACGGAGGCTTCCTGGTGGTCTGCCATGACGGCGCTGTCCCTTTCCCACCGGGACCGGTCTCCGACCCGCGGCGGATGACTCGAGGACAGTCCCGGACTGGTGCTTCGCGCCAGCCTGCCACTCCTTGGCCGGTCACGGGTGGCGATCCACCGAGATGTGCATATATCTGTCGCTCGAAGCGGTGAACTCTGCTACGGCAGACCGTATTTGGGCGGGAGAGCGGTACTTCCTCTAATCTCGCCTACTGCCCCGCCCCGCCGCCGGGAAATCCGACGGCTCCGTCCGAAAGGAGACGGGCATGCAGTACGGCCCCGCGGTGCGCCGTCGTCAGCTCGGTGCAGAGCTCCGCGCGCTGCGCGTGCAGGCGGGACTGACGAGCAGCCAGGCCGCCGCCAGGGCCGGCTGGCACCAGTCCAAGGTGAGCCGGATCGAGACGGGACGCAGCGGTGTGAAGGCGGCCGACGTGCGGCTGCTCCTGGAGGTGTACCAGGTACAGGACCCGCAGCTCAGTGAGCTGCTCATAGCGTTCACCGGCGTCGACGACCCGGGGGCGGGACGCCACCACTGGTGGAAGGCGTACCGCGATCTGCTGCCCGCGACGTACCGGGACTTCATCAGCCTGGAATCGCAGGCCAGTTGGATGCGCACCCTGGAGACGGCGGTGGTGCCCGGCCTGCTGCAGACGCCCGCGTACGCGCGTGCGGTGACCCGGGCCGCGCTCGGCGGAGTGCCCGAGAAGCAGGTCGACGCGCTGGTCGAGGTCCGTCTCGCCCGTCAGGACGTGCTGCGCGCGGATCCGCCGCTGCGTCTGAACGTGATCATGGACGAGGCGGTGCTGCGGAGGCCGGTGGGCGGGGCCGAGGTCTTCGCAGAACAGTTGAATTGGCTACGACAAGCATCCCTTCTGCCCCATGTCGAGCTGCAGGTACTGCCGTTCGCCGCAGGTGAGCACGTGGGCCTGATCGGTTCTTTCGTTATTTTTTCATTTCCGGACATTGCTGATCTGGATGTGGTTGTTCTCGACCATTTGACGAGTAGCCTCTACCTCGAACGGAAAGAAGACCTCCAGGCGTACTCGGAGGCCTACTTGTCCCTTCAAGTACAAGCGCTCTCACCCGAGGACTCAACGGAATTCATCGCCGGGCTATGCGACGGCGCGTGAGGAGGCACCATGACCGCACTGCCTCGGTTCGTACCTTCCAGCACGACACTTCAAGGTGCGCGGTGGCAGCGCAGCAGTTTCAGCAATGGCATGAACAACTGCGTCGAGACCGCCACGCTCGACTCGGGTCCGCTGACCGGCCTGCGCGCCGTGCGTGACTCGAAGAACATCGCAGGGCCAGCCCTGCTCGTCTCCCCCGGCCCCTGGGAGTCGTTCCTCAACAGCCTCCGGTAGTCGCCTCCCGGCCCCTGACGGGGCCCGGCACGCTATCGGTGCGCACTGCGGCTGATCACCCGTACGGCACCGGCGATCTGTGCGTCGGTGAGGTCCGCGCGGGCGGTCAGCCGCAGCCGCGAGATGCCGTCCGGCACCGACGGCGGCCTGAAGCACCCCACGGCAAGGCCCGCGGCCCGGCAGTCCGCTGCCCACCGCACGGCCCGCTCCGGCGACGGCGCGCGCACCGAGACGACGGCGGCGTCAGGACGTACCGCCGAGAGCCCCTCGGCCGTGAGCTGCCGATGCAGTGCGGCCGCGACCTCGCGGGCGCGCGCGGCGCGTTCGGGCTCGCGGCGCAGCAGGCGCAGGGCGGCGAGCGCGGCACCGGCCGCGGCGGGCGCGAGACCCGTGTCGAAGATGAACGTGCGGGCCGCGTTCACCAGGTGCTCGATGACACCGGCGGGGCCGAGCACGGCGCCGCCCTGGCTGCCCAGGGACTTGGAGAGCGTGAGGGTGGCCACCACGTCGTCCGCTCCCGCGAGCCCCGCCGCGTGCGGGGCTCCCCGACCGCCGTCGCCGAGCACGCCGAGACCGTGGGCGTCGTCGACGATCAGCCCTGCCCCGAACTCCCGGCACACCGCCGCCTGTTCGGCGAGCGGCGCCATGTCGCCGTCGACCGAGAACACCGAGTCGGACACCAGCACGGCGGGTCCTTCGTGGGCGTCCAGCGTCTTGCGCACCGCTTCGGGGTCGGCGTGCGGCACCACCTGGGTGGCGCCCCGTGCGAGCCGGCACCCGTCGATCAGGGACGCGTGGTTGCCCGCGTCGGAGACGATCAGCGAGCCGTGCGGGGCGAGCGCGGTGACGGCGGCGAGGTTCGCCGCGTAGCCCGAGGAGAAGACGAGGGCCGCCTCGAAGCCGCAGAACTCGGCGAGCTCCCGCTCCAGTTCGGCGTGCAGCTCCGTGGAGCCGGTGACCAGGCGCGATCCCGTCGCTCCGCCGCCCCACCTGCGGGCCGCGGCGGCCGCGCCCTCGGTGACCTCGGGGTGCCGGGTCAGGCCGAGGTAGTCGTTGCCCGCCAGGTCGAGGAGGCCGTCTGGGTCCGCGGAGCGCGGGCGCAGCGTGCGGACGAGTCCGGCGTCCGCACGCAGCCGCGCCTGCTCGCCGAGCCAGCCGAACGCCGCGCCCGAGGAGGTGCTCGAAGCCGCGCCCGACGTGGTGACCGAAGCGGTGCTCGACGCCGTGCCCGGCGCGGCGGACGCGCCCGTCAGGGGGTGCCTGTTTGTAGACATTGCACAGACCTTAGCCGCCGGAACCCCTGGCCAGGATGTGGCAATACCCACACCTCAAACCGTTTCTGTTGTGCGAAACCTCCTTGGCCGGGGAGGCTGCCGTGCGTAAGGATCAGCGCCATGGACCTGCTGAACACGCTGGTGGACAAGGGGCTTCGGCGCGAGCTGCCGACCCGTGAAGAGGCGCTGGCCGTACTGGCCACCTCCGACGACGATCTCCTGGACGTAGTGGCCGCAGCCGGGAAGGTGCGGCGGCACTGGTTCGGGCGACGGGTCAAACTCAACTATCTGGTCAACCTCAAGTCGGGCCTGTGCCCGGAGGACTGCTCGTACTGTTCGCAGCGTCTCGGCTCCAAGGCCGAGATCCTCAAGTACACCTGGCTGAAGCCCGACGAGGCCTCGCAGGCCGCGGCGGCGGGGGTCGCGGGCGGCGCGAAGCGGGTGTGCCTGGTCGCGAGCGGACGCGGGCCGACCGACCGCGACGTGGACCGGGTGGCGCAGACCATCGCCGCGGTGAAGGAGCAGAACGAGGGCGTCGAGGTGTGCGCCTGCCTCGGTCTCCTCTCGGACGGGCAGGCGGAGCGCCTGCGGGGTGCGGGCGCCGACGCGTACAACCACAACCTCAACACCTCGGAAGCCACGTACGCGGACATCACCAAGACGCACACGTACGCCGACCGCGTCGACACGGTCCAGAAGGCGCACGCGGCGGGCCTGTCCGCCTGCTCGGGGCTGATCGCCGGCATGGGCGAGAAGGACGAGGACCTCGTCGACGTCGTCTTCTCGCTGCGTGAACTCGACGCGGACTCGGTGCCGGTGAACTTCCTGATCCCCTTCGAGGGCACGCCGCTGGCCAAGGAGTGGAACCTCACGCCGCAGCGCTGCCTGCGCATCCTGGCGATGGCCCGCTTCGTCTGTCCGGACATCGAGGTGCGCATCGCCGGTGGCCGCGAGGTGCATCTGCGCTCCCTGCAGCCGCTCGCCCTGAACATCGCCAACTCGATCTTCCTCGGCGACTACCTGACCAGTGAGGGCCAGGCGGGCAAGGACGACCTGGCGATGATCGCGGACGCCGGCTTCGAGGTCGAGGGCACGGACCAGGTGACGCTGCCGCAGCACCGCGTCGACGCGGCCGCGGCAGCGAAGGGCTGCGGCTCGCACGGGGACAGTGGGTGCGGCAGCCACGAGGGCGGCGGGTGCGGGCCCTGCGGTTCGGGCGTGACCGCCGCCGAGGCGGTGGACGCGCCCGTGGCGGATTCCAACGAGGCGCGCACAGACCTGGTGGCGGTACGCCGCCGGGGCGCGGGAACGGACCTGGCGCCCAATGCCTGACCTGTCCAGGCCGGCCGCGGAGCACCTGCTCGCCCTCGACCGGCAGCACGTCTGGCACCCCTACGCGCCGATGCCGGGCCGCCAGGAACCCCTGGTCGTCGAGTCGGCGAGCGGCGTCCGGATGCGTCTCGCGGGCGGCGACGAGCTGATCGACGGCATGTCGTCCTGGTGGTCGGCGATCCACGGCTACAACCACCCGGCCCTGAACGAGGCGGTGCGCGGCCAGCTCGACCGCATGAGCCACGTGATGTTCGGCGGGCTCACCCACGAGCCCGCCGTCTCCCTCGCCAAACGTCTCGTCGACATGACGCCCGACGGCCTGGAGCACGTCTTCCTCTCCGACTCGGGGTCGGTCGCGGTCGAGGTCGCCGTCAAGATGTGCCTGCAGCACTGGCGCTCCCTCGGCCGCCCGGAGAAGCAGCGGATGCTGACGTGGCGGGGCGGCTATCACGGCGACACCTGGCAGCCGATGGCCGTGTGCGACCCGAAGGGGGGCATGCACGAGCTGTGGCAGGGCGTCCTGCCGCAGCAGGTGTTCGCGGACGCGCCGCCGAGCGGGTTCGACGCGTACGAGGAGTCGTACGCCGAGCATCTCCACGAGCTGATCGGGCGGCACGCCGCCGAGCTCGCCGGAGTGATCGTCGAGCCGGTGGTGCAGGGCGCGGGCGGGATGCGCTTCCACTCCCCCGGCTACCTCCGCGCGCTGCGGGAGGCGTGCGACGCCCATGACGTCCTGCTGGTCTTCGACGAGATCGCGACGGGCTTCGGCCGCACGGGCGCGCTGTTCGCCGCCGACCACGCGGGGGTCACACCCGATGTGATGTGCATCGGCAAGGCGCTGACCGGCGGATATCTGTCGATGGCCGCGACGCTGTGCACCTCCCGGGTCGCCGACGGGATCTCGCGGGGCGAGGTGCCGGTCCTGGCGCACGGCCCGACGTTCATGGGCAACCCGCTGGCCGCCGCGGTGGCGGGCGCCTCGATCGACCTGCTGCTCGGGCAGGACTGGCACACCGAGGTCAAGCGGATCGAGTCGGGTCTGCGGGAGGGGCTCGCCGAGGCGGCCGCCCTGCCCTCCGTCCGTGAGGTCCGTGTCCTCGGGGCGATCGGCGTCGTCCAGCTCGACCACCCGGTCGACATGGCGGCGGCGACACGGGCGGTGGTGCGCGAAGGCGTGTGGGTGCGGCCGTTCCGCGACCTCATCTACACGATGCCGCCGTTCATCACGGGCGACGACGACGTGGCACGGATCGCGCGCGCGGTGTGCGCGGCGGCGAAGGAGGGCTGACGTGACGGTGATCGTGGTGTCCGGCACGGGCACGGAGATCGGCAAGACGGTGACGACGGCCGCGGTGGCCGCCGTGGCCCGCGCGGCAGGCCGCAGCGTCGCCGTGCTCAAACCGGCGCAGACCGGGGTCGCCCCCGGTGAGCCCGGCGACGCCCAGGAGGTCGTACGTCTCGCGGGCGACGGCATCGCCACGCGTGAACTCGCCCGCTATCCGGAGCCGTTGGCGCCCGATGTGGCCGCGCGGCGGTCAGGACGTGCCCAGGTCCACCCTCAGGAGGTGGCGGACGCGGCGGCGAAGCTCGCGACCGAGTACGACCTGGTCCTGGTCGAGGGGGCGGGCGGGCTGCTCGTCCGTCTCGACGACGAGGGCGGCACCCTCGCGGACGCCGCCCGGCTCCTCGGGGCGCCGGTCCTCGTCGTGGTGTCGGCGGGCCTCGGCTCGCTCAACACGACGCAGCTGACGGCGGAGGCGCTGCGGGCGCGTGGCGTGCGCCAGCTGGGTCCGGTGATCGGCAGCTGGCCGGCCGCCCCCGACCTGGCGTCCCGCTGCAATCTCGCGGACCTGCCGAAGGACGCGGGCACGCCGCTGCTCGGTGCCATTCCGGAAGGTGCCGGGGCGCTCGACGGCGCCGACTTCCGTGCGGCGGCCGCGAGTTGGCTGGGCCCGGAGCTCGGCGGCACGTGGGACGGGCTGACCTTCACCGAACGGGAGGCGCCTGCGCCGCGGGCGCACTGACGCGGTGAGCGGGGCGGCGGGCGGGTGACTCCGGGGGCGCGGTCGGTGAGACGCGTCCGCCGTTCGGGGTCGCCCGCCCGCCGCCGGGGCACCATGGCGGTATCCCCTCGATCCGCCGAGATCTCCACCCGGGAGGACCCATGTCGCCGCGCTCAGCCAAGCCCGTCTCCCGGGACGCCGTGCACCACCCGGTCTTCGCCCGCTTCTACGCCCGGCAGAGCGTGGCCGCCGAGCCCGTGCTCGGCGCCCACCGCCGTGAGCTGCTCGGCGGTCTCTCCGGCCGGGTCATCGAGGTCGGGGCGGGCAATGGACTCAACTTCGCGCACTACCCGGGCGCGGTCTCCGAAGTGGTGGCGATCGAACCCGAGCGGCTGCTGCGGCGGCTAGCGGTGTCGGCGGCGCTGCGCGCGGACGTACCGGTGGACGTCGTGCCTGGCGCCGCCGAGGCGCTGCCCGTCAAGAGCGAGGCGTTCGACGCGGCCGTCGTCTCCCTGGTGCTGTGCAGCGTGCGGGACGTGCCACGGGCGCTCGGCGAGCTGCGGCGGGTGCTGCGGCCCGGCGGTGAGCTGCGGTTCTTCGAGCACGGCAGGGCGCCGGGCAAGCTGATGGCGATCACGCAGCGCGCCTTGGACCGCACGGTGTGGCCGCCTCTGTTCGGCGGCTGTCATGTCGCGCGGGACACCTTGACGGCCCTGCGCGGGGCAGGGTTCGCGATCGGTGCGCACCGGCGGCTCCTGGTGCCGGCGAAGGGGCCGCGGCTGCCCACGTCGTACTGCGTGCTGGGCAAGGCGTTCCGACCCGACGACTCCTGACGCACCCGCCATGCCCGGCCGGGCCCTCGAACGCGGGCTCACGGACTCACTCACGCACCTCACAGGCTCCACAGCCGCAGCTGGTCCGCGATGGCGTGCACGCTCGCGCCGTCCTCCTTCACCAGCCGGGCGAGATCACGCACCTGCTCGGGCGATGTGACGACCTTCAGGCCGCTGGAGACGAGGTAGGCGTAGGCGACGGAGGAGGCGAAGAGGGCGTTGGAGCGTTCGAGCGCCGGGATGTGGAGGAGGACCTGGAGGAGCGCCGCGGCGCGGTCGTGCGGGGTTTCGTAGACGGGCACGCCGAATATCTCGGCCTCGTGTCTGCTCACGGCGGCGACGAGTGCGCCCCAGTCGGTGACCTGGGGGTCTCCGGGCGTCTTGTGCTCGGCGATCATCAGGAGCCAGGCAAGGTCGATTCTGAGGTTCAACGGCTCAGCGACGACCTTCACGCAGCGGGCGGCTGCCCTCGCGCTCCATGCCGAACTCCTCGGCGAAGACGGATTCGTACTGCTTCATGAAGTCGGCGGCGGCCTCGACGAAGGTGTGTCCGACTTCCCCGGCGTCCTGTTTGACCAGTTCTTCTATGTAGCGGTTCACGCTCATGCCCCGGGCCAGGGCGCGCTCCCGCGCCGCCCTGGCGGTGTCCTCGTCCACCCGTACGTTCAGCTGAGTCTTCGCCATACCGTCAAGCTAGCGGCCATGTGCTAGCACGACAAGACCGCAAGGACCTTGTCCCTTACATACGTCCCGGGGCCCGACCTCGGAGGGATACCGGACACCCGGGCAGCCCCACTACTCTCTGCGGAATTACGGGAGTTGGTACGGCCACAACCCAGGAGGCCGCCTTGTCCACACCTGCTTCGGTGCCGTTCGCGGACCGTTCGGAACCCGCCGGGATCGCCGCGCGCGCCCGCGGCCTCACCAAGGCGTACGGCTCGGGCGAGACGACCGTCCTCGCCCTCGACTCGGTCGACGTCGACGTCACGCGCGGACGCTTCACGGCCGTCATGGGTCCCTCGGGATCGGGCAAGTCGACCCTGATGCACTGCCTCGCCGGGCTGGACAGCGTGTCCGCGGGCCAGGTGTGGCTCGGCGACACCGAGATCACGGGTCTCAAGGAGCGCGAGCTGACCCGGCTGCGCCGCGACCGCATCGGCTTCATGTTCCAGTCCTTCAACCTCATTCCCACCCTCAACGCCCTGGAGAACATGACGCTCCCGATGGACATCGCGGGGCAGCGGCCCGACCGCGACTGGCTGGAGCACGTCATCGACACGCTGGGCCTGCGGGACCGGCTGAAGCACCGGCCCGCGCAGCTGTCCGGCGGTCAGCAGCAGCGGGTGGCCTGCGCGCGGGCGCTCGCCGCGAAGCCCGAGCTGATCTTCGCCGACGAGCCGACGGGCAACCTGGACTCGCGGGCCGGGCTCGAAGTCTTCGGCTTCCTGCGCGACGCGGTGGACCAGCTCGGCCAGACCGTGGTCATGGTGACCCACGACCCGAGCGCGGCCGGCCACTCCGACCTCGTCCTCTTCCTGGGTGACGGACGCATGGTCGACGAGATGGAGCGGCCGACGGCGGACGCGGTCCTGGAGCGCATGAAGCGGTTCGACGCGTCGCACACGGCGGCGCCGGGCGTGCCGGGTACGCCGGGTGCGCCCGGGGACCGTCCGTCCGAGCAGCAGAGCTGAGCGGGGGCTGCGGTGCTGAAGACCACGCTCAGAAGCTTCCTCGCGCACAAGGGCAGGCTGGCGCTCTCCGCGCTGGCCGTGATCCTCTCGGTCGCGTTCGTCGCGGGCAGCCTGATCTTCTCGGACACGGTCACCCGCACCTTCGACCGCCTGTTCGCCTCCACGTCGGCCGATGTGACGGTGGCGCCGAAGGAGGACCTCGACGAGGCGGTGCCGTCCGGGCAGACGCCGACGCTGCCCGCGAGCCTCAAGGACCGGGTGGCCGGGGTCTCCGGGGTCGCGGACGCGCACATCGACGTGTCCGTCGACAACGTCACCATCGTCGACCGCGACAACGAGTCCGTCGGCTCCACGACGGGCGCTCCGACGGTCGCCACGAACTGGTACCCCACCGACCGCAGTCCCGTGGAGCTCACCTCGGGCCACGCGCCGCGCGGCGACGGCCAGGCGATGATCGACGCGGACACGGCGGACAAGAAGGACGTGAAGATCGGGGACACCCTCACCGTCCTCGCCCGTCCCGGCTCGTTCGAGGTCGAGGTCGTCGGCATCGCCACCTTCACCACCACGAACCCCGGCGCCGCGCTCGTCTTCCTGGACACCGCGAGCGCCCAGCGCGAGCTGCTCGGTTCGACGAAGGCGGCGACGAGCATCTCCGTGACCGCCGACGACGGGGTGAGCGACACCGCGCTCAAGCGCCGCGTCGGCGCCGAACTGGGCTCCGGCTACGACCTGGAGACCGCCGACGAGCAGGCCGAGTCCGCGGCGTCCGAGCTCGGCGGCTTCCTCGACGTCATCAAGTACGTGATGCTCGGCTTCGCCGGTGTCGCCGTCCTCGTCGGCATCTTCCTGATCGTCAACACCTTCTCGATGCTCATCGCGCAGCGCACCCGCGAACTGGGGCTGCTGCGCGCGCTCGGTGCCGACCGCAGGCAGGTGCGCCGTTCCGTGCTCGTCGAGGCGCTGCTGCTCGGCCTCGTCGGTGCGACGCTGGGGCTCGCCGCGGGCATCGGGCTCGCCCTCGGCCTGATCGAGCTCATGGGCCTGCTCGGGATGAACCTGAAGTCCACGGAGATGGTCATCGGATGGGGGACGCCGGTCGCCTCGTACGTCGTCGGGGTCGGCGTCACATTCGTCGCGGCGTACCTCCCCGCCCGGCGCGCCGCGCACGTCTCGCCGATGGCCGCGCTCGCGGACGCCGAGATCGCCGGTGTGGGACGGCCGTTGAAGGTGCGGGCGGCCGCCGGCGCGCTCGTCGGGGCGGCCGGCGCCACCGCACTGGTGGGCTGCGCCACCGCGGAGAAGACGTCGTCCGCGGCGTCACTGCTCGGCCTGGGCATCGTCCTGACCCTGATCGCCACGGTCGTCGCGGGGCCACTCCTGGTGCGGCCGGTGATCCGGGTCCTCGGTGGCGCGTTCCCCGCGGTCTTCGGCTCCGTCGGCCGGATGAGCCAGCGCAACGCGCTGCGCAATCCCCGCCGCACGGGCGCCACGGCGGCCGCGCTGATGGTGGGGCTCGCACTGGTCGGCGGCCTCTCGGTGGCCAGCGCGTCCATGACGAAGTCGTTCGACCGGCAGATCGACCGGACGCTCGGCGCGGACTTCGTCGTGCAGAACAGCAACTTCATGCCGTTCTCCTCGGAGATCACCGGGAAGGTCGAGAAGACGGAGGGCGCCGGTCTCGTCGTACGCCAGCGCTTCACGCCCATCGAACTGGCGCTGCCCGACGGCAAGAACGTCGAGTCGACCGCCGCGGGCTACGATCCGCGGCTCGACGACGTCGCCAAAGTGACGTACGCGCAGGGCGGTTCGCGGGACGCGCTCGCCGCGGGCCGGATCGGCATGGACGTGGACTTCGCGAAGAAGCACGAGGTGCGGGTGGGTGACACGCTGCCCGCGACGTTCCCGGGCGGGCGCGGGACGAAGCTGACCGTCGGCGCGCTCACCGACCAGGACTCGCCCGAGGGCTTCGGCGTCGAGGGCGGGCTCTTCCTCGGGTTCGGCACGGTCGAGAAGTACGTGCCGGGCGGCCAGGACTCCGCGCTGTACGTCAACGCGGCGCCGGGCACGAACGCGGACACCCTGCGCGCCCGTCTGGACAAGACCCTCGACCCGTATCCGCAGGTGCAGGTGCGCGACCAGGCCGACTACAAGGAGCTGATCCGGCAGCAGATCGCCGTGATGCTCTACCTCGTGTACGCCCTGCTCGGTCTCGCGATCGTCATAGCGGTCCTCGGCGTCGTCAACACCCTCGCCCTGTCGGTCGTGGAACGCACCCGGGAGATCGGACTGCTGCGCGCCATCGGCCTCGGCCGTCGTCAGCTGCGCCGGATGATCCGCCTGGAGTCGGTGGTGATCGCGGTGTTCGGGGCGCTGCTCGGCCTTGCGCTCGGAATGGTCTGGGGCGTCGCCGTGCAGCAGGTGCTCGCGCTGCAGGGCATGAAGGAGCTGGCGTTCCCCTGGACGACGATCATCGCGGTGGTGATCGGTTCGGTGGTCGTGGGCCTCGCGGCGGCGCTGCTGCCGGCGCTGCGCGCGTCACGCATGAACGTACTGGCGGCCATCGCGCACGAGTGAGAGCGGCACCCGCGCGCCGGACGCTCAGTGGCGGGCCCGCGGGAGCCGACCCGCAACACGCGGCCGGCTCCACAGGAACACGACCGCCAGGAGCGCCGCCATGCTCGGCGCCATCCCGGCCCACCCCAGCGCCGGTGGCAGACCGGTCTCGCCGGACGTGTCCGTGGTGAGCAGCCCGGTCAGTCCGACGGTGGCGGCGCACACGAACAGCACGAGCGCGGCGGGGCGGGCCCACCGCCTGCCCGCCTTCACGGCCCGGGCGGTCCCGAGCCACGCGACGGCGCCGAGCGCTCCGATCACGGACAGCAGGACGAGGTAGGTGGTGACGGCCGCGTCGATCCGTGACGGGGTGTACCCGGGATAGCCGTCGCGGATGTGGTCGGCCAGCAGGTGGGTGGTGACGCGGTCCACGTACGGGAGGACCGTCGCGGCGACGGTGAGGCCGAGGCCAGGACGAAAGACGTGGCCAGACGGACCCAGGGCACCTCGGCGGGGCTCGACCGCGCCCGGAGTGACGCGGTGTCCGAGGCGGTGCTCGGCGAGGTGGCCGTCGGCGCGGACGAGGGCGCGCCCCGCCACTGGGAGGACATCGCCCGCCGGACGGCCCACCGCTATCGCGACATGGCCTACCGGCACCCCCGCGTGTTCCCGGTGCTGGTGACGCGGGCCCAGACCTCGCCGGTCGCTGTCGCCGCCCTGGAGGAGCTGGTCGCCGCGATGCGTGCGGCGGGGGTGCCCGACCGGGTGGCCGCGGACGCGCCCATGGTGCTGTTCGGCTTCCTCAACGGCCATCTGCTGGCGTGCACCGCCGACGAGCCCGGCGCCGTGCCCGCGTTCGACGCCGCCGCGCACCCGGGCATGGCCGCACTCGCTCCCCTGATGGAGGGCTTCGGGTCCCGGGCGGAGTTCGACCGGATGCTAGAAACCGTCCTCGCCGGGATCAGACTCTCGTCCGCATCCTGACTCTCGTCCACATCCTGAAATGTCCGTGCGTCACCGCTTCGGCCGGTGGTGGGATGGCCGTATGGATGATCTTCGGATACGGGCCGCGGCGCCCGATGAGCTGGACGCGGTGCTGGCCTTCTGGAAGGTGGCCGCGGAAGGCACGAGCATCAGCGACGACCGCTCCGGCGTGGAGCGGCTCGTCGCCCGCGACCCGGAGGCGCTGCTCGTCGCCGAGCTCGGCGGGGAGCTCGCGGGGACGGTCATCGCGGGTTTCGACGGCTGGCGCTGCCACCTCTACCGCCTCGCGGTGCACCCGCACCACCGCAGGCGCGGCGTGGGCTCGGCGCTGCTCGCCGCGGCCGAGGAGCGGTTCGTGCGGCTCGGCGGGCGCCGCGGCGACGCGATGGTCCTTGACCACAATGAGCTCGCCCACCACGCCTGGCACGCGGGCGGATACGCTCCCGAGCCGCAGTGGAGCCGGTGGGTGAAGCCGCTGGGTGAAGCGCCCCCGGCGGGGTAAAGGGGTAGCTCCTGCAGATCTCGACAGAGGTTCGAGTGGCTTTGCTGATCCTTTACCATGGACGCAATACTCGTATCCAACTGAAAGGTGTGAGCGTCCGCCCATGGGCGAGCCTCCTAGTACCCGACATCGCGCATTCCTCCTGCCCCTGCCCGATCATGGGACGGAGGTGACCCGATGACCGAAGTGCTCCTGCTCCTCGTGGCGGTGCTGCTCTGCCTGGCGTGCGGTGTGTTCGTCGCCGCGGAGTTCTCCCTCACGACGGTCGAGCGCAGCGAGCTCGAGCGGGCCGTCGAGCGCGGCGAGCGCGGTGCCGCCGGTGCCCTCAAAGCCGTCAAGAACCTCACTTTCCAGCTCTCGGGCGCGCAGCTCGGCATCACCGTCACCAACCTGGTCGTCGGCATGCTCTCCGAGCCGTCCATCGCCGCCCTGATCGCGGGCCCGCTGCGCGACCTCGGCATACCCCGGTCCGCGGCGTCCTCCGTCGCCCTCGTGATCGGAACGGCCCTGTCGACCGTCTTTCTGATGGTCATCGGTGAGCTGGTGCCCAAGAACTGGGCGATCTCCTCGCCGCTCGCCGTCGCCAAGCGCGTGGCGACGCCGCAGCGGCTGTTCAGCGCCGCGTTCCGGCCGTTCATCGCGCACCTGAACAACACCGCGAACCGTTCCGTACGCCGCTTCGGCATCGAGCCCGCCGAGGAGCTCGCCTCCGCGCGCGGCCCCAAGGAGCTGATCGCCCTGGCCCGCCACTCCGCCAAGGAGGGCGCCCTGGAGGCGGACACGGCCGAGCTGTTCGTGCGCACGCTGAACCTCGCCGACCTCACCGCGGAGAACGTGATGACGCCCCGTGTGCAGGTCATGGCCCTGGAGACGCACGCCACCTGCGAGGACGTCGCGAACGCCACGCGCGCCACCGGCCTCTCCCGCTTCCCCGTGTACCGCGGGAACCTCGACACGGTCGTCGGCGTCGCGCACATCAAGGACGTGCTCGCCGTCCCCGCGGAGCGCAGGCAGCGCGTCTCCGTCGCCGAGCTGATGCGCGAGCCGCTGCTCGTGCCGGAGACGCTCACCGTCGACCGGCTCCTCGACCGGCTCTCGGGCAAGCGCACGATGGCCGTGGTCATCGACGAGTACGGCGGCACGGCCGGCGTCGCGACCCTGGAGGACATCGTCGAGGAGGTCGTCGGCGAGGTGCGGGACGAGCACGACCCGCACGAGACGCCCGACATCTCCCACGAGGGCACCGACGACGACGGCAGGACGCTCTACTCCGCCGACGGCTCCGCCCGCACCGACCAGCTCGCGCGGGTCGGCCTGCGGGTGCCCGACGGGCCGTACGAGACGCTCGCCGGCCTCGTCGCCACCGAACTCGGCCGCATCCCCGCCGTCGGTGACGGCGTCGAGGTGGGCGGCTGGCGGCTCGACGTCGTGGACGCGTCCGGGCGGCGTGCCGCCCGGGTCATGCTGCACGCCCCGCTCGACGCCGACGGCCACGAGGAGGACGTCCGATGATCGCCGTACAGTTGCTGATCGGTCTGGCGACGCTCGTCGTCAACGCCTTCTTCGTGGGCGCCGAGTTCGCCCTGATCTCCGTGCGCCGCAGCCAGATCGAGCCGCACGCGGAGGAGGGCAACCGGCGCGCCAAGAGCGTGATGTGGGGCCTGCAGCACGTGTCGGCGCTGCTCGCGGCGGCGCAGCTCGGCATCACGCTGTGCACCCTGGTCCTCGGTATCGTCGCGGAGCCGGCGATCGCGCATCTGCTGGAGCCCGCCTTCGACGCGGTGGGCGTGCCGCACGGTCTGGTCCACCCGATCTCGTTCGTCATCGCGCTGACCCTGGCGACGTATCTGCACATGCTCCTGGGCGAGATGATCCCGAAGAACATCGCCCTCGCGGAGCCCGTGCGTTCCGCGCTGCTGCTCGGGCCGCCGCTGGTGGCGCTCGCTCGGGCGCTGCGGCCCGTGATCTTCGCGATCAACGCGTTCGCCAACGGTCTGCTGAAGCTGTTGCACGTCGAGGCCAAGGACGAGGTGTCGGCGAGCTTCTCCGACGACGACCTCGCGCGCATGGTCAAGGACTCCGGAGACGCGGGGCTGATCGACAACCGTGCGCAGGAGCGGCTGCACGACGCGCTCGAACTGGGCCGCCGTCCGGTCCGGGACGTGGTCCTGCCTCTGGAGGCCGTCGTCTACGCGCGCGTGGGCGTCACCCCCGAAAAGCTGGAGCAGCTCTCGGCCGAGTCCGGGTTCTCCCGCTTCCCCGTGGTCGACGACGGCCGCCGGATCGTGGGCTATCTGCACGTGAAGGACGCGCTGGACCGGGCACCGCGCGATCTGCCGTTCCGGGTGCCGGACATGCGCAAGATCGCCCAGGTGCGCGAGACGACGCCGCTGGACGACGTCCTGACGGCCATGCGCGGCAGCCGCACGCATGTGGCGGCGGTACTCGGCTCGGACGGCCGCCTCGCCGGCATGGTCACGATGGAGGACGTCCTGCAGAAGCTGTTCGGGCAGCCTGTGTAAGGGCAGGACGGTGAAATCCCGAGGGGCCGCACACGCACGTGCGCGGCCCCTCGCGGCGTCAGTCCAGAGAGCGCGCGGCCGGAGCCTGAGCCGGGGCAACGTACACGGAGACCTGTGTCGGCCTTCCGCCGGTGCGTCGGACGTCGGCGAGGGACCCGGTCACATCACGGAGGATCTCCAGCGCGATCCGGAATTCACCCTCGGCGCCCGCGACGGGCCCCGCATCGGGCCAGACGATGACCACGCGGGAGGACGTCAGCTCGTGGAGACCGCCCCAGAGGGAATCCGAGAGGGCGTCCCACACCATGCGGTGGGTCCCGAGCGGCGGGTCCAAGGGAAGCGTCTCCCGTACCGCCCCGAAGAACGCCTCCTTGTCGGTCCGCCCGTCGGTGGAGAGCGTGAACACGGGGACCCCCCGGCGGGCGGCCTCGTCGAGTACGCCGGGGATATCCGCGCCGGGAACCTCGTGGAAACCGCTGTCGATCACCATGCGCAGAACCGTACCGGTGCGTGCTCCCGCCACCTCACCCCGCCGACTCCCCCGCTCCCGCGCGCACCCGCTTCGTCGGCTCCTCCGTGAGGCCGGGGCCGGACGCGCCCACCTCCGAGGCGCCGATCGCCGTCAGGACCGCCAGGACCGCGGCGAGGCCCGCCGTCGCGAAGGCCGCGCCCCACTCCACGTCCAGGAGACTGGTCGCCCCCGCCACCAGCACCGCGGCCAGCGCTTGTGCGAACGTGCGGATCGCGCGTTCCGCGGTGGACTTCCAGAATGCTGCGTTCCACATGGCGGGCTCGCTCTCTCGTGACGACGGCGTGCCTATGACATACCGCCGTCGGGCCACGCTGCCCAGATCCACCGGCCGGGGCGCCAGGTTACGATCGTCTCTGCCATGCAGATGAATGCTAACTACACCAGTCTCGTCGCGGTGGGCGACTCCTTCACCGAGGGCATGTCGGATCTGCTGCCCGACGGCACCTACCGCGGGTGGGCCGACCTCCTCGCCGCCCGGATGGCCGCGCACACCCCGGGCTTCCGCTACGCGAACCTGGCCGTGCGCGGCAAGCTCATCGGGCAGATCGTCGACGAGCAGGTGGACCTCGCGGCCGCGATGCAGGCCGACGTGGTCACTCTGGTCGGCGGCCTCAACGACACGCTGCGCCCCAAGTGCGACATGAACCGTGTCCGCGGCCTGCTGGAAGAGGCCGTCGAGCGGCTCGCCCCCTCGTGCAAGCAGCTCGTCCTGATGCGCAGCCCGGGACGGAACGGCCCGGTGATGGAACGTTTCCGTCCGCGCATGGAGGAGCTCTACTCGTACGTCGACGACCTCGCGTCCCGGCACGGCGCGATCGTCGTGGACCTGTACGGCGCCGCCGTACTCGGCGACCAGCGCATGTGGGACGTGGACCGTCTGCACCCGACGGCCGAAGGGCACCGCAGGATCGCCGAGGCCGTGTGGCAGGCGCTCGGTTACGACCCCGAGGACGACTGGCAGACGCCGCTGCCCGCCGCCGTGCCGCCGGGCTGGGCCACCCGCCGCGTCGCCGACGTCCGGTTCGCCAGGCAGTACCTCGGCCCGTGGATCGGCCGCCGCCTCACCGGCCGCTCGTCCGGCGACGGACGCGCGCCGAAGCGACCCGACCTGCTCCCGTACGACGGCCCGCTCCCCTAGGGCCCGCCCGAAGGATCAGGGCTAGAACACCGACCAGCCCGTCACCGTCGTGAAGTGGTCGAGCGCGGCCACGCCGGCCACGGAGTTGCCGTACGAATCGAGGCTCGGGCTCCACACGCACAACGTGCAGCGGCCCGGAATCACGGCGACGATGCCGCCGCCGACGCCACTCTTGCCCGGCAGTCCGACGCGGTAGGCGAAGCTGCCTGCCGCGTCGTACGTCCCGCAGGTGAGCATGACCGCGTTGACCTGCTTCGCCTCGCGCGGCGGCAGCAGCCGCGTGCCGTCGTTGCGGAGCCCGTGCCGCGCCAGGAAGGCCGCCGAGAGGGCGAGATCGCGGCAGCTCATGCGGATCGCGCACTGCCGGAAGTAGTGCTCCAGGACCGTGGACACGGGGTTGTCGAGATTGCCGTAGCTCGCCATGAAGTGGGCGAGGGCGGCGTTGCGGTCGCCGTGCTCGGCCTCCGAGGCCGCGACCACCGGATCGAAGGCGACGTCCGGGTTGCCGCTCTCCGCGCGCAGGAACTCCAGCGTCCTCGTGCCCGCGTCCCCGGTGAGACTCTGCAGCCGGTCCGTGACGACCAGCGCACCCGCGTTGATGAAGGGGTTGCGCGGGATGCCGTTCTCGTACTCCAACTGGACCAGCGAGTTGAAGGGGTTGCCGGACGGCTCCGTGCCGACGCGGTCCCAGATCCGGTCACCGCCCTCCGCCAGCACCAGCGCGAGGCTGAACGCCTTCGAGATGGACTGGACGGAGAACGGTTCCTGCCAGTCCCCCACGCCGTGCACCTCGCCGTCGACATCGGCGACCGCGATCCCGAAACGCTCGGCGTCCACGTCCGCGAGCGCCGGGATGTAGCCGGCGACCTGACCGCGGCCCACCAGGGGCCGGGCGAAGGCGGCGACTTCTTCGAGAACGGCCTGGTAATCCACAACCCAGCTTTCTTCGGATACGTGATCGGCGTTGTGCGCGACTTGCGCGATATGCATGTGATGCAAGACATGGCCCGCTGCGACCGTTTCGCACAGGAAAGCCGCTGGATACGGGCTATGTCGTCGGCCGCGGCCACAGGATAACGCCTGGCCGGGAGGCGCCCCCGTCCGGGACGTCACGCATGCCAGAGTCTTGGTGGAGCGTCGACGGCCAACGGGCGGACGGCCAACGGGGGAAGCCAAGAGGACCGGTCCTCGAACGCTCCTCCATGCCCGGACCATGTGGCATCACGCCACGCGAGGGTCGAGCGCGTCGCCCGTCCGGAGCGGGATGCGCGGCGTCCGTGCCCGAAGGGTCGTCCTCGATGCCCGGGTTGCTGTCCGGAGTGCCCAAACGGGCACCAATCGGGCCTCAGGCGCCCGTTGACACAGGGAAGAAGCGGGGCGAATGATGGTGGCTGGCCGGACCCCCTGACCCTCTGACCAGGCCTGACGATGGCTCGCGATGCGATGCGCTGCGATTGTGCCCGCGCCGCACGCGCCGCACGCGCCGTTCCCCTCCTCCACCTCACCAGCCTCACCCGCCCCGCGGCGACGCCGCGCCCGGGCTCTCGTCGGCATCGATCGTTCACCTCACGGCAGAAGGACCGCTCCTTGACGGCGATACGCACCCCCCACCCCGTGTCCTCCTTCGGTCAGCAGCGTCTGTGGGCGCTGGCGCAGGCCGAGGGCTCCAACGCCGCGTACAACGAGCAGTTGGCCTACCTCATCGAGGGAGACCTGGACCGCTCGCTGCTCGCACGCGCCCTCGACACCGTCGTCGCACGGCACGAGACGCTGCGCACCCGATTCGTGCCGGTGGAGGGCGAGGCGCGGCAGGACATCGCGCCGCCCGATGCCGGGTTCGCGCTGCGTTCGGAGGATCTGTCGGGTCGGCAGGACAGCGACGAACTGCTCATCGCCCGGCAGCGGGAGGAGTGCGAGACCCCCTTCGACCTCGGGGCAGGGCCGCTCGCCCGGGGGCAGCTCCTCACGCTCGCACCCGACCGGCACGCGCTCCTCCTGACGCTGCACCACTCCATCCACGACGGCCTGTCGGTGGGGCTCCTGCTGACCGAGGTGAGCACCGTCTACGCCGCCCTGCTGCGCGGCGAGCCGGACCCGCTGCCGCCACTGCCCGCCCAGTTCGTCGACCATGCCGCGCGCCAGCACGCGTGGGTCGGGGGCGAGGAGGCCGAAGCGCAGGCCGACTACTGGCGCGAGCAGTTGGCGGACGCCCCGGCGCTGCTCGCCCTGCCCGCCGACCGGCCGCGCCCGATGCTCCAGGACCACACCGGCGGCCGCGTCCCGGTCCGCCTCTCCCCCGCGCTCACCGAGACGTTGGAGAGCGCCGCACGGGCGCAGGACGGCACGTTGTTCACCGCCGTCCTCACGGGCTGGCACGTGCTTCTGAGCCTGCTCTCCGGGGAGGCGGACACGGTCGTCGGCATTCCGGTCGCGGGGCGGCGCCGGCCGGAGGACGAGCGCCTGATCGGATTCTTCTCCAACTCCCTCGCGATACGCGCCGATCTGTCCGGCGATCCGACGGGCACCGAGGCGCTCGGGCGGGTGCGCGCGGTGCTGCGCGAGGCGCTCGACCACCAGGAGCTGCCCTTCGAGCGGGTGGTGAACGCGGTGAACCCGCATCGCAGCCTCTCCCACAGCCCGCTGTTCCAGACGATGTTCGCCTGGGGCATCACCTTCCGCGGCTGGCTCCGGCTTCCCGGGGTCCGGGTCGAGACCCTCGACATCCCGCACGCCCCCGCGAAGTTCGACCTCACGCTGATCCTGCACCGGGAGGACGGCGGCGTCGTCGGGCATCTCGACTACGCCCGCGCCCTGTTCGACCACGACACGGTCGAGCGGTTCGTCCGCTACTTCACGCGCGTGCTGGAGCAGCTGGTCATGGAACCCGAACGCGAGATCACCGCGTACGAGCTGCTCGACCACGACGAACGCGCCGCGCTGCTCGCCGAGGGGCGCGGGCGGGTCACGTCGGGTCCTGTCGTCGGGCCCGTCGAGCGGTTCGCCGAACAGGTGCGTCTGCGGCCCGACGAACCGGCGCTGGTCAGCGGCGGTACGCGACTGACGTACGCCGAACTGGACCGGCGGGCCAACCGTCTCGCGCACGCCCTGCTCGCCCGGGGCGTACGGCCCGGACAGGTCGTCGGCCTGCACTGCGGGCGTACGGCGGAGTTCGTCGTCGGCATGTGGGGCGTCCTGAAGGCCGGCGCCGCATATCTGCCGCTGGACGCCGGACAGCCCCACGGCCGGCTCCGGGCGATCGTCGAGGAGGCCGCGCCCGCCCTGGTGCTCGGCGACGTGGCGGACCCGCCGGGCGACTGGGCGCAGTTGACCGAGGTGGAGGCCGAGGGCGGACGCGACGACGCGCCCGCGCGGCTGCCCACGCCGTCGCAGCTCGCGTACGTCATCTACACGTCCGGGTCGACCGGCCGCCCGAAGGGCGTGGCCGCGACCCACGGCAACATCGCCAACCTGCTGGAGAACTGGCTCCACGCCTACGGAGCCCTGCCCGGCGAGCCGTCCTCCGCGTGGGCCAGCTTCGGCTTCGACGCGTCCGTGCACGAACTGTTCCTGCCGCCGACCACCGGTGGCGTACTGCATCTCGTGCCCGAGGAACGCCGGGGCGACCCCGAGGCGCTGCTCGACTGGATGCGGGAGCACCGGATCGCGCACGCGTGGCTGCCCGCCTCGTACATCTCCTGGATCGACGAGGATCCGGGCGCACGCCTCGAAGGCCTGTCGCTGCGTCAGCTGGCGACGGGCGCCGAACCGTTGCCGGAGCGTGCGCTGTGGCGGCTCTGCGAGGCACTCCCCGGTCTGCGCGTCTGCTACGTCTACGGGCCGACCGAGACCACCGTCTACAGCATCACCCACAACGACCCGGGGGACCTGGACCGCCGCTCCCCCATCGGACGGCCGGTCGACAACACCCGGATCTACCTCCTCGACCGGCGCCGTGAACCGGTGCCTCCCGGGGTCGTCGGAGAGCTGTACGTCGGCGGGGCCGGCGTCACCCAGGGATACCTCAACCGGCCCGACCTGACCGAGGAGCGCTTCCTGGCGGACCCGTTCGTACCGGGCGAGCGGGTCTACCGCACGGGCGACCTGGCACGCCGACTGCATGACGGGTCCTACGAGTTCGTGGGGCGCGCCGACGACCAGGTCAAGCTGCGCGGGTTCCGCATCGAGCCCGGCGAGGTCGCGGCGGCGCTGCGGGAGCTGCCCGGCGTCCAGGAGGCGGCCGTCCTCGCCGACCGGGACGAGGCCGGGGAGCTGTGTCTGGTCGCGGGCATCGGCCGGGGTGACGCCCCCGAGTCCACCCCCACTCAGTGGCGCGCCGCGCTCGCCGAGCGGCTGCCCGAGTACATGATTCCGTCGCTCTTCGCCGAGTTCCCGCGGCTGCCGCTGAACCGCAGCGGAAAGCTCGACCGCGGGGAAGTCCTCGGACGTGCCCGCGCGTCGCGGTCCGACCAGGTCAACACCCTGGCGCCGCGCGACCGGCTCGAAATGGCGCTGTACCGCATCTGGCGCCGGGTACTGCTGCACCGCGACATCGGCATCACCGACGACTTCTTCGCCGTGGGCGGCACCTCACTGTCCGCGATCAAGGTGGCGCACCTGATCCGGGAGGAGTTCGGCCGGACGCTGCCGACCCGCGACGTCCTGCAGTACCCGACCATCGAGCGGCTGGCCGCGCGGCTGCGCGGGCAGACGCCGGTGACGCCCGACAACGGGCTCGTCGAGATCAGGGCGGGCGGGGGCGGACGCCGGGTGGTCTGCGTCCACCCGGCGGGTGGCACCGCCTTCTGCTATCTCCCGCTGGCGGGCGCCCTGCCCGACGGCATCCACGTGCAGGGGATCCAGGCCCGCGGCATCGACCCCGGCGAGGAGCCGCTGCGGTCGGTGGAGGAGATGGCGGAGCACTACCTGACGCTGCTGCGACCCGAGCCGGACGAATCCCTGGTGATCCTCGGTCTCTCCTTCGGAGGTCTCGTCGCGCACGAGATGGGGCGGCGGCTCGCGGACGCCGGGCACCGCGAGGTGTCCGTGGTGCTGCTCGACACGCACGGGACGGACGACCCGGCGGAGCGGCAGCGGTTCGCGCCGGTCGACGCCGCCGAGTTCCGCGACAAGCTGGTCCGTTTCAACGGCATGTACCCAGGGATCGACGACGCGCAGGTCGACCGGTACTTCCGCATCTACAACCTCAACCGTGAGGCCGCCGGCGACTACGTGCCGGGGCCCTCGAAGGCTCCGCTGCTCCTCGTGCAGGCCGCGGAGGCAGAGGTGGCGGACGGCTCCGACCCCGAGGCCGCCGGCGAGGCACTGCGGCGGTTCTGGCTCGACCGTGCCGGTGCGGGACTCACCGTGGAGGTCGTCGACGGCGGCCACTGGGACGTCCTGGAGGGCGAGCGGATCCCGCTGATCGCCGGCCTGGTCGCGGAGCGGCTCGACCGGCCCGCGCCGCCCGCCGCCACCTCGACGGAGCCTGCCCCTACGGGCACCCGCACCTCTGCGACTGCACCGACTGCACCGACTGCACCGACTGCACCGACTGCACCGACCGAGGACTGATGCACACCTCATCCCGTTCCGCCGGCCTGGCCCGCGCGGTGTACGAACAGAGCCTGCGCACCCCCACGGCCCCCGCAGTCGTCGACGGCGACCGCACCCTGAGCCACACCGCGGTGGACGCATCCGCCGCCACCGTCGCGGCCGGGCTGCGGGCCCACGGGATCGGCCCCGGCGACGCCGTCGCCGTCGGCCTCCCCCGATCGTGGCAGCTCGTCTGCGTCATGCTGGGCGTGCTCCGGCTCGGTGCCCGTGTCGTCCCCGCCGACCGGCTGAGCCCCGCCGACCGCCTCGGGCACATCCTCGACGACTCCGGTGCCCGGCTCCTCGTGCACGACGACGCGTTACGGCACGGCCTGCCGGACGGGGTCACCCCCGTCCCGGCGGACGCGCTGCTCGACGCGCCGGTGGACACGGCGGACGGTCCGCCGCCCGCCGACCCCGCGCCGGCCTCCTTCACCTTCTACACGTCGGGCACCACCGGGCGCCCCAAGGGTGTGGAGGTGCGCGACGCGGGAATCCTGCGCCTGGCCGACCCGGCGTTCCTCCCGGACTCGCAGGGCGCCCGCTTCGCCTGCCTGTCGAACCCCGCCTTCGACGCGCTGAGCTTCGAGGTGTGGGTACCGCTGCTGACCGGAGGCTGCTGCGTCATCCTCGCCGACGAGGACGTGCAGTCCCCCGATCGGCTGGCCGCGGTGCTCCGGCGGGAGCGCGTCCACACCGCCTTCGTCACCACGGCCCTGTTCAACGCCGTGGTGGACACGGAGCCCAGCTGCTTCTCCGGGCTCACCGAGCTGCTGGTCGGCGGCGAGCAGCTCAACGCGCCGCTCATCCGGCACTGGTACCGGCACAACGCCGCTCCCGGCAGCCGCACCCGGCTCCACAACGTCTACGGCCCCACCGAGTGCACGACGTTCGCGCTGCACCACCCGGTCCCCCGGGACTTCGACGGCTCCGTCGTGCCCCTGGGCCGGGCCCTGCCCGAGACCGGCATGGCGTTGGTCGCGCCGGGCACCATCCGGCCGGCCGCACCCGGTGAGGACGCCGAACTGCTCCTGTCCGGTGCCGGGGTGGCGGCCGGGTACCGCAACCTGCCCGAGGAGACCGACCGCCGTTTCGTGACGCTGCCCGGCGACGACGGCACGCGCACCACGTACTACCGCACCGGCGACCTGGTGCGGCGCTCGGCCGACGGCGACCTGACGTACGTCGGCCGCGCCGACCGGCAGGTCAAGGTGCGGGGGTTCCGCATCGAGCCCGGGGAGGTGGAGCGGCACATCGCCGAGCACCCCTCCGTGCGGCAGGTGTACGTGTGCGCCCACCGGGACGGGCGGGGCGGCCCGGCGGAGCTGCTCGCCTACCTCGTCGCCGAACAAGGCCTGACCTGGGCTGAGTTCGAGGGTCACCTGGCGGCGGGGCTGCCCGGTTACATGCGCCCGCACCACCTGCACCGCGTCCCCGCTCTCCCGCTCACCGCCAACGGAAAGGTCGACGAGGCGGTGCTCCGCGCGAGCGCCGGCGCACCATGGCGCCCCGAGGCCGCGAGCCAACCGGCAGCCACCGCCCCGGGGCACGCCGACGAACCGCTGCGCGTCGTCCTCGACCTCGCGGGCGAGATCCTGGGCGTGCCGGAGCCGCGTCCCGAGGACCGGTGGATCGCGTGCGGCGGCGACTCGCTGAAGGCGCTGCGACTGCGCCACGAGATCCGGCGCCGCCTGCACTGCGAGGTCACCGCGCACCGCGTGCTCCACGGCGACCTCGCCGATGTCGCCGCCGCCGTCCGCGAAGCCCTGGCCGACAGCGCGCCCGCGCTTCCGCAAGCCACCGCGGCCGGAGCCCTGTCCGGGCCCGCGACCGGCGAACAGGAACGTCTCTGGTTCCTGCGGCAGCGGTCCCCGGACTCCCGGGCCTACGACGTACGGCTGGCCTTCGCCGTATCGGGGCCGGTGCGCCAGGACGCCCTGCGGACGGCTCTCGCCGCTCTGGTCGCACGTCATCCGGCACTGCGGACGGGTTTCGCGGCGACGGCCGAGGGGCTGCGGCAGCGGATGGGCGAGCCGTACGACCCGTGGACGACCGCCTCCGAAGACGCAGACGGAGACGGAGACGGTGACAGTGACGGGAGGCACGATCCTGAGGACGCCTTCTTCTCCGTACCGTTCGACCTCGCGGTGCCCAGGATGCTGCGCGCATGCTGGCTGCCGTCGGGGGGCGGCGGCACGCTGCTGCTGCACCTGCACCACATCGCCGTGGACGGCTGGTCGGTGAACGTGCTGCTGCGCGACCTGTCCGCCGGGTACGCGGCGGCCGTCGAGGGTGCTCCGGTGCTGACCGGCTCCGCCGGGGCGCCCACACCGCTCGACTTCGCCGACTGGCAGCGCAGTTGGCACGCGAGTGAGGCGTACGCGACACAGCGGGAGGAGCTGTCGGCTGTGTACGCCGACGACTCCCCGGGTCCCCGAGCGACGGCGCAGCCGCTTCCGCTGCCCCGGTCCGGGCGCGGCCCGGCGGGACGGTTGCTCCTGGACCCGCTGGACGCGGGCGGCCGGGCGGCGCTGGACCGGCTCTGCGGCGAACTCGGTCTGACGCGGTTCGAGTTGCTGGCCGGTGTCTACGCCTGGGCGCTGTACGGCGTGACCGGCCTGACCGGGCTGCGCGTCGCCGCGCCGGTCGCCCACCGGCCCGTGCGGGAGTTCGCGGACAGCGTCGGCATGTTCGCCAACACCGTGCTGCTCCCGCTGTCCGTGGACCCGCGGGCGGCCGTGCGGGACGAGGTGATGCGGACCGCGGCCGTCGTACGTGCGTTGCTGGCGCATCAAGACGTGGCGCTCACGGACGCCCTGGCCGCCCGCTCGCACACCGCCGCGGACGACTCGCCGTTCGACTTCCTCCTCGTACTGGAGAACACCGACTACGACTCCCTCGCGCTGCCCGGCTGTGCCGCGCGCCCGCTGTGGCCGGTGCCCGCGGAGGCCAAGTGCGCGGTGACCCTGACGGTCGTCGAGCGCCCCGAGGGGCTGGAGTGCCTCTGGGAGTACGCCGACGACCGCCTCGACGCCGAGCGGGCGGCCGCCCTCGCCCGCCTCTTCCGCGAGGGTCTCGCCGCGCTGTCCGCGAACCCCGGCACCACACCGGCTGAGCTGGTCGCGCCCTACCGCGACACGCTTCCCGAGCCCGGCCGGGGCGCGCCCGCGGAACCGCCGTGGACCACGGTCGCCGAGGGCTTCGCACACCAGGCGGCCCGGACCCCGGCCGCGCCGGCCCTGCGCACCGCGACGGGCACCGTCGACTACGCGACGCTCGACCGGTACGCGGCCGCCCTCGCCACGGAACTGACCACGACGCTGCGGCTGCCGGATGCGTACGAACAGGGCCACGTCGCGCTGTTCCTCCCACCGTCCGTCGAGCACGTGGTGGCGCTCCTCGCACTGGCCCGGCTGAACCTGACGGCGGTGCCGCTCGACCCGTCCTACCCGCCCGCGCTCCTGCGGCAGGTGCTGGAACAGACCGCACCGCTGTGCGTCCTCCTCCCACCGGGGGGTGGTGCGGCGTTCGACGGGCTGGCAGCCGGTGACGTACCGCGCATGCAGGTCGAGCTGTCCGAGACGGACACGGCGGCCGACGGCGCCGGACCGCTGCTCCCTGCGCACCGGGCCACGCGCCCGCTGTACACCCTCTTCACCTCCGGCTCGACCGGCCGGCCCAAGGGCGTGCGGGTCTTCGACCGTACGTTGAGCAATCTGCTGCACTGGCAGTCGGGCCCCGGCGGTCTCGGCACGCCCGCGCTGACCCAGCAGTTCTCCATGCTCTCCTTCGACGTCTCCTTCCAGGAGGTCTTCGGCACCCTGTGCACCGGCGGCTGCCTGCGGCTCATCGACCCCGCCCTGCGGCGGAACGTCCCCGCGCTGCTCGACCAGATGGAGTCGGAGGGCATCGAGCGGCTCTTCCTGCCGTATGTGGCACTGCAGTTGCTCGCCGAGCACGCCGTGCACCTGGGCCGCCACCCGTCCCGGCTGCGCGAAGTGATCACCGCGGGCGAGCAGCTGGTCTGCACGGAGGCCGTCCGCAGGTGGTTCGCCGGCATGCCCGGCTCACGGCTGTTCAACCACTACGGGCCGACCGAGACGCACGTCGTCAGTGGCCTCTGCCTGGACGGCGATCCGGCCGACTGGCCGGACCGGCCCGCGATCGGGCACGCGGTGTCCGGCGCGGTGCTGCGCGTCGTCGACGAGGCGGACCTGCCGGTGCCGCCCGGCGGTGTCGGCGAGCTGCTCATCGGCGGTGTGACGGACGAGCCCTGCTATCTGGGCGAGACCCCGTTGAACGAGGAGCGGTTCGTCCGGCTGCCCGGCGACGGACTGTTCTACCGCAGCGGCGATCGCGCACGGTTCGATCACGACGGGCTGCTGCACTGCCTCGGCCGCGCGGACGACCAGATCAAACTCAGCGGCCACCGCCTGGAGCCGGGGCAGGTCGAGGCGGCGCTGCTGCGGCACGAAGCCGTCGTCGGGGCCGTCGTCGGCGTCGACGGGGCCTCGCTCGTCGCCTGCCTGGAGTGCCGGGGCACCGCGCCGACGCCCGCGGAGTTGCGGACGCATCTGGCCGGGCTGCTCCCCGGGCACATCCGGGTCGAGCGTTTCCGCGTCATGGAGCGGCTGCCGCGCACCCCGAGCGGCAAGCTCGACCGGGAGGCCGCGCTCGGTGCGCCGGGCCGGGATCCGGCGGGCACCACCGGCCGGGGCACCCGGGCTCCGTCCGCCAGGGAGGCGCACCTGGTCGCTGTGTTCGAGGAAGTCACCGGTCTGCCCATCGCACCCGACCAGACCTACTTCGAGGCGGGTGCGTCCAGTCTCGGCCTGATGCGTTTCCACCTGCGCTGCACGGCGGGGCTCGGGCTCCGCTTCACCGTGGCCGATCTCTTCGAGCACGTGACGCCCAGGGAGTTGGCGGGGTTCCTCGACCGCTCGGAGCCGGGGCCGGCCGCGGTGCCCGCAGCCGCTCCACCGGTGGCGGACGACCGCGTCGCCGTCGTCGGGCTGGCCGTCCGCGCGCCCGGCGCACCGGACCTCGCGGCCTTCTGGGACCTGGTCGTCGCCGGGCGCAGCGGCATCGAGCACTTCGACGCGGCGGACGGCCTGGTCGGGGCGCGCAGTCAGCTGGACGGAATGCTGGACTTCGACCCCGCGCGGTTCGGCATCAGCCGTCAGGAAGCACGGCTGATGGATCCGCAGCAGCGCCA
This sequence comes from Streptomyces venezuelae, assembly GCF_008642315.1. Taxonomy (NCBI): domain Bacteria; kingdom Bacillati; phylum Actinomycetota; class Actinomycetes; order Kitasatosporales; family Streptomycetaceae; genus Streptomyces; species Streptomyces venezuelae. Next base: position 8,392,965 of record NZ_CP029192.1, on the reverse strand, counting down.
ACTGCTCATGACCTGCGTCGAGGCGCTCGCCCACGCGGGCATCGCCGACCCCGGCGCGGCGCGGACCGGCCTGGTCGCGGGAGCAGGTGAGAACACCTACTTCCGGGCGATGCTCCGCGACACCGATCCCGCCGCGCTGCCCGACGACTTCCAGCTGGCCCTCCACCACGAGAAGGACTTCCTCGCCACCAAGGTCGCCTTCCACCTCGGGCTCAGCGGTCCGGCGTTCGCCGGGCAGACCGCGTGCTCCAGTTCACTGGTCGCCGTGCACCTGGCCGCGTCGCTGCTGCGCCTGGGCGACGCGGACGTGATGCTCGCGGGCGGCGTACTCGTCGACGCGGAGCTCACGGACGGCTACCGGTACCGCCCGCAGCACATCTTCTCCGCCGACGGCCACTGCCGGCCCTTCAGCGACGACGCGGGCGGCACCGTCGGGGGCAGCGGCGCCGGGGTGCTCGTGCTCAAGACGCTGGCCCGCGCCCGGCGCGACGGCGACACCGTCTACGCGGTGATCAGTGGCTCCGCGGTGAACAACGACGGCGCGGCCAAGCTCAGTTACAGCGCGCCGTCCCTGGCCGGGCAGCGCGAGGTGATCCGCAGCGCCCTCGCGCGCAGCGGTCGTACGGGGGCCGACGTGGCGTACGTCGAGGCCCACGGCACCGGTACGCGGCTCGGCGACCCGGTGGAGGCCGGAGCCCTGCGTCAGGCTCTCGGCGTGGCCGAGCCGGACCGCTGCGCGCTCAGCTCCGTGAAGAGCCAGATCGGCCACCTGGGCGCGGCCGCCGGCGTCGTGGGTCTGATCAGGGCGGTGCTCGCCGTCCACCACGGCCGGATTCCGCCCACCCGCGACTTCCGCGCGCTCAACCCGGAGATCGGCCCCGACCCCGCGCCGTTCTACGTACCGACACAGGTGCTTCCCTGGCCCGAGGGCCGGGAGCGGGTCGCCGCGGTGAGCAGCTTCGGCATCGGCGGCACCAACGCGCACGTGATCGTGGAAGCCGCCGCCCCGTCGACGCACCCGGCTCCGCGGGAGGCCGCGGACTCCGAGGTCGTGCCGCTCGTCGTGCTGTCCGGGGTGAGCGAGGCCCAGCTCGCCGCGGACGCCGAGCGCGTCGCCGCCCACCTCACCGACCGTCCCGACCGCTATGCGCGCACGCTGCGGCACCTGCAAGCGGGCCGCCCGCAGGGGTCACTGCGGGCCGCCGCCGTCTGCCACGATGCGGCCGCCGCCGTCGCCTGGCTGCGCACGGCGGCCGCGACCGCGACACGCCCCGAGCCCGTTCCCGGACCCGCCCTGGAGACCCGGGGCCGCCCGGCGGCGGACCTGGCCGCCCACTGGCTCACGGGCCGCACGCTCGCCTGGCCCGACGGCCCGGCTCAACCGCCGTGGGACTTCCCGGCCCCGGCCTTCGACCTCGCCCCCTACGACTGCCGCCGTGCGGAACCCCGACTTCCGGCGCCGCGGTCGGCAGATGCGAAGGCCACGCCCGACACCGTGGCGATACCGGCCCGGCTGCCCGAGACGGAGTGGCTGCACCAGCCGCAGTGGACCCGGCTGCGACGGGCCGCGACGGGCGCTCCGGAGCCGTGCGCACGGACGATGGTCGTCGTGGCCGACGGGCCGGCGGACGGCCCGGCCCCGCTCGCGCTCGCCTCGGGCCACCGCCGCGTGGTGTGGGTCCGGGCGGCCGAACACTTCGCCCGCCCGGAGCCCGACCGTTTCGAGGCGGACCCGGCCGACCCCGGGCAGCTGCGGCGCATCCTGCACGCGCTGGCCGAGGAAGGCCGTGCGGAGGTCGACTGGCTGCATACGCTGCCGCTCGGCATCGACGGGCCGCTCGGCGACAAGGCGCTCGACCGGGCGGTCTGGGCCTGCCTCGATACACCTGCCGCCGTGGTCCAGGCCCTCCGGACGGCACCGCCGGAGCTGACCGTGCGTCCGTGGTGGCTGTCGTGCGGGGCCCGTCCGGTGCTCGGCGCGGTCACCCGCCCGGAGGGGGCGCTGCTCGCCGGTGTCACCGAGGTCGCGCCGCAGGAAGGTGGCCCCGACGGACACTGGGTGGACGTCGAGGCCCCGGACGACTGGGCTCCGCAGGTGTCCGCGCTGCTGTCCGCGTCGGCCGCCGCGTCACCGCCGCGTCACCTCACGCTGCGCGACGGCTTCTGGTGGGAGCAGGTGACACTGCCCGTACGGGCGGGAGATCCGGACAGCGTGACGGCCCGCCCCATGAACGGCGACCACGTCGTCCTCGGCGGCACCGGAGGCATCGGCACCGCCCTCGCCACCTGGCTGCTCGAACACACCGGGGGACGTGTACTGCTGCTGTCCCGCAACCCCCGGCTGCCCGCGGAGCTGACCCCCTGGACGGACCGCGTCGACCTGGTCGAGGCGGATCTCGCCGTCACACCGCCGAAGGACGTGGCCGCCCTGATCGCCGCCCGCACGACGGCGCTTGCCTGCGTGGTGCACGCCGTCGGGGTGCCTGCGGGCGGCCTGTTGTCCCGTCGCGAGCCGGGCCGCGCGCACACGGCGCACACCGCCAAGGCGCGCGGCGCGCTGGTGGTGGAACTCCTCGTCGAACAGTTCAGGCCGGACGTCGCGGTCTACTGCTCGTCCATGTCGGCACAGTTCGGAGGCGTCGGCCAGTACGACTACGCGGCGGGCAACGCCCTGCTCGACGCATTCGCCCAATACGACGGTGACGGGACAGACAGGACGGACGAGACGGACGGCGCGGGCGGGACCGCGCGGATCGGTATCGGCTGGGACGTGTGGAGCGAGGCCGGCATGGCGTTGCGCGCGCCGCGCGGCGACAGCAGGCACCAGGCGCACCTCGGGGTCGGACTGACCGTGGCGGAGGGGCTGCGCACATTCGCGCGGGCGCTCGAACTCCGGCTGCCGCACGTGTTCGTGTCCACCACCGACCTGGAGCAGTCGCGCGTCTTCTACGCGGGACCGGCGCCCGGCACGCCCCGTCCACCACGTCAGGAGACCGCACCGACCGAGAGGCCGGGCGAGCTGCTGGCCGACTGGGCGCGGGCCGCCCTGGACATCGAAGACCTCGCCCCGGACACGTCGCTGTACGACCTCGGCGCCGACTCACTCACCCTCCTGGACCTGATCGAGAAGATCGACCAGCGCTTCGGCGTGGAGCTGGACCTCGCCTCCCTGAGCCACCGGGCCAGCATCGCCGAGATCGAGGCCCTGCTGGCCGAGGAGCGGGGCGAGCCGTCGAGCCGAGGCGGTACCGCGGACACGTACCCCGACATGCACGCCGCCGCTGTCCGCGCCGACGACCGCCACACCGACGAGGTCGCGGTGGAGGTGTGGCAGGAGGGCACTGGCAACGATGTCGTGTGCCTCGTGCACCCGGTCGGCGGCGACATCCAGTCCTACCGTGCGCTGGTGGCCGCCCTCGGTCCGGTTCCGACCGTCGCCCTGATCGCCGACCCCGGCCTGCGGCAGAACGCCCCGGCCGGATCCTCGGGATGGACGCTGCGCGAACGCGCCCGCCGTTACGCGTCGGCCGTGAGGGCCCGCTTCCCCGAGAGCACGTGGTGCCTGCACCTGGCGGGCTGGTCCTTCGGGGCGTGGGTCGCCGCGGAGATGGCGGCCGTGGCCGAGACCGCCGGGCGGCCGGCCGGCTCGCTGCACCTGGTCGACCCGCCGCCGCCCGGCAGCGGCCCGGTCTTCGAGGCGTACGACGACACACAGTTGAGCGCGGTGTTCGCCGCCGAGCTCGGTGTCGCAGGTGACGGCCGGGCCGGGCAGCAGGCCCGCGCGTACGCCGACCGGCTCGCCCGGTGCTGCCGGGCCAACCTGCGCAGCTTGGCCGCCCACGAGGTGCCACGGATCGACGCCACGCCCACCCGGCTCTGGCAGGCCGAGCACCCTTTCGCCGGTCTGCCGGCGCTCGGCAGCCCGGCGGAGCAGCGCGCCCGGTGGCGCTCCCACCTTCCGGACTCCACCGAGTGGGGCGTGCTGGCCACGGACCACTACGGCGTCGTACGGCAGCCGCACGCCGGAACGATCGCGGAGGCGATCAACGCCGGGATCACCACCGGCGCCCGACACACCTGATACGCCGACCCACCGACCCACACCCCACGACCCCAGGAGGACCCTGTGGAGCAGTACGAGCTTGACGCCCTCGAAGCGATCACGACCAGGCCGCCGAGGGGCTACCAGGAGATATCCGTCGCCCCGCTGACACCCGTCATCGGCGCCGAGGTCACCGGCGTGGACCTCGGCGAGCTGTCCGACGCGCAGCTGGCCGAGGTCAGGACGGCCTTCCTCGACCACCACGTCCTGGTCTTCCGCGACCAGGACATCACCGAGGAGGAGCACAAGCGGCTCGCGGGGCACTTCGGCGAGCTGCGCCCGGTGAACCCGCCGCCGCCGGAGGGCGACCCGTACGTACTGGAGATCAAGACCAGCTCGGCCGCCGCGAACGTCGCGGGGAACGCCTGGCACGCGGACGGCACCGCGGACGCCGAGCCCTCCCTCGGCTCGATGCTCTACATCACCGAGACCCCGGCGGGCGGGAGCGGCGGCGACACCCTGTTCGCCAACATGCACCTGGCCTACGAGATGCTCTCCCCCACCTGGCGCGGGCTCCTCGACGGCCTGACCGCCGTGCACGACGGCGAGCAGAGCTTCCGCGGCTACACCGTGCCGCCGAACTACGAGATCCCCGTCAACGAACACCCGCTCGTGGTCCGGCACCCCGAGACCGACCGCCCGATCCTCTACGTGAACCCGGCGTACACCTCCCGCATCCCGCAGCTGTCGGAGGACGAGAGCCGCGCGGTGCTCGACATGCTCTTCGCCCTCGTGACGAACCGCCCGCTGCTGACCTGCCGCGTCCGCTGGACCCCGAACACCCTGGTCTTCTGGGACAACCGGTGCGTGCAGCACCACGCGACGTACGACTACTATCCGCTGACCCGCTACGGTCGGCGCGTCGCGATCAACGGCGGCCCGCTCAAGGGCTGACCCTCGTTCGCCGGGCCTCCAGGTGCTCTGACCTGGAGGTTCCTACATACGCGGATGGTTCGGAGCCTGTATGGACGCCCGGTAAACTCCGTACACGTGACTGCCGCGCCCGCAAAGCCCCGTATCCCGAACGTCCTCGCCGGACGTTATGCCTCCGCCGAGCTCGCCACCCTCTGGTCGCCCGAGCAGAAGGTGAAGCTGGAGCGTCAGCTCTGGCTCGCCGTGCTGCGTGCCCAGAAGGATCTCGGGATCGAGGTTCCCGACGCCGCCATCGCCGACTACGAGCGCGTGCTCGACCAGGTCGACTTGGCCTCGATCGCCGACCGCGAGAAGGTCACGCGGCATGACGTGAAGGCCCGCATCGAGGAGTTCAACGCCCTCGCCGGGCACGAGCACGTCCACAAGGGCATGACCTCGCGCGACCTCACCGAGAACGTGGAGCAGCTGCAGATCCGGCTCTCCCTCGAGCTGATCCGCTCGCGTACCGTCGCGGTCCTCGCCCGGCTCGGCAAGCTCGCCGGTGAGTACGGCGAGCTGGTCATGGCCGGTCGCTCCCACAACGTCGCCGCGCAGGCGACGACGCTGGGCAAGCGCTTCGCGACCGGCGCCGACGAGCTGCTCGTCGCCTACCGCCGCCTGGACGAGCTGATCGGCCGCTACCCGCTGCGCGGCATCAAGGGCCCGGTGGGCACCGCCCAGGACATGCTCGACCTGCTCGGCGGCGACGCCGCGAAGCTCGCCGACCTGGAGCAGCGGATCGCCTCGCACCTGGGCTTCGAGTCGGCCTTCACCTCGGTCGGCCAGGTCTACCCGCGCTCCCTCGACTACGACGTCGTGACCGCGCTCGTGCAGGTCGCCGCCGCGCCCTCCTCCATCGCCAAGACGATCCGTCTGATGGCGGGCCACGAGCTGGTCACCGAGGGCTTCAAGCCCGGCCAGGTCGGCTCGTCCGCGATGCCGCACAAGATGAACACCCGCTCCTGCGAGCGCGTCAACGGCCTCACTGTCATCCTGCGCGGCTACGCGTCGATGACCGGTGAGCTGGCGGGCGACCAGTGGAACGAGGGCGACGTCTCGTGCTCCGTGGTTCGACGGGTCGCGCTGCCCGACGCGTTCTTCGCGCTCGACGGTCTTCTGGAGACGTTCCTGACCGTGCTCGACGAGTTCGGCGCCTTCCCGGCGGTCGTGGCCCGCGAGCTCGACCGCTACCTCCCCTTCCTCGCCACCACCAAGGTCCTGATGGCCTCGGTGCGCGCGGGCGTCGGCCGCGAGGAGGCCCACGAGGCCATCAAGGAGAACGCGGTCGCCTCCGCCCTCGCGATGCGTGAGCAGGGCGCCGAGCGCAACGAGCTGCTCGACAAGCTGGCCGCCGACTCCCGCATCCCGCTGGACCGCGCGCAGCTCGACGAACTCATGGCCGACAAGCTGTCGTTCACCGGCGCCGCGAGCGACCAGGTCACCACGGTCGTCGCACAGATCGAGGCCCTGCTCAAGGAGCACCCCGAGGCCGCGGCGTACACGCCCGGCGCGATTCTGTAGCGGCGCTCGCTCCGCACCGGCACAGCGGCCCGTCCACCGATGCGGTAGGCGGGCCGAGCTGTGTCGCGGTCAGGCCGCGCGGGCCGCCGGGCGGCCGTCGGCCTCGGCGCGTACCCGGGCGCAACTGGTGCTGATCAGGCGCGAGACGTGCATCTGCGAGATGCCGAGCTCCTCCGCTATGCGGCTCTGCGTCATGTCCTCGAAGAAGCGCAGGTAGAGGATGGTCCGCTCGCGCTCCGGCAGCTTGCGCAGGCCCCGCTTCGCCGCCTCCCGGTCGGTGACGATGTCGTACGCGGCGTCGGGCGCGCCGAGCGTGTCGGCGAGGCTGAAGCCGTCGGGGTCGGTGGACGAGATCTCGGCGTCCAGCGACAGGGCGCTGTAGCCCTCCATGGCCTGCATGCCGTCCTTCACCTCGTCCTCCGTCAGGCCCGCGTGCGCGGCGATGTCGGCGAGGGAGGGTTCGGGGCCGCTGCTGCCCGGCAGGTCGCGGAGTTCGCGCCGGGCGACACGGACCTTGTTGCGCAGGTCCTGGACGCGGCGGGGGACGCGCACGTCCCACATGCGGTCGCGGAAGTGCCTGCGCAGTTCACCGGTGATGGTGGGCACGGCGTAGCTCTCGAAGGCACCGCGGCCCGGCTCGAAACGGTTGACGGCCTTGACCAGACCCATCGCGGCGACCTGCCGCAGGTCTTCGAGGCTCTCGCCCTTGTTGCGGTAGCGGGCGGCGAGACGGTGGGCCATGGGCAGCCATGCCTCGACGATCTCCGCGCACAGGACCTCCCGCTCCGGGCCGTCGCCGAGAGCGGCGAGCCGGGCGAACTCAGCGGTGGTGTCGGGTGCGTCGTGGTGCGTGTGCCGGGCCGCGGTGCGGCGGCGAGCGGAGTATTCATTGAGGTTCGTAAGCATCGGTTCGCTCCTCAGCGATGCGCCAACAAGGACCGCGAGGAAACGGGCCACCCCGGTATCGGGCATCCACCAGGAGCAAACACACCGCTCCCCGCAAACGCGCCTCCGGTCCGAAGCACGACGTTCGCCTGCCCCTGCGTCGAACCACCAAACAGGTGTCCGCACATGGATGTGGCGAACGGCCCGTGAGCCCGACTGCGGGATTCCGCATGTGCGTTCGCGACGTCACTCGATCTGTCGGTGCCTTGCATGTACCGGCGTGCGCGGGGCACACGGGACGCGGGGTGCGCGGCGTCGGAACGGCCATCGGGCGCACGCATCGCCGACCGGCCGCATTGGGGTGCGGCCGGTCGGCCCTCCTCCCCCCGCCTTCTCGCCGGGCGGGTCACTTCTCGCCGGTGAGGACCTCACTGTCCAGGCGGCTCAGCATGTCGGCGGGGTCCGCGAACACGGCCGATGCGCCCGCCTCCTCCAGGTCGCCTCGGGGGATGCCGCCGCAGAGGAGCGCGACGCTGCGGACGCCGGCACGGGACGCCGCCTGCATGTCCCACACGGTGTCGCCGACGAACAGCGCGTCCCCCGGGGCGCATTCGGCGATCTCCAGGGCGTGGTGGACGGGGTCGGGGGCCGGTTTGCCGGCGGACACGTCGTCCGCGCTGGCGACTCCGGCGATGACGTCGTCGGCGTCGATGGCCCGGCGCAGCGCCCCGAGCTCCTCGCCGCCCGCCGAGGTCGCGAGGACGATGCGCCATCCGCGGTCGTGCAGCGCGTGGAGCAGGTCGCGGGCTCCGTTCAGCGCGGGCAGCCGGTCGAAGTACGTGCCGTACAGCGTCTTGTGCGCGGCGCTGATCTTCTCGTCCTGGTCGCGGTCGCGGTCCTCGCCGAGGAGCCGGGCGATGAGGTCGGTCGAGCCGAGGCCGATGGACCGGTGGATGTCGTGCATGGCGACCTGTTGTTCCGCTTGGCGGAACGCCTCCCACCAAGTGGTCACATGCAGGTGATTGGTGTCGGTGAGTGTTCCGTCCACGTCGAACAGCGCCGCTCGGGGCATGCCTCGCGCCTTTCCGTAGGTGTGTTCCGTGCTGGTGTTCCGTGCTCTTGTTCTGTCCCCGAGGCCGAATTCAGCCGATCGGCTCAGCGCACTCCGGTGATGACGAAGCCGCTGCGGGGCCTGGTCGGCATGCGGTGCAGGGTGATGCGCAGGTCCTGCTGGGGGACGTCGTAGTCGAGCCGGGCGAGGTGCGGGAGCAGGGTGCTCAGGACCGCGAGGGTGACGTCCTCGCCCGGGCAGCGGTGCCCCTCGGAGACCTCTCCACCGCCCTGGGGGACGAGTTCGTCGCGGCCGGGCTCGCGGCCGTCGAACCGGTCGGGGTCGAAGACGTACGGCGAGTTCCACAGCTCCGGGTCGTGGTTCTGTCCGTAGAGGTCGAGGAGGACCATCGCGCCCTCGGGGATGGGCTCGCCGTGCCACTCGATGTCGGCGGGGGCCAGACCCGCGACGAACGGCGCGAACGGGTAGAAGCGCCGCACCTCGTGGGCGAACGCACGCGCGTACCCCTCCTCCCGCGCGGCGAGGCGTTCCCGCAGGCCCGGATTGCGGTGCAGGGCGTGCGCGCCGAACACCGTGTACCAGGTGACGGCGACGGTGGGCCGGAGGATGTTGAGGATCTCCACGGCGGCCGTACGCGGATCGAGCAGCTCGCCGTCGGCGTCCCGGTGGAGGGCCACGGCGCCCACCACGGACGGCGGCCGCCCGTCCCCGTCGGACGCCTCTCCCCCGGTCGACCGGAGGTCCTCGACGAGGCGGGCGAGCCTGCCCTCCTGGCGCTGCCTGGCGCGCCGCGCCTTCCAGTGCCGGGGCCCGGCGGTGGCGAACCCGTCGACCATCGCCACCAGGTCCCGGGCGGTCCGCCGTGCCTCGTCGTCGGGGTGCTCGGGCAGCGGCACGCCCGCCCAGGTGCACACGGCCCGCGTGATCAGCAGGCTCACCTCGTCGAACAGCGTGACCTGCGAGCGGCCCGTCCACTCCTTGGCCGACCGCTCCCACTCCCGCTCGACATGGCGCGCGAGCCCGGCGACCCCTTCCGTGTCCTTGAGGACCCTCACGAAGAGCGCCTTGCGCTGCCGGTGCTCCTCCCCGTCGAGCGTGTGCACCGCGCCCTTGCCGAAGAGCGTGCTCAGCACGGGCTCGGGCAGGGCCGTGCGGCGGCGGACGTGGTCCTCGTCGTAGAAGAACCCGACGGCCGCGGGCCCGCGCAACGCGACGACCGGTTTGCCGAGCAGCCGGGTGCGGACGGGCCCCGGCCCGTTGCGGCGGCTCAGGTCGGGGAGCCACGCGTAGCCCTTGGTCAGCAGCTGCAGCGTGTTGTCCGGCATGGGTCCTCCTGGGTGGACTCCTGGGTGGCAAGGACGCAGGCCGCAGGAGTCGACGTACGGAACGGGATCCTCGTGGCCTGCCGATCACTGCTCACGGGTTCCCCGGCTCCACCTCCGCGAATCAGGGCGAAAGGTCCTCTAGAGGCCGATGTCCCGGCTCCTGAAGTCCTCCAGGGACTCCCGGCGGACCAGCAGCCGGGCGTGTCCGTCGGACACGGCGACCACGGGCGGGCGGCCGACGAGGTTGTAGCCGGACGCCATCGACAGGTGGTACGCACCGGCGACGGGGACACCGAGCAGGTCGCCGGGCCGCACGTCGCCGGGCAGCGCGACGTCCGAGGCGAGGATGTCGCCGGCCTCGCAGTGCCTGCCGACGACGGTGACCGCGGCGGGTTCGGCCGTGGAGCGGCGCCCGACGAGCCGGGGCAGGTAGCGCACGCCGTACAGGGCGGGGCGCGGGTTGTCGCTCATGCCGCCGTCGACGGCGACGAAGGTCTGCCCGCCGGTGCGCTTGACCGCGAGAACCCGGTAGAGCGCCACACCTGCGGGGCCCGCGATGGCGCGTCCGGGCTCCACGGTCAGGCGGGGCACCGGCAGGTCCGCCGCCGCGCAGCTCCCGGCCAGTTCGGCCCGCACCCTGCGGGCGAGCACGGCGATGTCGAGGGCCTCCTCGCCGGGGCGGTACGCGATGCCGTGCCCGCCTCCGAGGTCCAGTTCGGGCAGGGCGAGCCCGTGCTGGTCCTTGATGCGGGCCATCAGGCCGACCAGGCGGCGCACGGCGGCGAGGAACGGCTTCTCGGCGGTGATCTGGGAGCCGAGGTGGCAGTGCAGGCCCACGAGTTCGAGGGTCGGCTGGCCGAGGATGCGGGCGACCGCGTGCTGGGCGGAGCCGTCCGTGAGCGAGAGGCCGAACTTCTGGTCGTCGGTGCCCGTGCGGATCTTGGCGTGGCCGCCCGCGGCGATGCCGGGCACCACCCGGACCATCACCTTCTGGCGGCTGCCGGGCGGCACGGCGGCGGCGAGCCGCGCGATCTCCGAGGCGCTGTCGATGACGATCCGGCCCACACCGAGCCGGAGGGCGGCCGCCAGGTCATGTGGGCTCTTGGCGTTGCCGTGCAGCACGATGCGGTCCGCGGGGAAGCCCGTGGTGACGGCGAGTTCCAGTTCCCCCGCCGAGCACACGTCGAGTCCGAGGCCCTCCTCCTCCACCCAGTGCGCCATGGCGCGGCACAGGAACGCCTTGGCGGCGTAGAGGACGTCGGCGTCCGGGAAGGCGCGCCGGTACGTGCGGCAGCGGGCGCGGACGTCGGCCTCGTCGATGAGGTAGGCGGGAGTGCCGAAGCGCTCCGCGATGTCGGTGAGCGGGACGCCGCCGACGGTGAGGTCGCCGTGGGCGGGCCGGGTGGTGGTCGTGGGCCAGACGGACAGGTCGGTGTCGAGCGGGGCCGCGGGGGCCGGTGCCGGGAGCGGGGCGGGGGGCTGTGCCGGGAGCGGGGGAACGCGCAGTGTGGTCATGGCAGCTTCTCTCTTCGCCTTGTCTCGTCCTCAGCCGTTCCGCGTGATCAGGGCCCGCAAGGGCTCGCTCGTGCCGGTGGCACTCGGAGCGCCGACGGGACGGAGGTCCGGTTCCCGTCGGACGGTGGTGCGGGGCGGTCCGACGGGGTGGGCGGCGAGCCGGGGGTCGACGGTGACCTCGCGGACGCCGAGCGGCTCGGCGAGGGACCGGAGCGCCGGTTCGGAGAGCCTGATCCACGGCTGTCGGGGGCCGAGGGCCGCGCTCAGGAGCCGGGGAGTCGTGAAGGCGACGGCGGTGCGGCCGCCGACGGGTGTGCGGAACAGGCGGGCGACGTGGCCCGCGGGTCCCGGCCGGACGGGGACGAACAGCGGTCCGGCCGGGCCGGGTTCGCAGGGCTCGGGGTCCTCGTCGTACAGGAGCTCGGCCATGGGTTCCTCCAGGGAGACGGCAAAGGATGGCGGCAGGGAACGTGGAACGGAGACCGCGGTTCCGGTGGGAGTCCGACGGCATACGGTGACGTTATGCCCGGCACCGGGTGTCAACCGACCCTCCATGACGCGACGTTGACGCAACCGCGCCGCCCTCTGACGCGATGCCTGCGCCGGAGGCCGCCCGGCCCCGCACCGTCCCGCCGTAAGGGAGGCGTCGATTCCGCAAAGGCGCTCTTGAGCGAGCGGCCCGGGGCCAGTTGGATGTCGTACGGAACGGGAACCCGGCGCCCAGGCAGCCGGCCACCGGTCACGGCCCTGCCGACCGGTGCGCCCCGTTCACTCGAAGGTCTCACTCCGGAGGAGCGTCTGATGATGCAGCTTCCCTCGCACCACCTGCCCGCCGTGCCGCGCTGGTTCGCGCCCGGCTCCCCCGGGCCCGCGTCGCTCCCCGAGCACGTGACCACCACGGGCGTCGGCCACTGGTGGGCCGACCGCGCCCTCGATCCTCGGGCCGTGGCGGTCTCGTGCGCCGGCCATGTGCTGCTCAGCGGCGACCCGGGCGGCGTCGCGCCCGACCTGCTCGCGCCGTTCGCCCGCAGCCATGTGGAGGCCCCCGCCCGCTTCCTTCCGGTACTCGGCGCCGCCTTCGACCGCCTCGTACCGGACGAGCGCATGGTGTACGTCCACCGCGAACCGGTGCCGCCGCCGCGGACGCCGCGCGGTGTGACCGTGCGCCGTCTGGCGGCCTCCGACGCGCCCGCGCTCGCCGCGCTGTCGCCCGACTCGACGTGGATCCACGACAGTTGGGGCGGCCCCGAGGGTCTCGCGGACTCCGGGCACGCGTGGGCGGCGGTGGACCGGGGCGGCCGTGTCGCCGCGGTGGCCTGCAGCTACTTCACCGGGCAGACGTACGAGGACGTGGCCGTGCTGACCGCCCCCGAGCGCCGCCGCGAACGACTGGGCCTCGCCTGCGTCACCGCCCTGTGCGCGGACATCGCCGCGCGCGGCCGCACGGCGAGCTGGTCGTGCAGCCGTGACAACCGTCCCAGCCGTCTGCTGGCCTGGACGGCGGGGTTCCGACTGCACCGCGAGTACGTGCAGTACGTCACGGGAAAGGCGATCGCACCGCCCCGGACCTCCAGCGACGTCCCCGCCTGACGTCTCACTGCCGCGATATCTGCCGCCATGCCCGACTTGGTGCCGGACTCGATGCCTCCGGCAAGCAATAGCCCTCCGCTCGTTTGAGATCAAGAGCCATCGGAAGAGGGCAAGGTCACAGCCATTCATGGCACCCCGTGCCATGAATTGCGCCCTAGCATCGGGGCATGACGGTCCTGCCTGACGACGGGCTTTCGCTGGCCGCCGAGTTCCCTGATGCGACCCATGAGCAGTGGCACCGCCTGGTGGAAGGCGTGCTGCGCAAGTCGGGTAAGGACGTATCGGGGACGGCCGCAGAGGAAGCGCTGTCCACCGCTCTCGAGGACGGGCTCACCACCCGCCCCCTGTACACCGCGCGCGACGCCGCGCCCGATGCCGGGCTCCCCGGCTTCGCCCCGTTCGTCAGGGGTTCCGTTCCCGAGGGCAACACCCCGGGCGGCTGGGACGTCCGGCAGCGGTACGCGAGCGCCGACCCCGCGCGCACCAACGACGCCGTCCTCACCGACCTGGAGAACGGCGTCACCTCCCTCTGGCTGACCGTGGGCCACGCCGGCCTCCCGGTCACCGGCCTGGAGCGCGCCCTCGATGGCGTCTACCTCGACCTGGTGCCCCTCGCGCTCGACGCGGGCGACCAGGCAGGGCCCGCCGCTCGGGAACTCCTGCGCCTGTACGAGGCCGCGGGGGTCGCCGACGACGCGGTGCGCGGCACGCTCGGCGCCGATCCGCTCGGGCACGAGGCCCGCACCGGGGACACGGCGGCTTCCTTCGAGGGAGTCGCCGAGCTGGCCCGGCTGTGCGGCGAGCGCTACGCCGGGCTGCGCGCCCTGACCGTGGATGCCCTGCCGTACCACGAGGCGGGCGCCTCCGCCGCGCAGGAGCTCGGCGCCTCGCTCGCCACGGGCGTCGCGTACCTGCGCGCGCTCCACGAAGCCGGTCTGAGCGTCGACAAGGCCTTCGCGCAGCTGGAGTTCCGGTACGCGGCCACCGCCGACCAGTTCCTGACCATCGCCAAGCTGCGGGCCGCGCGCCGCCTCTGGGCGCGCGTCGCCGAGGTGTCCGGGGTCCCGGCGGCCGGGGCGCAGCGGCAGCACGCGGTGACCTCTCCCGTGATGATGACCCGCCGCGACCCGTGGGTGAACATGCTGCGGACGACCGTGGCCTGCCTCGGTGCGGGTGTGGGCGGCGCGAACGCCGTCACGGTCCTGCCGTTCGACCACGAGCTCGGCCTGCCGGACGCGTTCGCGCGCCGCATCGCCCGCAACACGTCGACGATCCTCCTGGAGGAGTCGCACCTGGCGCGCGTCATCGACCCGGCGGGCGGCTCCTGGTACGTGGAGAAGCTCACCGACGAACTCGCCCACGCCGCGTGGGACTTCTTCAAGGAGATCGAGCGCGCGGACGGGCACGGCGCGGCCCTGCGCTCCGGGCTCGTCGGCGACCGGATCGCCGCGACCTGGGCCGCGCGCAAGAAGAAGCTGGCCAAGCGCCGCGAACCCATCACGGGCGTCAGCGAGTTCCCGCTGCTGACGGAACGTCCGGTGGAGCGCGAGCCCGCTCCGGTAGCGCCCTCCGGCGGTCTGCCCCGGGTGCGCCGCGACGAGGCGTACGAGGAGCTCCGCGCCCGCTCGGACGCACACCTGGAGACGACCGGCGCCCGCCCCAAGGTGTTCGTCGCCGCGCTCGGCCCGGCCGCCGCGCACACCGCGCGGACGACGTTCGCCGCCAACCTCTTCATGGCGGGCGGGATCGAGCCCGTGCACGACCCGGTGACGGTGGACGCGGACACGGCCGCGGAGGCGTTCGCGGCGAGCGGCGCCGCGGTGGCGTGCGTCTGCTCCAGCGACGCGCTCTACGCAGAGCAGGCCGACGCGGTCGCGCGGGCCCTGAAGGCGGCGGGCGCGCTGCGCGTGTTCCTCGCCGGACGCGGGGAGTTCACCGACATCGACGAGTACGTCTTCGCCGGCTGCGACGCGGTCGCCGTGCTCACCTCCACCCTCGACCGCATGGGAGTGGCGTAATGCGGATCCCCGAGTTCGACGACATCGAGCTGGGCGCGGGCGGCGGGCCGTCCCCGTCGGCCGAGCAGTGGCACGCCGCCGTCAAGGAGTCCGTCGGCAAGTCCGAGGCGGACCTGCTGTGGGAGACGCCCGAGGGCATCGCGGTCAAGCCGCTGTACACCGGGGCGGACGCGGAGGGCCTCGACTTCCTTCAGACGTACCCGGGCGTCGCGCCGTACCTGCGCGGCCCGTACCCGACGATGTACGTGAACCAGCCGTGGACGATCCGGCAGTACGCGGGATTCTCCACCGCCGAGGAGTCCAACGCGTTCTACCGCCGCAACCTCGCGGCCGGCCAGAAGGGCCTGTCGGTCGCCTTCGACCTGCCCACCCACCGCGGCTACGACAGCGACCACCCGCGCGTCACCGGTGACGTCGGCATGGCGGGCGTCGCCATCGACTCGATCTACGACATGCGGCAGCTGTTCGACGGGATCCCGCTGGACAAGATGACGGTGTCGATGACGATGAACGGCGCGGTGCTGCCCGTGCTCGCGCTGTACATCGTGGCGGCCGAGGAACAGGGCGTACCGCCCGAGAAGCTGGCCGGGACCATCCAGAACGACATCCTCAAGGAGTTCATGGTCCGCAACACCTACATCTATCCGCCGAAGCCCTCGATGCGGATCATCTCCGACATCTTCGCGTACACCTCGCAGAAGATGCCGCGCTACAACTCGATCTCCATCTCCGGCTACCACATCCAGGAAGCGGGCGCGACGGCCGACCTGGAGCTCGCGTACACCCTCGCCGACGGCGTGGAGTACCTGCGCGCGGGCCGGGACGCGGGGCTGGACGTGGACGCGTTCGCGCCGCGGCTCTCCTTCTTCTGGGCGATCGGCATGAACTTCTTCATGGAGGTCGCCAAGCTCCGCGCGGCGCGCCTGCTGTGGGCGAAGCTGGTCAAGCAGTTCGACCCGAAGAACGCCAAGTCGCTCTCCCTGCGCACCCACTCGCAGACGTCGGGCTGGTCGCTGACCGCACAGGACGTGTTCAACAACGTGACGCGCACGTGTGTCGAGGCGATGGCCGCGACGCAGGGTCACACGCAGTCCCTGCACACCAACGCGCTCGACGAGGCGCTCGCCCTGCCGACCGACTTCTCGGCGCGCATCGCCCGCAACACGCAGCTCCTGATCCAGCAGGAGTCGGGGACGACCCGGACGATCGACCCGTGGGGCGGCAGCGCCTACGTCGAGAAGCTCACGTACGACCTGGCGCGGCGCGCCTGGCAGCACATCGAGGAGGTCGAGGCGGCGGGCGGCATGGCGCAGGCCATCGACGCGGGCATCCCGAAGCTCCGCGTCGAGGAGGCCGCGGCGCGCACACAGGCGCGCATCGACTCAGGGCGCCAGCCGGTCATCGGCGTCAACAAGTACCGGGTGGACAGCGACGAGCAGATCGACGTCCTGAAGGTCGACAACTCCTCGGTGCGCGCCCAGCAGATCGCCAAGCTGAAGCGGCTGCGCGAGGAGCGCGACGAGGCGGCGTGTCAGGACGCGTTGCGCGCGCTCACCGCGGCCGCCGAGCGCGGCCCCGGCCAGGGCCTCGAAGGCAACCTGCTGGCGCTCGCGGTCGACGCGGCCCGCGCGAAGGCGACGGTCGGTGAGATCTCCGACGCACTGGAGACGGTGTACGGGCGGCACGCGGGCCAGATCCGTACGATCTCCGGTGTGTACCGCACCGAAGCAGGCCAGTCCCCGTCCGTCGAGCGCACGCGCGCGCTGGTGGACTCCTTCGACGAGGCCGAGGGGCGCAGGCCGCGCATCCTGGTCGCGAAGATGGGCCAGGACGGGCACGACCGGGGCCAGAAGGTCATCGCCACCGCCTTCGCCGACCTGGGCTTCGACGTCGACGTCGGCCCGCTGTTCCAGACCCCCGCGGAGGTCGCGCGCCAGGCCGTGGAGGCGGACGTGCACATCGTGGGCGTCTCGTCCCTGGCCGCCGGTCACCTCACCCTCGTACCGGCGCTGCGCGAGGAGCTGGCCGCCGAGGGCCGCGAGGACATCATGATCGTCGTGGGCGGCGTCATCCCGCCGCAGGACGTCGAGGCCCTGCACGAGGCGGGCGCCACGGCGGTGTTCCCGCCCGGCACGGTGATCCCCGATGCGGCGTTCGACCTGGTGAAGCGTCTGGCGGCCGATCTCGGCCACGAACTGTGAGTCGGTGAGCGGCGAGAAGAGCCATGCCTGTGACGATCGACATCGATACGTATGTGAAGGGCGTCCTCGACGGGAAGCGCGCGTTCGTCGCGCGGGCGATCACTCTCGTCGAATCGACCCGTCCGCAGCACCGCGCGCTGGCGCAGCAGCTGCTCACCGAGTTGCTTCCGCACAGCGGGCGGGCGCGACGGGTCGGCATCAGCGGCGTGCCGGGCGTGGGCAAGTCCACGTTCATCGACACGCTCGGCACGATGCTGACCTCGCTCGGGCACCGGGTCGCGGTGCTCGCGGTCGACCCGTCGTCGACGCGCACGGGCGGTTCCATCCTGGGCGACAAGACCAGGATGGAGCGGCTCGCGACGGATCCCGCCGCTTTCGTGCGGCCTTCTCCCTCGGCGGGGACGCTCGGCGGGGTCGCCAAGGCCACGCGCGAGTCCATCGTGGTGATGGAGGCGGCGGGGTACGACGTGGTGCTCGTGGAGACCGTGGGCGTCGGGCAGTCGGAGACGGCGGTCGCGAACATGGTCGACACGTTCCTGCTGCTGACCCTCGCCCGCACCGGCGACCAGCTCCAGGGCATCAAGAAGGGCGTACTGGAACTCGCCGACGTCATCGCCGTGAACAAGGCGGACGGCCCGCACGAGCGGGACGCGCGGTCGGCGGCACGTGAACTGGCCGGTGCGCTGCGGCTGATGCACCCGGCCGACGCGGCCTGGACTCCCCCGGTGCTGACCTGCAGCGCACGGGAGTCCAGCGGCCTCGACACGCTGTGGGAGCGGATCGAGCAGCACCGCGCCCTGCTCGACTCGACGGGCCGTCTCGCCGCCAAGCGCCGCGACCAGCAGGTCGACTGGACCTGGTCGATGGTGCGCGACGAGCTCCTCGGCCGGCTTCTCGGCCACGCGGAGGTCAAGCAACTCGCCTCGGACCTCGAACAGCGCGTCCGCGAAGGCACCTTGACGGCCACGTCCGCCGCCGAGCAGATCCTCGACGCGTTCCAGGGCGGCGACCGCGACCGCCCCTGACCTCGACTGGCGTACACCCCCGTGATCCGCGTACGTTCCCCGTGATCCGCGTACGCCCCCGTGAACGGAGCCACCCGCACCATGACCGCCACGCCCGACGCGCCCGTCGACGCCCCTGTCCTGCACCACCGGGAGGGCCGCGCCGGGCACCTCGTCCTGAACCGGCCGCGGGCCATCAACGCCCTGAACCACGAGATGGTCCGGATCATGGCGGAGACGCTGGACGCCTGGGAGCGGGACGAGTCGGTGGCGACGGTGGTGGTCACCGGGGCCGGGGAGCGCGGGCTGTGCGCGGGCGGCGACATCCGCTCGATCCACGACGACGTGCGCGCGGGCCGCGCGGCGGCGTCGGCCGCGTTCTGGCGCGACGAGTACCTCCTCAACGCGCGCATCGCCCGCTTCCCGAAGCCGTACGTGGCCGTGATGGACGGCATCGTGATGGGTGGCGGTGTCGGTGTCTCGGCCCACGGGGACGTCCGGGTGGTCACCGAGCGGTCGCGGGTGGCGATGCCGGAGACGGGCATCGGCTTCGTGCCCGATGTGGGCGGTACGCATCTGCTGACGCGGACGCCCGGCGAGCTCGGTACGCATCTGGGGCTGACGGGGACGCCGGTGGGCGCGGGTGACGCGCTGCTGTGCGGGCTCGCGGACCATTACGTGCCGTCGGAGCGGCTGCCGGAGTTCACCGCGGCGCTCGCCGACACGGACGTGGTGGATGTCGTGCGCGAGTTCGCGGCGACGCCTCCGGCCGGTGAACTGGCCGCCCGCCGCGAGTGGATCGACCACTGCTACGCCGCGGACTCCGTCGAGGAGATCGTGGACCGGCTGCACGCCAGTGGCGACCGGCACGCGAAGGAGGCGGCCGAGACGATCCTGTCCAAGTCCCCGACCTCCCTGAAGGTCACGCTGGCCGCGCTGCGCAGGGCGCGTGAACTGCCCACCCTGGAGGCGGTCCTCGAACAGGAATACCGCGTGTCCTGTGCTGCCCTGGCCTCGCCCGATCTGCCCGAGGGCATCCGGGCCCAGGTCGTCGACAAGGACCGCAGGCCGCGCTGGTCGCCCGCCGAGCTGTCGCGGGTGACGGAGGCGGACGTGGCCCGCTTCTTCGAGCGGACCGGCACGGACTCGCTCGGTCTCGTCTGACGGGGACCGCACGCCGTGGTCACGGCGGGTCCGTCTCCGTGACCACGGCGAGCAGCTGGAACGGCTGTTCCTTGTCCCACTGGGCGACACCGAGGGCTATCCAGCGGCCGTCGACCCGCCACAGGTGCAGGTCCGGCACGCAGGAGCTCAAGTGGGCCCACGGCTCCGGTATCTCCTCGTCCGCGTCGCCGAAGTCCGCCGCCGTGGAGCGTTCGAAGAGGCTCGCCAGGCTGAACTGCTGGGGCGGCCCCCAACGGTCGGCGAGGAGCACGGTCAGGGCATCGCGCTCGGCGTCGTACTGCTCCTCCGCCAGGTGCCACCGCGTGCCGTCGTCCTCCCAGAAGGTGTCACTCGTCAGTAACTCCGCGATGTGGAACCCGGGCCCCTGTGAGCCGTGCTCGGACCTGCCGTGCTCCGCGGGGAAGTCCCGGGAGCGCAGCAGGTCGATCACGGCGAGGTGGTGTGCGCTGCTCATGACGTCCAGTAAAGCGGCCGCCACTGACAACGCGTCATGCGTCGCGTGTCCCGCCCGATGCGTCGCACGTCACGCGTCACGGCGGCGCACGGCCCACCAACCGGCGAGCAGCACCGCGGCCGTCCAGGCCGCGCTCACCGCGAGCCCGGCCCACGGACCGAGACTCCCGGTCGGCGTCTCGTGCAGCACCTGCTGGCCCGCCTTGTCCGGCAGGTATCCGGCGGCACCGCTCGCCACGTCGCCGACGACGAACGACACGATCAGCGTGAAGGGGATCAAGATGCTGAGGACGGCCACGCCGCTGCGCAGTACCGCCGTCAGGCCCGCCGCGAGCAGCGCCATCAGCGCGAGGTAGATGCCGCCGCCGACGCAGGCGCGCACGGCGCCGGGGTGGTCGAGCCCGATCGCGTACTCCCCCATGAAGGCCTGACTGGTCAGGAAAGTCGCGAAGCCGGTGACGAGCCCGGCGAGCAGCGCGAGACCGCCGACGACCAGCATCTTGGAGCCGTAGAAGAGCCCGCGGCGCGGCACGGCGGCGAGCGAGATCCGCAGGGCGCCGCTCGTGTACTCCGAGGACACGGCGGTCGTTCCGAAGCTGATGGCCGCGATCTGGCCGAAGTTGAAGGCGTAGAAGGCGTCGAAAAGCGGCTCGGCGTCGGGGTTGTCCGCCTCGGCCCGGCCGATGGTCGCGGAGGCGAGCACGGTGACGGCGAGGGTCGCGGCGAAGATGACGAGCAGCGAGATCAGGCTCGCCCGCAGCGACTTGATCTTGATCCACTCGGCGTGGGTGACGGGCAGTACGGCGGAGTTCGCCATGGTCAGGCCTCCTGTCGGGATGCGGGGACGGTGGCGCTGCCTGCGGTGAACTCGGCCGCGTCGGCCGTCAGGGCGAGGTAGGCCTGTTCCAGTGAGGTCTGTTCGTCGGCGAGTTCGAGCACCTGGACCCCGGCAGCTGCGGCGATCGCGCCGATCTCCTCGGCCTTCGCCCCGTCGACCGTCCAGCGGCCCTCGACCGGCTCCCCGAGGACGTATCCCCGGCTCGCCAGCAGTTCACGGAGCAGTTCGGGGTCGGTCGTGCGTACGCGGGCCCGTGCCCGGCTCTGCGACGCGATGAACTCGGTCAAGGGGGCGTCCACGAGCAGCCTGCCCCGGCCGAGGACGACGAGGTGGTCGGCGAAGGTCGCGGTCTCGTTCATGAGGTGGCTGGAGACGAGGACCGTGCGGCCCTCCGCCGCCAGGCGCCGCATCAACTCGCGGATCCAGATGATGCCTTCGGGGTCGAGCCCGTTCGAGGGCTCGTCCAGCATCACGACCTCGGGATCGCCGAGGAGCGCGGCCGCGATGCCGAGGCGTTGCCGCATGCCCAGCGAGAACGTCTTGATCCGCTTGTCCGCGACAGTTGCCAGCCCGGATTCGTCGAGGACCTCGGCCACGCGCCGCGCGGGGAGCCGGTTGCTGACCGCGAAGGCGAGGAGATGATTGCGGGCGGTGCGCGAACCGTGGGCCGCCTGCGCGTCGAGGAGCGCCCCTACGTGGCGCAGCGGTTCGGCGAGTTCGGTGTAGCGGCGGCCGCCCACTGTGGCCGTGCCCGAGGTAGGGCGGTCCAGGCCGAGGACGAGGCGCATGGTGGTCGACTTGCCGGCGCCGTTGGGGCCGAGGAATCCGGTGACCCGGCCGGGGCGGACGCTGAACGTGAGGGCGTCCACGGCGCGGGTCGTGCCGTACTCCTTGGTCAGGTCTTTGACGTCGATGCTGGTCATGGGCATCAGCCTGGCCGTCACCGGCCCGCCGGGTCTTCCCCCGCCCGGGGAGATCGTCTCCCCCTCACGGGGGAGTCCTGCGGTACGGGAGGCCTGGCACGATGACGCCATGCCCGGCTTCCTTCGACCGCTGACGCGTGCGGTCACCTACACGCGCTGGCTGCACATCTTCTTGGGGTCGGCCATCGCCTGGGTGATCGCCGCGATCTATCCGGGGCTCTCCGAGCCCTCTTCCCTCGACTGGGTGCTCGTCGGACTCACTCCCATACCCTTGCTGGTGGCGGCCGCCCTGGTGCCCGTCATCCGCAGGGCCGAGGGGCTGCAGGCCCGGATGATGCTGTTTCCCGGTCACCACGCGCCCGTGCCGGGCGGCGAGGTGGAGGAATCCGGCATCTCCGTTGCCCCTTCCGCCTCCTGGCGGGACCGGGTGCGGACCGCCCTATGGCTGGTGTTCCGCCTGGAGACAGGCATCGCCCTGGTTCACCTGACGGGTCAGCTCATCGGGATGGTCTTCGCCCTGGTCGGTGCGAACGACCAGGCGCCGGAGACGGACGGTCTGTTGCTCACCCCGCCCGACACGGCCTGGATCAAGGCACCGCTGAGCCTCCTGCTCGTCCTGGCGGAACTCGGCGTGCTGCTGGCGGCGGGGCATCTGACGGCCGTGGTGGCCCGGCGCCTCCTCGGCCCCTCAGCCGCCGAACGCCTCGCCGTCATGGAGGAACGCACCGAGCAGCTCCTCGAACGCAACCGCATCGCGCGCGAACTGCACGACTCCATAGGCCACGCCCTGACCGTCGCCGTCGTCCAGGCGGGCGCCGCCAGGGCCGCGTCCGACCCGGAGTTCACCGCACGTGCCCTGGAAGCGGTGGAGGAGACCGGGCGGGCCGCGCTGGAGGACCTGGAGCGGGTCCTGCGCGTGCTGCGCGAGGACGAGCAGCCGGTGAGCGGACGGCCCACGCTCACCGACGCCGACCGGCTGCTTCAGTCGGCGCGTGCCTCGGGCGCGAAGGTCGACGTCGAGGTGACGGGTCCGGTGGAGCGGCTGCCGGGACCCGTCTCCCGCGAGGGCTACCGCATGCTCCAGGAGGCGCTGACCAACGCCCTGCGCCATTCCGGCCCCGTGCCGGTGCGCCTGCGCATCGCCGTGGACGACGCCCGCCTGGTGATGAACGTGCGCAACGCGCTGCCGCATGCCACCGGTTCGACGGGGCGCGGCGGCAGCGGACTCCGCGGCATCCGGGAACGCGCCACTCTGCTCGGCGGCCGGGCCACCACGGGACCGCACGACGGCGAGTGGCAGGTGCACGTCGAACTTCCGCTGAAATGATCTACGCTGACCGAATGCCGGTCACAGTGCTCCTCGTCGACGACGAACCCCTCGTACGCGCGGGCCTGCGTGCCGTCCTGGAGGCGCAGCCGGACATCCGCGTGGTGGGCGAGGCGGCGGACGGCGCGGCGGTGATCCCCCTCGTCCGCGAGCTGCGCCCCGACGTGGTCGCGATGGACGTCCGCATGCCGCTGCTCGACGGCATCGAGGCGACCCGCGCGGTGCTGCGTACCGTGCAGGATCCCCCGAAGATCCTGGTGGTGACGACCTTCGAGAACGACGAGTACGTGTACGAGGCGCTGCGCGCGGGCGCCGACGGGTTCCTGCTGAAGCGCGCCAGGCCCGCGGAGATCGTGCACGCGGTGCGGCTCGTCGCCGAGGGCGAGTCGCTGCTGTTCCCCGCGGCGGTCCGGCAGCTGGCCGGCGAGTACGGGGCGGAGCGCGGCAATCCGCAGGCCCGGGACGCCCTGGAGAAGGCCGCGCTGACGGAGCGCGAGGCGGAGGTGCTGCGGCTGATGGCGCGCGGTCTGTCGAACGCGGAGATCGCCACCCGCCTCGTCGTCGGCACGGAGACGGTCAAGTCGCATGTCAGTGCCGTCCTCGCGAAGCTCGGGGCGCGGGACCGGACGCAGGCGGTCATCGCCGCGTACGAATCCGGTTTCGTCGCACCGGGGTGACGGCCGTGTGTGCGGTGCAGGCGGGCCCGGCCCTCGCCGCCGTACCGTCCTGCGAGTACGATCCGGCCATCACGCGCACGAGCAGGGAGGACGGACGTTGGGGCAGCTGAGCGGCGGGGACCCCTCTCTGTTGCGGCGTATCAACTCCGCGGTGGTGCTGCACGCGCTGCGCGCCGCGGACTTGGCGACGCTCACGGAGATCACCCGCGTGACCGGGCTCTCCCGGCCCACCGTCGAGGGGGTCGTCGAAGGGCTCATCGAGGCCGGGCTCGTGGTGGAGTCGGCGGCCGAGGACGGCGGCGCGCGGCGCCAGGGCCGGCCTGCACGGAAGTTCCGGTTCCGGGCGGAGGCGGGACATCTGCTCGGGCTGGAGATCGGCCCCCACCGGGTGGCCGCCGTGCTCTCGGACCTGGACGGCAAGATCCTCGGGGCGGCGTCGAAGGCCGTCTCCGCGGAGGCCTCGGCGGACGACCGGCTCGAACGTCTGCGGACGGCGGTCGCCGATCTGCTGCGCCGCGCCGGGATCGCCCGCAGTTCGCTGCGGGCCGTCGGAGTGGGCAGTCCAGGCATCCTGGACGCGGACGGCACGGTGCGGCTGAGCACGGCGCTGCCCGAGTGGACGGGGCTGCAGCTGGGCGAGCGGCTGCGCCGGTCGTTCAAGTGCCCGGTCCTCGTCGAGAACGACGCCAACGCCGCGGCCGTGGCCGAGCACTGGAAGGGTGCGGCGACCGACACGGACGACGTGGTGTTCGTCCTCGCGGGGCTGAGCCCGGGGGCGGGATCGCTGATCGGCGGGCGGCTCCACCGGGGGTACGGCGGCGCGGCGGGCGAGATCGGCGCGCTGCACCTGCTGGGCCGCGAGGTCACTCCGGAAACGCTGCTCTCGACGACGGACGAGCCGCTGCACCCCTTGGACGAGCAGGCCGTCGCCGACGTCTTCGCGCACGCGCGCGAGGGCGACGAGCGGGCGCGGGCCGCCGTGGAGCGATTCATCCAGCGGCTCGTGCACGACGTGGCCGCCCTGGTCCTCGCCCTCGATCCGGAGCTGGTCGTCGTGGGCGGCTGGGCGGCGGGGCTCGATGGTGTGCTGGAGCCGCTGCACCGGGAGCTGGAGCGCTACTGCCTGCGGCCGCCCCGGGTGGCGCTGTCGTTGCTGGGCGAGGCGGTGGTGTCGACCGGGGCGCTGCGGCTGGCGCTCGACCACGTCGAGGAGCAGCTGTTCGCCGTCGAGGGGACCGTCACCGCACGACGGTGAGACGGTCCCCTCGATGAGGCGAAGACGCCGGCGACGCGATCGACGCGGACCGCGCGGGCGGGGCAGCGTCAGGAAGCGCGGCGC
Source organism: Streptomyces venezuelae (assembly GCF_008642315.1). Taxonomy (NCBI): domain Bacteria; kingdom Bacillati; phylum Actinomycetota; class Actinomycetes; order Kitasatosporales; family Streptomycetaceae; genus Streptomyces; species Streptomyces venezuelae. The sequence goes on along the minus strand of NZ_CP029192.1, from coordinate 8,368,078 downwards.
TCGGCGTCGTGGTGGATCTCCACGCCGCCGGAGTCCCCGAACGTGAGGCGGCAGGTGTCGGCGCGGTAGGTGGCCACGGAGACCGCCGCCGTGCGTCCCTCGGCGAGGAAGCGGGTCGTCACGACGAGCACCGGTGCGCCGGGCAGGCGGTCCAGGGCCTTGGCGTCGTCCGCGCGTGCCGAGCCGAGTTCGACGGCGCGGTCCTGTCCTTCGAGGCCGAGCCGGGACAGCTCACGCAGGACCACACGCGCGCGTGCCGCACCTGACGGCTCGTCCATGCCGGTCAGCTCGGCTACCGAGGACGTGGGCACGTACAGCAGCTCGGCGGCCACGGGCTGGCCGTTCGAGACACGGGTGCGGCGCACCACGTGCACCTGCTCGTCCGCGATGGTCCCCAGCATCCGGGCGACGTCCGCCGGCGGGACCGCCGGGGCGCAGTCCGCGAGCTGCCAGGCGTCGCCGACCGCGCCCGGCCACGAGCCCTGCGCGGATCCGACGGCCACGCCCATCCGCGGCGGAGCGACCGTGGTGCCCACTCCGCGGCGGCGCTGGAGCCTGCCTTCGAGTTCGAGCTGTTCGAGAGCCTGCCGGAGGGTGGCGCGGGCGACGCCGAAGCGGGCCGCCAGATCGCGCTCGTTCGGCAGGATCTCCCCGACGGAGAACTCGGAGTCGAGCGCCTCACTGAGCACGGTCTTCAGATGCCAGTACTTCGGCTCCGGCACCGTTTCGAGCTGCGTGGTCCCCACCCTGTCCTCCGCAATCGCCGTGACCGGCGGCGTTTTAGCGCCCTTGTTTATTAAAGGTTCCTGCACTATCCCTGCGACCATAGGCCCGCACCCACCCTTGGTCAAGACCAATCCTCGATCCGTTACTGCCTGCACAGGGACGATGCCACAGAGCATTCATGCGGTGTTCGCGCGGGGCCAAGCAGGCGTAATCGGCCAGCCGTTCATGAACGGCCGGCAAAGAGCGCACGACAGAGCCCCCGTCCGCCGGGACGGGGGCTCTGAACTGGGGCGATGCGCCGCCGACTGTGACGCGGAGGCGGAAGGCTACGGGATGAGCGACACGAGCTTGTCCGGATTGCGGACGATGTAGACGTCCTGAATGAGGCCGTCTACGACGTCCAGCTGGAAGATGCTGTCGGGCATGCCGTCGTAGAGGACGAAGAGGCAGTCCGCGCCGTTCACCTCGATGAAGCGGACCTCCAGGCGGCCCCCCGCCTCCCGGACCGACTTGCCGACGGCGCCGTGCAGGAAGCGGCCCACCTTGTCCGCGGTCTCCAGGATGCGCACCGGCGCCTTCGACTTGCCGCCGCTGTCGCCGACCAACCGGACGTCCGGCGCGAGGAGGGACATGAGCCCCTCCAGGTCGCCCTCGGTGGCCGCGGCGAGGAAGCGCTCGGTCAGGTCGCGGCGCTGCGCGGGGTCCACCTTGTAGCGGGGGCGGCCCTCGTGGACGTGCTTGCGGGCCCTGCCCGCGAGCTGGCGCACGGCGGCCTCGGTGCGGTCGAGCGTGACCGCGATCTCGGCGAACGGGAATCCGAACGCCTCGCGGAGCACGAACACCGCCCGCTCCAGGGGCGAGAGGGATTCGAGGACCACGAGGACCGCGAGGGATACGGACTCGGCGAGCACGGCCCGCTCCGCGGTGTCGGGCACGGACGACCCGAGGTCGGTGACGTAGGGCTCGGGGAGCCACGGACCGACGTACGCCTCGCGCCGGGACTGCAGATGGCGCAGGCGGTCGATGGCGAGCCGTGTGGTGACACGCACCAGGAAGGCGCGCGGTTCGCGCACCTGGTCGCGGTCGGACTCCGACCAGCGCAACCAGGCCTCCTGGACGACGTCCTCCGCGTCGGCCACCCGGCCGAGCATGCGGTAGGCGACGCCCATCAGGACGGGTCGGTGCTCTTCGAAGACGTCGGTCATGGTGTCGGTGGCCACGCTCCTATCCCAGCCCACCGAGCAGCGTCTGTCCAGGCACTTTGGCTGCGGCACGCGGCACATTCGGCGTCGCGGCGACCCCGCGCTCGAAGCGACTCGGGCCGCCCTCTTGAACTGGGCCCTACTGAACGGTAATTGTTGCTGACAGCGCGTCTAACACATCGGGAATCCGTCGTCCGGCGGCGGGGACAGGAGCAGTCATGGCCGCAGAGGTCTCCTTCAGCGTCACGTCGCCCGGCGGCCCGCACACCGTGACGATCTCCTACGAACGGGCGGGCACAGGCGAGCCGTTGCTCCTGCTGCACGGCATCGGCCACCACCGGCAGGCCTGGGACCCGGTGTTCGAGATCCTGGCCGCCGAGCACGACGTGATCGCGGTGGACCTGCCGGGCTTCGGGCGCTCCCCCGCGCTGCCCGAGGAAATGGCGTACGGGCTGCCCGCGGTCGTCCCCGCGCTCGGCGCGTTCTGCGAGACGCTGCAGATCGAGCGGCCGCACGTGGCGGGCAACTCCCTGGGCGGACTGCTCGCCCTCGAAATGGGCCGCGAGAAGCTGGTCCGCTCCGTCACCGCGCTCTCCCCGGCCGGCTTCTGGACGGCCGCGGAACGCCGCTACGCGTTCGGCACGCTCCTCGCGATGCGGCGGGGCGCGCGTCTGCTGCCGCGTCCCGCGATCGAGCGGCTGTCCGCGAGCGCGGCGGGGCGCACGGCGCTCACGAGCACCATCTACGCCCGCCCTTGGCGCCGCTCCCCCGAGGCAGTCGTCGCCGAGACGCTCGCGCTGCGCGAAGCCACCGGGTTCGAGGCGACGCTGCTGGCCGGACGCGACGTCCTCTTCCAGGATGACGTGACGGGCCTCCCTGTGACCGTGGCCTGGGGCACGAAGGACCGTCTGCTCCTGCGCCGCCAGGGGATACGCGCGAAGCACACCATTCCCGGCGCACGGCTGGTCCGGCTCCCCGGCTGCGGCCATGTGCCGATGAACGACGACCCCGCGCGCGTCGCCCGCGTCATCCTCGACACCTGCCGCTGACCGGCGCCCGTCGCCGGGCCGCGGATCAGGCGTTGGACCACGCGCGCGTGGAGAGCACCAGCCGGTACCCGTCGGGGTCCTCGACCGTGACGCCCCATTCGTTCCAGTACGGGTTCGGCGACTGGACCCGCTTGCCGCCGTGCGCCTCCAGCCGTGCCACCAGCTCCTCGGGCACCTCGTCGTCGAGATAGACGACGAGCAGGTCCTCCTCGGTGGGGCGCGGCAGGACCGGCGCGGACGCCTCGTGGACGAGTTCGAGGTGCCACGAGGCGTCCGGCCTGCCCACCATGAGGAGGTCGTGCTTGCCGGGAGCCCGGCCGCCCTCCGCCCGGTACAGGACGCCCAGTCCCAGGCCGTCCACCCAGAACCGCTCGGCTGCCGCGAGATCGCGGGACGGGCGGGCGATGCGGATGTGACTCTGACCGGTGAACGGCACGTGACTCCCCCTCGACAGCGACGCGCCCGGCGGCGCGCCGTCGACGCCGAGCTTATGCAGTCGCCGCGCGGCGGTTCCCCCCGGCCTGTGGGGAGTTGTTCACTTGGGCTTCGTGTGGGCGCTGTGGCGCGGTGCCGACCGCGCGCCCGCACACTGGTCGCACCCGTCAACTGGAGGCGCATTCATGTCGCAACGTCAGCCGAGCCCGTCCCCCCGCCGCCGCAGCGTGCTGCGCGGATCGCTCGCCGTACCGGCGGCGCTCACCGTGCCCGCACTGGCCGGGGCCGCGCCGTCGCTCGCCCTGTCGGGTCGTCCGAAGGCCGGATGGGGCGTACAGGCCGGAGACGTGACGGCGCACTCGGGGCTCGTCTGGGTACGCTCCGACCGGCCCGCCCGGATGATCGTGGAGACGTCCGCCACCGAGTCGTTCCGCGATCCGCAGCGGTGGCGCGGCCCGCTCCTCGGCCCGGACACGGACTTCACGGGGACGACCAGGCTGCACGGGCTGCCCGCGGGCGAGCAGATCCACTACCGGGTGCTGCTCGCCGACCCCGACGATCCGCGCCGCACGGGCAGACCGGTCACCGGCACGTTCCGCACGACGCCGAAGGCCCGCAAGCAGGACGTGCGCTTCCTGTGGTCGGGTGACATCGCGGGCCAGGGCTGGGGCATCAACCCCGACCGGGGCGGCTACCGCATCTTCGAGGAGATGCGCCGGCGCGACCCGGACTTCTTCCTGTGCAGCGGTGACAACATCTACGCCGACGGCCCCATCCTGCCGAGCGTCACGCTGCCCGACGGCACCGTGTGGCGGAACGTCACGACGGAGGAGAAGTCCAAGGTCGCCGAGTCCCTGGCGGAGTTCCGCGGCGCGTTCCGCTACAACCTGCTCGACGACAACCTGCGGCGGTTCAACGCCCAGGTGCCGTCGATCGTCCAGTGGGACGACCACGAGGTGCGCAACAACTGGTACCCGGGGCAGATCCTGGACGACGCCCGGTACACGGAGAAGAACGTGGACGTCCTCGCGGGCCGCTCGCTGCGCGCGTTCAGCGAGTACTTCCCCGTCTCCACGCTGCCGCCGGGCGACGAGGACGGCCGCGTCCACCGCGTGCTGCGGCACGGCCCGCTCCTGGACGTGTTCGTCCTCGACATGCGCTCCTACCGCAACGCCAACTCGCCCAACAGGCAGCCCGACGACGCCACCGGCATCCTCGGCGCCCGGCAGCTGGCCTGGCTCAAGCGCGAGCTGTCCCGCTCGCGGGCCGTGTGGAAGGTCATCGCCTCCGACATGCCGCTGGGCATCGTCGTGGCGGACGGCAGGGAGAACTTCGAGGCCGTGGCGCAGGGCGACCCCGGCGCGCCGCTGGGCCGCGAGCTGCAGATCGCCGAACTGCTGCGGCACATCAAGCACCGCAAGATCACCGGCACGGTGTGGCTGACCGCCGACGTGCACTACACTTCCGCGCAGCACTACGACCCCTCGCGCGCGGCGTTCAAGGACTTCGCGCCGTTCTGGGAGTTCGTGTCCGGGCCGCTGGCGGCGGGCGGCTTCCCCGCGACGAAGCTCGACGGGACGTTCGGCCCCGAGCAGAAGTTCATCAAGGCGCCGAGCCGCGCCAACACGTCACCGGCCGAGACGCCGCAGTACTTCGGCGAGGTCGACATCGACGGCGGCAGCGGGGAGTTGACGGTGCGGCTGCGCCAGGAGGGCGGCGGCGTGCTGTTCACCAAGGTGCTGCGGCCGGGCCGGGTGGGGCAGTGAGCGGCGGCCGCTGACCCGCGCCGACGGAATCGCCGCCAAAGGGGCAGATGACCTCTTTACCCATCAGTCACAGGGCGTTCGTGATCACGAAACACCGGTCCAGCACAGTGAACGTATGAGAGCTGACATGCCTGACGTGACACGGACCAAGCACGGACGCCCGGTTCATCACTGGCGGCGCGACGTGGTCGAGCTGGCGGCGCTGTTCACCGCAGTGGCGGTGGCCGACGCCGTCGCGAACATGGTGGGGCACGGACCCGACGGTCCCGCCCTGCTGGTCGTCTCGGCCGTGGTGCTGCTCGCCACGGCCGGTTTCCACATCTGGTGGGCCAGGCGCCACGGCCACGCCCCGCCGGCGCACGATACCGCCGCCCGGCCGCCCGCCGAGGCGGAGCAGGCCGGGCGCGCCACGACCACCACCCACGCCTCCGGGACCACTCCCGCGAGCACCGCCGAGGCCGATGCGCCCTCGACGCTCCCCGGCACGACCACCCTGTGGCGGATGCGCACGACCGTCCGGGACGAGCCGGGCTCCCTGGCCGCCCTGTGCGTGACCCTCGCCGAGCGCCGCGTCGACATCCTCAGCCTCCAGGCCCATCCGCTGGCCGAGGGCACCGTCGACGAGTTCCTGCTGCGCGCTCCCACGGACCTCGCCGGTGCCGAGATCACCCGGTCGATCGCGCGGGCGGGCGGCGAGGGCACCTGGATCGAGCGCGCCGACGCCCACGATCTGGTCGACGCCCCCACCCGCATCCTCGGGCTCGCCACCCGCACCGCGCTCGACGCGGCCGAACTCCCCCTGGCTCTGCGCCACCTCCTGGGCCGCTGCACCATCCGCTCCCTGCCCGCCGCCGCGCGCACGGGGACCCGCAAAGACGACCCCGCCCGTTCGGAGTCGGTCCCGGTCGACGGCGTACTCGACGGCACGGTGCTCAGGCTGAAGGGCCCCGACGGCGAGGTCATCACCGTGGAGCGCCCCTACCTGCCGTTCACTCCCACGGAGTTCGCCCGCGCGCGGGCCCTCGTCGAGCTCGACACGCGGCTCGGCCCGCGCATCCCGCGCAGCCAGGACGTCCTGACGCTCCCCGAGGGCAACTCCATCACCGTGCGGCGGGCCGACACCTCCGACATCGAAGCCGCCAAGGCCATGCACGAGCGGTGCTCACCGGGCACCCTCGACAAGCGCTACCACGGCCCGGTGCACGACGCCGACCGCTACCTCAACCACCTCCTCAGCCCCCGGTTCGGCCGCACCCTCGCGGTGCGCACCGCGTCCGGGCGGATCGTCGGCATCGGCCATCTCCTGTGGGACGGCGACGAGACCGAGGTCGCGCTGCTCGTCGAGGACGAGTGGCAGCGCCGCGGCATCGGCGGCCAGCTGCTCGGCCGCCTGGTGGCGATGGCGGTCGAGGCGGGCTGCGAGAGCGTGTACGCGGTGACACAGGCGTCCAACACCGGCATGGTGGCCGCGATGCGTGGGCTCGGCCTGCCGCTCGACTACCAGATCGAGGAGGGCACGCTGGTGATCACGGCCCGCCTCGACGCGACACCGGTCAGTTCGCGGCTCCCGTACGACCACGCACGGCGCCCCTGAGCCCTTCGGCGGCCGCGGCGCCCACGGTCCCTGTGGCCACCGGGGCGGGGATGGTGACCGGCACGGGGCCGAGCGCCCGGTCCAGGTCGTGCCAGAGGTCGTCGACGTCCTCGAGACCGCACGACATGCGCAGCAGCCGGTCGCTGACGCCGGCCGAGCGCCGGTCCTCGACGTCCACCACGCGGTGGCTGATGGAGGCCGGGTGCTGGATGAGCGAGTCGACGCTGCCGAGGCTGACCGCCGGGGTGATCAGCCGTACGCCCGCGATCACCCCGTGCGGGTCGCCGCGCACCTCGAAGGCGACCATGGCGCCGCCCATCCGCGGGTAGTGGACGCGCTCGACGCGCGGGTCGGCCGCGAGGCGGCGCGCCAGCTCCGCCGCGTTCGCGGAGGCCGCGCGCACCCGGACGGGGAGCGTGGACAGGCCGCGCAGCAGCAGGTATCCGGCGAGCGGATGCAGCACCCCGCCCGTGGCGAACCGGACCTGGCGCAGCCCTCGGGCGAGCTCCTCGTCGCACGCCACGACGCCGCCGAGGACGTCGCCGTGCCCGCCCAGGTACTTGGTGGCGCTGTGCAGCACCAGTCGGGCGCCGCTCTCCGCGGGCCGTTGCAGCACGGGCGTCGCGAAGGTGTTGTCGGCGAGCAGCGGCACGGTGCCGCAGGCGCGGGCGACCTCGGCCAGGTCGAGTTCGGCGAGCGTGGGGTTGGCGGGCGACTCGACCATGACCAGGCCGGTGTCGGGCCGGATGGCATCGGCGATGTCCTCGGGGTCCACCCAGGTCACCTCGGTGCCGACGAGCCCCGCGGAGAGCAGGTGGTCGCTGCAGCCGTACAGCGGCCGGACGGCCACGACGTGGCGCAGGCGCGCGGATCCTCGTACGAGAAGCACCGCGGTCAGCGCCGCCATGCCGCTCGCGAACGCGACCGCGCTCTCGGTGCCTTCGAGGCGGGCGAGTGCCGTCTCGAAGCGGGCGACGGTCGGATTGCCGAGGCGTGCGTAGACCGGCGGCCCGCCGTCGAGGACCCCTTCGGCGGCGAACGCGTCGATGCGGGCGGCCTCGCCCCGGCTGTCGCGGGAGGGGTAGGTCGTGGAGAGGTCGATCGGCGGGACGTGCAGGCCCATTTCGGCCAGATCGTCCCGTCCCGCGTGCACGGCTTCGGTGGCCAGGGCGCGTGACGGCGAGGCGCTGTCCGCGGAGGGTGTGTGCGGTGCTGTCCCGGTGTTCGCTTCCATGCCGCACAGGCTGAACATCGCACGGGGGCAAGGGGAGACACCCCGTGCTACGTTCGGCCGATGGCCGATTCCGTCGCACTGGACCCGGTGGATCTCCACATACTGCGCGTGCTGCAGAACGATGCCCGGACCACCTACCGAGACCTGGCGGCGCAGGTCGGTGTCGCGCCGTCCACGTGTCTCGACCGCGTGACGCGGCTGCGGCGCTCGGGGGTCATTCTCGGACATCAGCTGCGCCTGGACCCGGCGAAGCTCGGCCGCGGGGTCGAAGCGCTCCTCTCCGTGCAGGTCCGGCCGCACCGGCGGGATCTCGTCGGGCCGTTCGTGGAGCGCGTTCGGGCGCTGCCGGAGTCGCTGTCCCTGTTCCACCTCACGGGCCCGGAGGACTTCCTGGTGCACGTGGCGGTGGCCGGGCCCGCGGATCTGCAGCGGCTCGTCCTCGACGAGTTCACCGCGCGGCGTGAAGTGGCACGCGTGGAGACCCGGTTGATCTTCCAGCAGTGGGCGTGCGGTCCGCTGCTGCCGCCCGACGCCCCGCCCGACATCTCGCAGGATCCGCCGGGTGAATCATGGTGACGCGAACCGCTTCTCTGTACGACGATGTCCGCATGTCAGCCACCGAGAACCCGCATACGAACACCGGCCCCCTGCCCCGCGCCGTCGCCGACGCCTACGTCGACGAACTGATCGCCCTCGACCCCATCACGGGCACCTACCTCGGTGTCGAGGAGAGCAACAGCAGGCTCCCCGACACCTCGCCCGAGGGCCAGGAGGCCCTCGCCCGGCTGGCGCGCACGACCCTGGCGCGGCTGGACGAGGCGGAGCGCAGGCCCGGCGCGGACAGCGAGGCCGAGCGCCGCTGCGGGCGGCTCCTGCGGGAGCGGCTGACCGCGCAGCTGGCCGTCCACGAGGCCGACGAAGGGCTGCGCGCGGTCGGCAACCTGCACACGATGCCGCATCAGGTGCGGGAGATCTTCACCGTCTCTCCCATGGAGACGCGGCAGGACTGGGCGGCGATCGCCGAGCGGCTGCGTGCCGTGCCGGCGGCGCTCGAAGGGTATCGGGCGTCCCTCGAACTCGGCCTGGAGCGCAAGCTGTTCGGGCCGCCGCGCCCGACCGCCACCTTCATCGGGCAGCTCACCGAGTGGGCGGGCGAGACCGGCGACCACCCGAGCGGGCGCGGCTGGTTCGACGACTTCGCGGCGGCGGGTCCGGACGCCCTGCGGGCCGACCTGGACAGCGCCGCGCGGGCCGCCACCGCCTCGGTCGTGGCGCTGCGCGACTGGATGCGTGACGTCTACGCCCCGGCGATCGAGGGCGCCCCGGACATCGTGGGCCGCGAGCGCTACGCCCGGCTGTCCCGCGAGTGCAACGGCACCGACCTGGACCTGGACGAGGCGTACGCGTACGGCTGGTCGGAGTTCCACCGGCTGTTCGCGGAGATGAGGACCGAGGCGGAGAAGATCCTGCCGGGCGCGGCCACGCCGTGGGTGGCCCTCGCCCACCTCGACGAGCACGGGACGCACATCGAGGGCGTGGAGGAGGTCCGGCTCTGGCTGCAGGAGCTGATGGACGAGGCGATCGACGCGCTGGACGGCACGCACTTCGAACTCGCCGAGCGGGTACGGAAGGTGGAGTCCCACATCGCACCGCCGGGCGGCGCCGCGGCCCCCTACTACACGGGCCCGTCCGAGGACTTCTCCCGGCCCGGCCGCACGTGGCTGCCGACGATGGGCGACACCCGCTTCCCCGTCTACGACCTCGTCTCCACCTGGTACCACGAGGGCGTGCCGGGCCATCACCTCCAGCTCGCCCAGTGGGCGCACGTGGCGGAGAACCTCTCCCGATACCAGGCGACCGTCGGCATCGTCAGCGCCAACGCCGAGGGCTGGGCGCTGTACGCGGAGCGGCTGATGGACGAGCTCGGCTTCCTGACCGACCCCGAGCGCAGGCTCGGCTATCTCGACGCGCAGATGATGCGCGCGCTGCGGGTCATCGTCGACATCGGCATGCACCTGGAGCTGGAGATCCCCGCGGACTCCCCCTTCCACCCGGGCGAGCGCTGGACGCCGGACCTCGCCCAGGAGTTCTACGACGCGCACTGCAGCCGTCCCACGGAGTACGTGGCCAGCGAGATGACCCGCTATCTGACCATCCCCGGTCAGGCCATCGGGTACAAGCTGGGCGAGCGCGCCTGGTTGCTCGGCCGGGAGAACGCGCGGACCCGGCACGGTGCCGCGTTCGACGCCAAGGCGTGGCACATGGCCGCCCTGTCGCAGGGTTCCCTGGGTCTGGACGACCTGGTGGAGGAGCTCTCCGCGCTCTGACGACGTCAGGACGTCGGGAGATCAGCAGCCGCAGTCCCCGGCGTCGGTCGGGGCCGTGAGCGGGTCGGCGTCGCGCCGCTCACGGCCCTCCCACGTCTCGAACTCGAACCCTTCGCGGGCCCAGTACTCGAATCCGCCGAGCATCTCCTTGACCTGGAAGCCCAGTTGGGCGAGGGCGAGGGCGGCGCGGGTCGCGCCGTTGCAGCCGGGTCCCCAGCAGTAGGTGACGACCGGCACCGCCCGGTCGAGGAGCGCCTCCGCCTGCTCGGGGATCAAGGCGGTCGGCAGGTGGACGGCCCCGGGGACGTGGCCCTGGTCCCACGAGGCGGTGGAACGGGTGTCGATCACCACGAAGCCGGGGTCCCCGTCCCCGGCGAGCGCGGAGGCCACGTCGGACACGTCGGCGTGGAAGGCCAGACTGGCGCCGAAGTATGCGGCCGCGGCGGCCGGCGACGCCGGCGGAACCCGCAGCACCGGGTTCCGGGCGGTAGCGGGAGTGTGACCTGAGGCGGGGGCGCTGAGCTGCGCGTTCGTGTTGTTCATGGCGAAAAATCTACGGGTGGCGCACGGAACTCTGAAGCGGTGATTCCCGGCGTCCGTATGGGCCGACCGGCGAATCATCGGTAGTTCGGCGTTCTACGACCCCATTCCCCTGTGGCCCCTCCTCCCCTTGGGCCCAACAGGGTTGTCGCGAAAGCGCGTTGCCAGGAGCACGTCAGGTCCGTCGACAATGGTCCGGACCAGGAATTGTTTTGAACATGCACTGATCCGCAAGCCCAACCACAGCCGCACTGTCGCCACGGAAGCCTTCACCGACCCCTTGCGCCGCCCACAGCTCCTCTGCCAGATTCTCTCCCGCCAGATATGGCATGCACGCGCCAGGAGATACCCGCCTTCTCGGCGTGCGCAGTGACTGCATACCTATGCGGTCCCGTCCTCAACAAGGACGCTTCATCGCCACACAGCTTCATCCCCACACAATGGAGACGAACGTGCGAATATCCAGACTCGTCCCCGCGCTCGCGGCCACCGCCCTCGCCGTCCTGGGGCTCGCGCCCACCGCGGCGGCCCAGAGCGCGACGCGCGCGGAAACGCCCGCCGTGGCTTCGGCCAATGGCCCCCAGCCGATCATCGGCGGCGGCTACGCCAGCAACGCCCCCTGGGCGGCCAGGCTCTTCTCCAACGGCCGGCAGACCTGCAGCGCGACGATCATCGCCCCCACCTGGATCCTCACCGCGAAGCACTGCGTCAGCGGCGGCGGCCTGTCGTTCCGCATCGGCAGCCTCGACCAGACGTCCGGCGGCACCACGGCCAACGGCATCAGCGTCACCAGCCACCCGTCGTCCGACCTGTCCCTCGTCAGGCTGGACCGCTCCGTCCCCGGCACCTACGCGCGCCTCGGCTCCCCCGGCTCGGTGTCCGTGGGCCAGACCGTCCAGGTGTACGGCTGGGGCGCGACGTCCCAGTGCGGCCAGGAGATCAACTGTCAGTCCCGGCTCCTCAAGGTCGCCGACGTCGTCGTGACCGGCGGCTGCCGCGACGCCTACCAGGGCCAGGCCATCTGCGCCCGGCGCGGCAACGGCATCACCGCGGGCGGCGACTCGGGCGGCCCGATGATGGCCAACGGCGCACAGGTCGGCGTCGCCTCCACCAGTGACCGCCAGACCACGACCGCGTACACGAACGTGACGGCGTACCGCTCCTGGATCCAGAGCATCGCGGGCGTCTGAGCCCGGCCACTCGTCCGCACCCGTTTCTGCTCGCTCTCGCTCGCCTTTGCGGACGAGTGGCACAAATCCCCGGCCGCCTCTTGATCGGCCGGGGATTTCCCTGTTACCTCTCGGCCATGACCGGTTATTCCACGGACGCCACCGACTGGCGCATCCTCGATGTCCTCCAGCGGGAGGGCCGCGCCAGCTACGCGGAGCTGGCGCGCGCCGTCTCGATGTCGGCGAGCGCCGTCACGGAGCGGGTGCGGCGCCTCGAGGAGGCCGGCGTCATACAGGGGTACGCGGCCGTGGTCGACCCGGAGCGGCTCGGTCTCCCCATCCTCGCGTTCGTGCGCCTGCGCTATCCGAACGGCAACTACAAGCCGTTCCACGACCTGGTCGACGCGACCCCCGAGATCCTGGAGGCGCACCACGTGACGGGCGACGACTGCTTCGTCATCAAGGTCGCCGCACGCTCGATGCAGCACCTCGAAGAGGTGTCGGGCAGGATCGGCGCGCTGGGTGCCGTGACGACGAGCGTCGTCTACTCCTCTCCCCTGCCGCGCCGACCCCTGGGCCGCTGACCGCAGGGTCGCCTCAGCCGGCCTTGCGCGCCACCCCGCCGTAGATCCCGATCGCCTCGGAGCCGACGGGCGACGGAGCGTCCGGACGCCAGAACGGCACCTGGGCCAGGCCGGGTTCGACCAGCTCGAAGCCGTCGAAGAACCTCATGACCTCGGGCTTGGACCGGAGGTTCAGGCTGGCGGTGGCCTGGTTGTAGACGGCCTCGGCGTCGCGGCGGTCGGCGAAGTCGCTCGTGGCGTGCGAGAGGACCAGGTAGCTTCCGGCCGGCAGCGCGTCGCGCAGGGTGGCGACGATCCGCTCGGGCTCGTCCGCGTCGGTGAGGAAGTGGACGATGGCCACGAGGAGCAGGGCGACCGGCCGGTCGAAGTCGATGATCCGGCGGACGTCGGGGTGGTCGATGATCGCCCGTGGGTCGCACAGGTCGGCGAGGACGGTGCCGGTGGCGCCGGAGCCGCCGAGCAGCGCTTCGGCGTGCGTGTTCACGATCGGGTCGTTGTCCACGTAGGCGACGCGCACGTCCGGCGCCAGTTCGTCGGCCGTCTCGTGCACGTTCGGAGAGGTGGGAAGGCCGGTGCCGATGTCGAGGATCTGCCGGACCCCCTCGCCGACGACGTGGCGGACGGCGCGGCGCATGAAGTCGCGGTTGGCCCGCACGCCCAGCCGCACCTCGGGCGCGGCGGCGGCGAGTGCGTCCCCGGCGCGGCGGTCGACCTCGTAGTTGTCCTTGCCGCCCAGCAGGTAGTCGTAGATCCGGGCCGGATGCGGCCTGCTGGTGTCGATCTCCTCGGCGAGGAAGCCGCCGTCCTGTCTCACACTTCGCCCCTTCCGACGACCGTCACGGCCCCTGTCCCGCGCCCGGCTCGCGACAGCTTGCCACATCAACTCCCCTGCGCAGCAGGGGGTTCCGGGCTGCCGGACCTCCTCACGCCCCGCCCCGTCGGCGCACCGCCGAACCGGCCCGTCCCTTCACCACCTCCAGCTGCGCGTGCACGCGCCGTCGCAGGTCGGCGACGTGGCTGACGATGCCGACGCTGCGGTCGCGTTCGCGCAGGGAGTCGAGGACGTCGAGGACCTCGTCGAGGGTCTGGTCGTCGAGGCTGCCGAAGCCCTCGTCGATGAAGAGGCGGTCGCAAGTTCGACAACTGCGGGGGTAACCCCATCTGATCAGGCAAAACAGGGCAGAAAAGAGCCCCCGTTGATTGCTTCGGGGGCTCTTGATCGTGGCCGGGGGACGTGCGGGGGACAGCGCGCTCAAGCGGCGTTTTGCGCCTGGTCTCCGCGGTGGATACGTACTACGTGCAGGTGTCGTTCTTCTGGGTTTGCGGCGGAGGCGACTGCCTCATCCTGTGCTTCTGCTCCGGGAGGAACCGAAGCCGCGGCCTGCTCGTGGTCTATCTCTGATGCGGAGGTCTGTTCACCTTCGGGCTTCTCCACTCCGTTGCGGCGTGGCACGAGTTCAAGCGGGGCGTTGGCGGCGGCATGCTCGAACTGAGGCAACAGGCTGGTGTAGGTGTCAGCCGTCAGTTGGTAGCTGCTATGCCCGAGCAGGGCTTGGATGGCCTTCATGGAGAGGCCGGCAGCCAGGCTAAGTGAGGCTGCGCAGTGGCGCAGGTCGTGGAGGCGGATCGGTGGCAGACCAATGCGCTGGACGAACCTGTTGAAGGCCTGGGAGACGTTGGCGGGGTGGTGGGGGCGTCCATCGGGTCGGGTGAAGACGTAGCCGGAATCGACGTACGGTCCGTGGCTCCGAGGGTCTTCGCGGTGCTTCCTCTCCCACTCAGCGCGCTGAGCCTTCTGTACGTCGCGCCAGGCCGTGAGCAGGGCCAGAGTGGCGTGGTCGAGAGCGACCGTGCGGCGGCCGCTGCGGCTCTTGGGGGTGTCCTTCCATACGTTGTAGTTGGAATCGGTGACGAGCTGGCCGGAGACGTAGGCCACCCCTTTGGCGAGGTCGAGTTCTGTCCAGGGCAGGCCGGTTGCCTCACCTCGACGTGGCGCCCGGTACACCATGAGGTGCCACATGATGTACATGGGATGATCGACGGCTGCGTCGAGGAACTCACCCGTCTGTTCTGGGGTCCAGACCATGACTGGACTGCGCTTCTGGCCGGTCTCGCGCCAGCGTGCCACTCGCTCGTCGGTCCACACCAGCGGTTGGGGGCGCTCGTATTTAGGGACGACGACAAGCTTGGCCCAGTTTTGCGTGACGAGCTTCTCGGTGACGGCATCGTTGAGAGCGGCGGTGAGGCAGTCGAGGTACTTCTTCTGGGAGGCGGGCCCGGTGTCCTGGCGAGGCTTGGCGCGGGCTTCTTTGAGAGCTGTACGGGCTTGCTGCCATGCCTGACGCAGCTCGAAGGGCCGGGGCGTGGGCGCCTGACTCCAGGCCAAGTGGGCTGCGTCGCATTCGGTTTTGGCTAGCTCTGCCGCTTCGCGGTTGGCCTTCTTGACCTCGTTGTATGCCCATATCTGTTGGAACATCTCTTGGATGTGGCGCTCGCGGAGATCGCGCATGGGGAGGTGGCCGAGGGCGGGCTTGAAGACGCGGTCGATGAAGTCGCGGTAGTCGCCTCGGGTCTTGCGCTTGAGGTCGACGCGCTTGGCGTGCCAACGGTCGAGGTACGAGGCGACAGTCTCATTACTGTCGATGTCGATGCCCCCCTGAGCTTCGTCCCACAGCTTCTGCGCTTCCTCCTTCGCCTGCTTCTGTGTGAGGAAGCCGCCTTTGCGCGGGCGGCGGCGTTTGCCGCCTGGACCGTCGGGGGGCTTGACGTAGTAGTACCAGGAGCCGTGGTCGCGTCTGTTCAGGAGGGGGCAGGCAGAGCCGAGTTCGCGAAATCTGGGTTCCCCACTCGCGTCGAGAACAGGCTGACCGTCACTATCCAGCTTGGGTTCGGTGCACTTGCATCGCTTATAGGTGCTGCCATCGAACACGTGGGTATCCCCCTGGTTGCGGCGGGTTGTTCCTTACGTGCCCTGATCTTGCTGTAGCGAAGGTGACGCCTCCTTGGGCGTCGTATGCTTCCTGCCAGGTGGCGCGGGGAAGAGGGATGTGACCACCTTTGTCCTCGTCTGTGGCTGAGCAGCGCCAGCGGTGTAGCGGGATGTCCGTAGAGGAAGTCCGATCGCTGCCGGCAGTAGTGAATGTCGTGACAGCTGCACGCGCCCTGGGGATCGGGGCGGACAAGGCGTATGACTTGATCAAGGCGGATGCGTTTCCGGCGAAGCTGATCCCCCTGGGACGCACGCAGAAGGTGGCGACTGCATCGCTGTGGGAGGCCCTGGGGGTGTCCTGACGAGGCGCGGCACGGGCTCACCAGGGCCCGGTCGCATCACGCTGCGTCCGTTCAATGGGGCTGCATTTGACGTGGACGGGGGGCGCTGCGACCAGCTCCGCGAGGTGCCGCCCGAGAGCGAAGGGCGTCGTGACGTGCCTCACTGATCGTCGGCGTTGTGGCACTGTGACGTGCGCAAACGCTTCCGCTGGCGGGGTGCCGTCGGCCTGGTGGCCCCATTGTCTACACAATGGAGCTATCGTGACCTATTACTGGGCTAAGGGATCGCTATTGGGCAGGCGATCCGCTCGTGATCGGACGGAGACGCATGGCACGGCTGACCGGCTACCTGAGTCGCCGCGGAGGGCTCCACCCCCAGGAGGCCCCCGGCCTGCGCAAGGCCGCCTCCCTACTGTTCGACCAGCACAGCAGGGCCGAGGCGTGCCGGTGGATGAATGCCCAGGGATATCGCACGGCGCTCGGCAACGAGTGGGCACCGGAGGTCCTGACCCGCGTCCTGAGCCATCCCCGCATGGCCGGACTGGGCGAGGATGGCGAGCCCATCGAGGACTTCGGCGAGACGGTACTGACGCCCGATGAGCGTCAGCGGCTCCTTGCCCTGTTCGCCGAGAAGGCGGGCCAGCAGGCCGAGCCCCGCGACGCCTTCGACTACCTGCTGAACGAAGGCAGGTCGGAGTGCGGCCGGTGCGACTACAGCATGGTGGGCACGCGCGTCACCAGCGGCGGCGATCCGGCCTACCGCTGCCCCGCGCCCCGGGAGGGTCAGGACTCGTGCGGGCGGGTTCGGATGAACGCCGACCGGCTCGAAGACTCCGCGGCCGAGGAAGTTCTCGCGGAGCTGCTGCGGCCAGGCGCCCGGGAGCGGGTGGCTCAGCTGCTGGCCGACCTGCGGGCGGAGGCCGGGCGCCTGAAGGAGCACATCGACGGGTCGCCGGAGCGGTTCGGGGAGCTGCGCGAGATGCGCAAGGTGCTGGTGCCGGCCGCCTATGAGGCTGCCGAGAAGGCGACCAAGCAGGACCTGCGTGAGGCGCGGAGCCGTCTGCGCTATCTGGAGCAGCTGATCGATGTACCCGTTGACGACGTCGAGGACTTGGCCGCCTGGTGGAAGACGGCGCCGCGGGCCTGGCAGCGGGCGCTGGTCGGCGTGGTGATCGTCAAGGTGCGCGTCATGCCGGTGGGGCGTGGCAGGCACCGCGATCCCAGTGAGCGGATCCACATCGAGTGGCGCTAGGCACCGTCCATTTCGGGCGGTCAACTGCCCTGCTTTTGGTGTCCTGTTGGCCTGTGGAACGGGCCCCAGCTGAGATATTTCCGAAGCGCGGAGGCTCGTTGGCGTTACGTCTGCCCGTCTGCGCTGGGACCGCAGCAGCTTTGCCTCTGGGCTGGTTTGCCTCGCCGGGGACACCTGTCCGTAAGATACGGGCGTTTTGAGGCTTTAGCCGACTAAGTCCCACGGAATGGATGAACCACAGTGCCCTCCCCCGCCCTCCAGCAGCTGTCCGCCACCACGTGGGCGTGGATGAACGACCGGCCCGGCTGGGGCTACAGCAACAGCGGCGTGGTGGCCGGTGACGGTCAAGGCCTTCTGATCGATACACAGTTCACGCTCGACTCCACACGTGACCTTCTGCGTGCCGTCGCCACGACTCTGCCGGGCACTGAGATATCCACCGTCGTGAACTCCCACGCCAACGGTGATCACACCTGGGGCAACCAGCTCGTCGCCGACGCGGAGATCATCACCTCGGAGCTGTCCGCGCGTCACGCCTGCAAGGAGATGGGACCTGAGCAGCTGTCTGCCCTGTGCGCGATGAGCGGCCAGAGCACCACGGCGACCTACGCCGCTGAGTGCTTCGGGCATTTCGACTTCTCCGGCGTCACCGTCACGGGCCCCACCCAGACCTTCACCGGGCGGCTGGAGGTCAAGGTCGGGCAGACGCTGGTCGATCTGCTGGATCTCGGGCCGGGCCACAGCCCTGGAGATGTGGCCGTGCACATTCCAGAGGACGGCATCGTCTTCGCCGATGACGCGCTGTTCAGTGGGGCGCACATGGTGGTGTGGTCGGCGTCGATCTCCGCCTGCATAGCCGTCTGCGAGCGGCTTCTGGCGACCGGGGCCGAGACCTTCGTTCCGGGCCATGGGCCACTGATGGGACGCGCCGACGTCGAGATGGTGAAGGGCCGCCTGATTGCGGTTGCGGAGAGCGCCAGGCAGCTCGCCGAGGCCGATGTGCCTCTGATGGAGGCTGCGCGCCGGATCATGGCCGAGCAGGCTGGTTCGTGGGCTCATCCCGAGCGGCTGTTCACCCAGACCACAGCCGTCTACGCGGAAGCAGGCGCGCCCGGGGTGCCCGCGGGGACGCTGGCCATGGTGGAGGGCATGGCCGAGTTGGCCTGCCGGTAGGCGGCATCGCCCGGGGGCATGACGATCATCATCTTCGTGTTGTTCCGCAGCCGGGCGAAGGTGATGAACTCGACCTCGAAGACCCCGTCACGGTTGGGCAGGTGCAGTCGGCGCACATCACCGTCAGGGTGCGTGATGGCGGTGTGGTCCTCTTCGAGGATCTTCTTCGCCACCGGATCGCGCTCCTTGACCTCCCGGACGACTTCGGCGAGCCGCTGGTTTCCCTGGTTGGCCTGTGCGGCCAGGCGCAGCTGGGAGGCCATCGGTTTGGCCCAGGACTCTTCCCACTCGATGAGCTGTAGACGGGCCTCGGGGTAGGTAAGAGCCCAGATCATCACGTTGACGCCGCGGTTCATCCAGGGGAAGTCCCGGCCGGCGTGCTCGTTGAAGACGCGGATGTCCCAGTCGGGGCCGAAGGTGTAGGCGGGCCATATCTGCTGATGGACGAGTGCCGTGACGGTGGGGTCGAGATGTCCGGCATCCGGCCGCTTCAGGGGGGCGGGCTCGTGGCCGGTGGCGAAGTAGAAGAGGTGGACGCGTTCGGCGTCGTTGAGGCCGAGGATGCGGGCGACACGGTCCAGGACGTCATGGGAGTAGTTCTCCTGGGCTCCGGTCTCCAGCTTGCGGTACCAGCCTTCCGACATCCCGGTGAGCAGGGCCATGTCTGCCTGCGTGAGACCTTTGCGGTTGCGTTTCCCGTACCGCTCGGTGAACCCGGGTACAGCGCGCGGGTCCTGGCGCTTTCGCCAGGTGCGCAGCATGCGGGTGATCGGCGGCAGGGATGTCGTCATGGCCTTTTGTCCCTTATCAGGTCAGAAGAGTAAAAATGTTAGCCCAGACCTTAACTCACCCCTTGTACATACCAACCTTCCAGGATCACTCTTCGCAGCCTCCCGGACGTTCACAAAACGCCTATACATACCCAACAGAGGGCCGTTCCGTGAGTGGCAGTACCGGATGTGCCACTACCGGAAGTGACAAGGGCGACCTAACGCGGCGAAATCCGGGCAAGGTAGGCCGTGCACAGAGAGAACTCTTGCCGGCCACCCCCACGGACTCCGATATCCGGCTCCGTCGCGGTGGCCTCGACTCGTCAACGTGACCTGGAAGGTGACCCCCCAATGGGCCGCAGCGTCTTCATCACCGGTGGCAACCGTGGCATCGGATTCGCGATAGCCAAGATGATGGCGGAGGCTGGAGACCAGGTAGCCGTCACCTACCGCTCGGGGGAACCGCCTTCCGTACACGGCATCTTGCCGGTGCAGTGCGACATCACCGACCCCGGTCAGGTCGAGGCCTCCTTCAAGCTCATCGAGGCCGAGCACGGTCCGGTCGAAGTACTGGTGGCAAACGCGGGCATCACCCGCGATGGTCTGCTGATGCGGATGCCGGAAGAAGACTTCGCCGCGGTCATCGACACCAACCTGACGGCCGCCTACCGCCTCGCCAAGCGCGCGACGCGCGGCATGCTGCGGGCGCGCAAGGGCCGCATGATCTTCATTTCCTCCGCCGTCGCGATGCTCGGCGAGGCAGGGCAGTCCAACTACGCGGCCGCCAAGGCCGGACTCATCGGCTTCTCCCGGTCCCTGGCCCGCGAGCTGGGTTCGCGCAACATCACCTCCAACGTGGTCGCCCCCGGCCTCACCTCCACCGACATGACGGCCGTCCTGCCAGAGGAACGGATCAAGACGCTCCTCGCCCAGATCCCGCTCGGGTCGGCAGCCCACCCCGAGGACATCGCCGCGGCCGTGCGCTTCCTCGCCAGCGATGAGGCCTCCTACATCACGGGCGCCGTGCTGCCCGTGGATGGCGGCGTAGGCATGGGGCACTGACCCCTGGGGGCTCCGGGCCGTAAGGGGGAAGCCGCCCGTGAGGACCCAAGGCGCCTGGACCTTGGGCTGATGGCCGTCCGCCAGACGGCCACCTCGCAGGACCCTTGACCACGGTCCTGACGTTTCGGGGGGACGAGTGGCGGGCGAAACACCCGGTCGGCGCCGGCGCCCGAGACGCCCGTCACCGCTGCCGAGAGGGCAGGAGGCGTGATGCTCACCTCCCCCAGACATCTGGTGATCGAGGTCACTTTCGCGGGCTTCTCCCGGAATGGACACCCCCTACATAGAGAGTAGAATTTAGGTATAAGGTGAGGGCAGGAAACCTCACCACCTACTCCAAGGAGCACCCCATGCAGCGCGTCCTCAAGATGAGCCAGGTCCACCGCAACCCGCGCCAGCCGCGCGAGTACTTCAACGAGGACGCGCTGAACGAGCTGGCCACGTCGATCGACAAGTACGGCCTGATGCAGGCCATCGAGGTGCGTCCCGACAACGAGCTCGGCGGCTACGAGATCGTCGCCGGTGAGCGCCGCTGGCGCGCGCACCAGATCCTTGGCCGCACCAAGATCCGCGCCACGATCATCTCGGAGAAGAACGAACTCCAGCGGTTCAAGCGGTCCATGTCGGAGAACGTCACCCGGGAGGACATGACCCCGTTCGAGGAGGCTCACGGCTACCAGCGGATTCTCGACGAGGAAGAGGGCGCGACGATCGAGACCGTCGCCGCCGACTTCGCCAAGACCACCACGTACGTGAAGCTGCGCCTGGCCCTGCTTGACCTGCGTATCGAGATTCAGGAACTGGTGCAGGCCGGGAAGATCGGCACGCAGGCGGCGGTGCAGATCGCCGCGCTGAACTTCGCCAACCAGGGCTCCGTGCTGAGCAAGTTCGTGCGCGGCGAGTTCGCTGCGGACAACGAGATCGTGCACTTCGCCTTCGCGATGAAGCAGCAGCAGGACCAAGCCGTCCTCCTGGTCGTCGAGGAGATGACCGAGGAGCAGCGCACCGAACGCGCCGCCGCACAGAAGAAGACCCGCAACACGCTCGACAAGATCGAGCAGGTCCGCGAACTCCTGGACGAGATCGCCCGGACGAAGCCCTTGAAGCTCGCGGAGACGCTGGAGACGCAGGTCGGCGCACGGCTGGACCAGCTGGACCGGGTCGCTGAGTCGCTGACCAAAGCGCGGTGGCAGCTCAAGCAGGCCAAGGCGCACGCCGAAGCCCGCGAGCTGGTCAGCGTCAACCCGGAGGCGGAAGCGGACAGCTCCGCCGAGGACGGCGCCGACCGCGAACTGGCTGCCGCCTGACCACCACGCTCCGGGGGCGGGCTCCCCTGCTCGCCCCCTCACACGACACGGCCGCATGGCGCGCCTCTTCACCTCACACACCGCACCGGAAGGCTCCTTCATCATGCGCTTCAGCGCGCCTCTCACCCCCGCCCAGGCCGAGCTGCTCGGCGAAGACGTGGGCATGATCGCCGCGCTCGCGGCCCAGGCCCTCAACCACGTACACGGAGCGGACATCGAACGCCTGGTGAAAGCTTTCACTTCCTCCAACGCCTTGGACGTCACCGCAGTCCGCTACCTGAAGCACCTCGAGGACGGCTTGCCGCGAGGCGAAGCGGCTGGCCGAGCTGCGACCGCCCTCATGCACGACTGGGCAGACGCGGTCCTCAACTCCTCCAGCCGAGGAGATCGCGCATGAGCACCGGCCCGAACTGGCCCGACATGTGGCGCACCGACTTCGATCACGACGCCCTGAACTTGCTGCCCGTGCACGCGCCTGCACGCATTCCGGCCCGACCCGACGCCTACGGCACCGAAGCCCTCTTCGGCGAAGACGTCCCGGACAGATGCCCCTCCCGCAAGCCCACGGTGAAAGCCAGTGACGTCGAAGGCCAAGACGAGCTGTTCTAGCCCTCCGCGGGAGCCGACAGGGCCGTGGCCGCGTTCCGCGGCCTGCCCTGCGACAGCTCACCGGCTCGCTGATGCCCAACTCCCGACAGAACGAGCATTCATGCCCATCTACCTGCCCGAACCCACCCCCGAGCGCCCGCGGGACGGCAAGGGGTACAACCGCCTCAGCCTCAACGCACACATGGGGGCGGGTGGGGCGCAGTGCGCTCTGCGCCCGACCTCATACGCGACCCTCTTCGAGAGCTACGACACGCGACGCGCAGGGTGGGGCGGTTTCGGCTCCTGCCCGCGAGCAGGAGCCTGCGAGACCTGCGCCCTGCTGAACCACCCCCTCTCGGTGTCGCCGCACCCTGTTCCGTTCAACGCGGCCAAGGTCTTGATCCGCATCGACACCAGATACCCCGACAGCACCGCGCTCTCCGCCGCACCGACCACCCGCCTGTGGATGACGGACGACCCGGACGACACCTGCTATCGCGACCACGGGCAGATATGGACCTGGTTCAGCCTGCGTCACCTCAAGGGCTGGGACCTCGGCCGGACCTACCGCGACGAGATCGGAGACGGTTTTTGGCTGCACCGCACACCCGACGCTTGGGCCCCGCACGTGCAGGTCCGGGCCCGGCAGCGTGCTTCTTCGACCCAGCACGCCTTCGTGGTCGGCTCGACAAGAGCCGCCCTGCTCACATGCTTCGGCCGCTGCCTCCACAGCGACGGGCGGCTGCTCAATGTGATCGGCCATCACGTCCCGGCCGTGGTGGATGACGGTGTTCTCCCGTTGCGTCCCTCGGAGTTGCGTCTGCCTCACGGTGCTGTCGGCAGCCGGCATCTGGAGCTCGACTCCCACTGGGGCGCGTGCACACTCGCGCTGCGGCGAGGGAGGACTCGCCTTTCCCAGTTGTCGTTCGACGGCTCCACCTGGGCACCGGGGCAGATACGCGGGGCGGCGGCGCTGCTCGCGCACACAGAGGACTGAGCACGTGGCCACGTACGTGCCGCCGCCCCCGATCTACCTGCCGGGGGCGCACCTCCCTGACTCGGCGGCTTCGCCGTGGTCCTGCCGCTCATGCCGTACGCCATGGCCGTGCAGCGCCGCCTCCCCCTACCTGACGCAGGGGCGCTGTCAGTGCGGCTCCCCGACGTTCTGGGAGAAGAGGCTGCCGCGCAGCTGGCATATCGGGCCGCGCTGCTACAGCCTGGCGGACAAGCTGAGAGCCCAGGCGGAGGAGATCCGTCAGTACCACCAGGCGCACCCTCACTACCCGCCGGCGAGACCGCCCAAGCCGCGCCGTAAACGACGTCAGTGCCCGCCGTTCAACCACGTGCCCTCGGGGCCTGGTGATGTCGGGCCGGGCACATGGCTGTGGGTGAAGCCGGGTGGTTTGCACCCTGGGTGGGGGGACATCCACCGCCTGGCCATGCTGGTCCGCGCGGACCGCGAGGTCTGTGATGTGTGGGTCCATGAGGACGGCACCGTGCATCGGGTGAAGCCTCATCTGCTGCTCTTGGACACGAGCGTGATGCGACGGTCCTCCTCAACACCCGGTCGCGCGCCTGGATCCGGGGCTGGAACCGCCCCGCGGTGGCTGCGGTGGACGGTCGCCGATCACTTGGCGCACTGCGAATCAGGGCCGGGTGAGGGCCCGGTGGATCGCTTCGCGCAGCAGGACTTGTTCGACGTGACCCAACTCCGCGATGCGGACGCCGAGTTGCGTGGGTAAGTCGCAGTACCGAAGTGGATACCCCCCTTAAAGAGAGTAGAATTATCACATCAGGAAGAGGGGCCCACCATGCCGGGCGGGCCGGAACGGAATGGGGAAGCATGCTCACCATCGCGCCCGTCGATGCCTTCGATGCGCTCGGCGTACTCGCGCCCGAATGTGGGGAGTGCGAAGGCTCCGGCCTGGTCACGTACTGCCACGGCCCCTACGAGCGGATGCGGGAATGCGAGCACTGCCACGGCACTGGCCGCCATCTACCCTGCCCGCACTGCACCGACGGGACCCACCCCCAAAGCGGCGACGCCTGCCCCGCTTGCGACGGATACGCCGCACTCACCTGACCTTTAATAGGTCACGACTAAAGGAACTGGATCATGGATTTGGGAGACGGCATCGCCTGCGAAGCCCTCACCAAGGGCCTGTACGTCATCCGCTCCACGGAGCTAGGACTCATGCGCCTCGCCATCCCTCTGCCGGAAGGAGGCGTACAGCACTTCGAGCGCCCCATGGACGGCGGACCGGAGTGCTGGCGGGCCACGACCTTCGAGGACCGCGCGTCAGGCTTCACGTTTGACGAACCCGTAACCGCCGAATGGGGCATTGCCCTCGACTCTCTCGCCAACAGCGGCCGATAGGAGCACGTCATGACGCTCGACAAGAACACCATCGTCACCCCCGTCACCCATAAGGCCAAGGATGGGCTGCGGCCGTTCGGCCGCGTCGTCAGCTACGGCGAAGCAGTTCCCTTCGGCGAGCAGCTGAACATGGTCCTGTGGGACGGCATGCGCAAGCCGCTGCCGTACTACGACGACGAACTCGCGATCGTCGACTGAACCCGAAATAGGTCGCGATAGAAACTCGTGTTAGGTTCGTTCACGTGATCGAGCCCGGGCACGGCTCGACCACCAACCGACTTCTGGACGGGCAGCGACCCCCGCGCCCCGCCCGCCCAGAACGGCTCGTCCGATACGAGCCACCCCTCCGGCCGGGACCCGCCCCCAGCGGGTCCCGGCCCACCCATGGAGAACCAGATGCCTGCCATCCACCCCGCCGAGACACCCTCGGCAGCAGACGACGCCCTGTACCAGGCGCACATCGCCGAGCGGTACGGGCGCCCGGTCCACGAAATCCTCTGGGAGGAGACCCGGCGCCCGCTGCCCGAACTCCTCAAGGAACGCCACGGCCGCAGCCCGCGTCCAGTGCCGCTGCATCACCGCGAACCGCAGCCCGACCCGGACGCCGAAGCCCACCGTGCCGCCCTCCTTGCAGCAGTCACACCACGACGCCGGGGCGCCGCATGACCGAAGAACAGTTCCGGTGCCACGTCCGGAAGATCGCCGCCCTTCGCGGCTGGACGCTCACCTACCACACGCATAACTCCCGGCGCAGTGACGCTGGTTGGCCCGATGAGGTCTACGGACATCCCAAGGCCAAGCGGACGATCTTCGCCGAGTTCAAGTCGAACACCGGGCGGATACGTCCCGCTCAGCGCGACTGGCTCCAGCACCTCCGGGCGTGCGGCTTCGAGACTGCGCTGTGGCGCCCCACAGACCTTGATCACATCGTCGCTGTCCTCGCCCCTGACGGCCCCCGCGCCGAACTCCCCGAAACCTTCTGACCGAGGAAACCCCCACACCGTGCACAACCGCTCCCAGCAGGCCAGCCAGATCCCGCCCATGCCTGGCGCCAGCTGGTGCGGCTCATGCGACAGCTGGTTCAACCCCATCACCAACACCTGCCGCTGCAACAACCGCTGACATGAGCCAGGAGCCAGAGATGGAATCCCCGTCTCCGACACGAGACGCACCCCCCGAACAGGCACTCACCGAGATCGCCCGCCTCGCCAACGCCCTGTGCGAACACCTCACCGATGACCAGTGGCGCCTGTCGGCCCGCATCCGGCAGCTCGCCGAAGCCACCCTGCCCCACGCCGGAGAACACTGATGCACGCCCGCTTCGCGCCGCTGCCCGACAAGCGGACCCACCACGCGACGTACGAGACCGCCGCCGCGCTCCGCGACCGACCCGGCGAATGGGCCCACGTCGACACGCACCCCAACAGCAACCGGGCCTCCAACCAGGCCCACCGCATTCGCACGGGAAAGCTCGCCGCGTTCCGCCCCGCCGGCGCGTTCGAAGCCACCATCAGGACCGATGACGACGAGGCCATCGACGTCTACGCGCGCTACGTCGGAGCTACCGCCACACCGTGAACTCCACACGCCGCGCGACAGGCACCGACACGTACAAGAACTTCGCGGACCTCACCGCCAACGAAACCGAGGGCATCCACTGGTCACGCGAGGCGCACCGCGTGCCCGCCTCGGACTTGTCGCACATCGCCATCCACGGAGGCGGCATCGAGGTCGGCACCACGGAAGCGGCACGCGCCGCTGCGGGCGGCAGCCACAACTTCTACTCGTTCCACGGGAAGAAGGCCTCGGCGAACCGGGTCCTTCATCTCACCGCCAGCCACTTCGACGAGCCGCTGTGTGAGGCTCTCCAGGCCGACATGGTGCGCACGGTGTCGTGGCACGGCTTCCACGACCCCCTCAAGATCACAGAGGTCGGAGGGCTAGACGAGCACCTGGCGCTCTGGATCACCCGCTCACTGGAGCATGCAGGCTTCCCCGTCACGGGGGCCGCTCCAGAGCGGGCCGGACAGGGCCCTCGCAACATCTGCAACCGGAACCTTGCCGGGCAGGGTGCCCAGCTTGAGCTGTCGACAGCTCAGCGGACGGCCTTTTTCCGCGGTGGTGATACGAGCGCCGAGAACCGCGGGAACACGACTGCCGAGTTCAGCCGCTACATCGAGGCCGTTCAGGCCGCCTACCGGCGCGCTCGCGCCTGACTCCCGCCCCTCCGGGAAACAGTGGGGTCAGTAGCCGCAGTTCGGGCATCGCTCACTGCGGCGTCCGCGCGTCTCTACGACTACTCCCCGTTCGCGCATCCGCTGCACTTGGTAGTGGGCCGATAAAGGCGAAGAGAGGCCCGCCGCCTCAGCGAGTTCTCGAAGTGAGGGCGCCTCGCCGTACTCGGCGACCCATTCACGCGCGCTGCGCACGATCCGGGCCTGGCGCTCGGTGAGGCTCACGACCGCCTTTCGCGCGTGCGAGTTCCTTGAGAGCAACCCTGGCCGCTGGCGTTCCTGCTGACGTGTCCCAGTAGGGGTGGGCGCTCTACGCGCTGCCGCTTCCCCGCATCGTGCAGTTGACCACCGACCGCTTCAGCAGCGATGAGACCGGCGCCTACCTCGTCGTCGACCGCCACCCTGTGCTCCTGCCGCCGAAGCTCGCGCGGCTCATCGAACACCAGATGGCGAATCCGCGCCGCACCTCCCAGCTCCCACCCGCCACCACGGAACACGGCGCCTTCATCTTCCCCGGCCGGACCAGCCGCCCCCGCAACCCCGAAGCGTTCGCCCAGCGCCTGCGCGACCACGACCTGCCGACCCTGGCCGCGCGAAACACCGCGATGATCGAGAACGTGGCGGAGCTCCCGCCTGTCGTCGTTAGTGACCTGTTCGGCATCCACATCAACACGGCCAACGCCTGGGCGGGATATGCGCAGGACAGCTGGGCTGACTATCTCGCGGCCCAGGTGGAACTCCGATCCTGAACCGGTAAGAGATCACGCCTGGCAGCCTCAGTTCACCTTGGTCTTCGCCTCCGCGGCGGTCACGGCGGGATCCTCTGCAAGCTCCGTGGAGGTGCAGCACGCCGTGCCCCCGCAGCAGGCCGTGCCGACAATGCCCCTTCGGATACAGGCGACACAGCGCGCCTTGACGCTCCGGGGCTCGACTGCGCGGACGATGGCGGAGTGCATACCGTCGGCGACGGCATGAGCCGGGGTGAGTTCGATGTCCGTGAAGCCAGCCGCCGTGGCGAAGGACAGCGCGCCCGCGGTACAGCACGGTCTCGTCCTTCGCTGGATTGTCAGGCGGCGGGGGCAGGACACGCGGAGAGCGGGCGCTGCTGGACGTCCCTGCGCCGGGGTCGAACTACGTCACTTGACGGTATCGACTCCGCTGGCTCCCCCCTAGCTTTCTGCGCGTGGCCGCAGTGGCCCCGAGTCAGAGGAGGAGGGCACATGAACACGAGCCCAGAGCCGAGGAACGTTGTTCTCGTCCACGGAGGGTTCGTGGACGGATCAGGCTGGCAGGGCGTGTACGACATCCTCACGTCGGACAGGTACAAGGTCAGCGTCGTCCAGAACCCGACACTGTCCCTGGCCGGAGACGTCGCCGCGGTGCGGCAGGTCCTGGACGCGCAGGACGGTCCGGTGGTCCTGGTGGGACATTCTTACGGCGGGGCCGTGATTTCCGAGGCGGGCACGCACCCCAAGGTGGCGTCGTTGGTGTACGTTGCCGCTTTCGCGCCCGACAAGGGCGAGTCGGTGAGCACGCTCATCGCCGACCCTCCACCGGGCGCGCCCGTTCCGCCGATCCTGCCGCCCAGGGACGGCTTCCTCTTCCTGGACCGGGACAAGTTCGCGGACGCCTTCGCCGGTGATCTGCCCGCAGCGCAGGCGGCGTTCATGGCCGACTCCCAGGTCCCGTGGGGCGTCGACGCCCTTTCCGGTGCTGTGGTGGAGCCGGCCTGGCGGGTGAAGCCGAGCTGGTACCTCATCGCGACCGACGACCGGATGATCCCGCTGGCGGCCCAGCGCGCGATGTCGGAGAGGACGGGCTCGCAGGTCGTCGAGGTCGCCGCCAGCCACTCCGTCTACCTTTCGCAGCCCGACGAGGTCGCGGCCCTGATCAGGCGCGCCGCTGAGCACTGACCACGGGAAAGCCGAGTCCGGGCGTCCACCGCGCCCAGCAGATCCAGGAGAACTCATGAGACCTCGACGCAAAGAGCGGAACCCGGCGTTACCCGACGGGGCAACGCGACCCGCCACCCGCAGCAGTGTCCTACGTCGCTTGGGCGCCGTACTGGCGACTGCGCTGATGCTCAGCACCTTCCTCGTGACAGGAGGTGGCACGGCGTACGCGGCGAACCCGGATACGCACCGGGTCGCCACGTGGAACATGCAGGTCGGCAGCGACCGGTGGCAAGGTGTGCGTGTCCTGGCGCGGGACAACAGCGTGGTCGCGCTCCAGGAGGTGCCCAACACGCAGCCCGCCGGGTCCATCTACATGGGGCGGATCAACGGCATCGACGAGTACCGGTGGGACATCGGCCGCGGCGACTGGCGCTATCTGTACGTCCTCGGCATGGATTCGCGCAACGTGGGCATCGTCACCAGTTTCCGGCCGGAGCGGGTCGTCCAGATCCGCGGCCAGTACCGCAACGCGCTCGGGGTGGTCAGGCAGGCGGACGACGTGCTCTTCGCCTCCC
This sequence comes from Streptomyces venezuelae, assembly GCF_008642315.1. NCBI lineage: Bacteria > Bacillati > Actinomycetota > Actinomycetes > Kitasatosporales > Streptomycetaceae > Streptomyces > Streptomyces venezuelae. The sequence continues at coordinate 8,338,949 of NZ_CP029192.1, read as the reverse complement.
TGCACGCCGCCTCCGGCGGCGGCTTCGACGTCCCCCAGCTGCTGAGCAACACCGCGCGTGACGCCACCTACTACGGCGTCAGGAATTGGGCGGCGCTGGGCGACTTCAACCGGGACCCCTCGACCCTGCCCCCGTTCCGCCTGCCGCCCGGCAGCTACGTGTACAACACCGGTCTGGCCACCCACCAAGGGGGCAGCGAGCTGGATTACATGGTCTCCAACGTGAACACGGACAACTGGCAGGCCACCCGCGGGATCAACCGGGGCAGCGACCACTGGCCCGTCCACTTCGGCTCGCTGCGGGCCCAGGCCGAGCCGCGCGAACGGACCATGCACGCGCAGAACAGCCGACGGAACATCGACGTCTTCAACGGCAACGACAGCGACGGCACGCACGTCATCCAGTACCACGACAACGGTGCCGTCAACCAGAGGTGGCGTCTGGTGCCAGGCGGCTACACCGCACCGGACGGCGACCCGCTCTACCGCATCGTCAGCTCCGACAGCGGCAAGTGCCTGGACGTCAACCGAGGCCAGTCCTCCAGCCGGGGCGACTACCTCAACATCTGGACGTGCCACGGCCGGGAGGGCCAGCCCGACCCCGGCGGCCCCCAGCGCGACACCCAGAACTGGACCCTGGAGCACCCCGTCCCTACCCGGCCGAACCTGACCATGCTGCGGAACAACTCCACCGGCCTGTACGCCAACATCAACGGGGGCGAGAACGGCGACGGCGCCTGGGTCGTCCAATGGCCCGACCAGATCGGGCCCGTGCCGATCTCCAACGAAACCTTCTACCTCCACCCGACGGTCGCCGCCGACTGACCACCGCGCACCGGACCGGCCCGGCTCACCGAGCCGGGCCGGTTCCCTCTGCTCCCTCTATGGACGCCGCCCCGAAGCCGGTGCTGCCCGGCCCACTCCGGCGTATGGTCCTGGAGGGGACAGGGGGCGCGCATGGGCAGCGAGGGGCCTTTACCTTTACCGTCGGATCCCGCAGGACATCTGATCGGACGCGACCAAGACCTCGAACTGATGCGGGGCTTCGTCGACGACGTCAGGAACTCCGGCGGCGCACTCCTGCTGACCGGGGACGCGGGTGTCGGCAAGACGGCCTTGCTGGATGCCGCAGCCGTGCATGCCCACGGCACGGGCATGCGGACCTTGCGCACCTCCGGCGTGGAATTCGAGAGCACGGTCGGCTTCGCGGGCCTCCATCAGGTTCTTCGCCCGCTGCTGGCCGGTCTTGAGCAGCTGACCGATGCCTACCGCAGGGCACTGAGCATCGCGTTGGGGCTGGATGCCGGGGCGCCGCCCGATCAACTGCTGGTGTCGAACGCGGCGCTGGCGCTGCTCTCCCTGGCCGCGGCGGAGCGCCCGCTGCTGGTGATCGTCGACGACCTGCCATGGCTGGACCGCGCCAGCGCCGTGGTCCTCGGCTTCGCCGCCCGCCGCCTCGCGGACAGCCGGGTCGGCCTGCTCGGCGCCTACCGGTCGCAGGAGGGGAGCTTCTTCGCGCGCGGTGGAGTGCCCGAACACCACGTACAGCCCCTCGACGCGACCGCGGCAGCGGCGCTGATCCAGGACCGCTTCCCCTCCCTGGCGCCACGCGTGCGCGCTCGTCTGCTGGCCGAGGCACAAGGCAACCCACTGGCCCTGCTGGAGTTGCCCATCTCTCTGAGCGACCCGCAACGCTCCGGAGCCCCCGTCCCCGAGACGCTGCCGCTGAGCCGTCGCCTTCAAGACGTCTTCGTCTCCCGCGTCCGGGCCCTGCCCGCCGCCACTCGACTGCTCCTGCTCCACGCGGTCCTGGACGGCACCGGCGACCTGAGCGTCCTGCCGACGGCTGGCCTCAACGACCTGGCGTACGCGGAGCGGGCGGGCCTGATACAGGTGGACGACAGCACCGGCCGGCTGGCCTTCCGACACCCCCTGACGCGCTCCGCCGTGGTCCAACTGTCCACCAGCGACCAGCGCCGAGAGGTCCACCGTGCCCTGGCCGAACACCGGGCCGACCGGCCCGAGCGACGCGCCTGGCACCTCGCCCAGGCCACCGTCGCGCCCACCGAGGACGTCGCGCGCCTGCTCGAACAGGCGGCACACGACATCGTGCGGCGGGGCGACGCGGACGGCGCCATCGCCGCACTGCTGCGCGCCGCGGAACTGAGCCCGCGCGGCTACGACCGCAGCCGCCGGATCGCCGAGGCCGCCTACCTCGGTGCGGATTTGACCGGTGATCTACGCGACGTGCCCAGACTCCTCGAAGAAGCCCGCCAGGCCGACGGCGGCCGGGCCGGGCCACTGGTCGCCGCGGTCGCCGCAGCCCACCACATCCTCCTCAGCGGTGGGGGCGATCTCGACACCGCCCACCGTCTCCTCGTCGGATCGATCGAGATGCAACACCAGCCCTACGACGCGGCCGACACCTCCATGATCGAGGCGCTCTACACCCTCGCCTGGGTATGCCACGGTGCCCAGCGTGCCGAGCTGTGGACACCACTGCACCAGGCACTCAGCTTGCTGAAACCGCACATCCCCGACCGGCTGGCCCTGGTTCTCGGCGCGGTCGCCGACCCCGCCAGCATCTCCCACACCACGCTCGAAGAACTCGAAGAGGTCATCGCCTCGCTCGATCAGGAGACCGACCCGGCACGGGTCATCCGGATCGCCATGGCATCCCTGTACGTCGACCGACTGGCCGGATGCAGGACAGCACTGCGGCGCGTACGGCAGGCCGGGCGTCACCGCAACTCGCTCACCCTGGAGCTCCAGGGAATGGTGTTCCTCGGCAGGGACCATTTCGCGGCAGGAGAGTGGGACAAGCTCGAGGCACAGGCCGACCACGGCCAACAACTCGGCGAAACCCACAGCTACCAGCTGCTCTCCATGGACTTCCGCTACCAACGGGCCCTGGCCGCCGCCGCACGCGGCGACGAATCCGCCACCAGATCCCTCACCGACGAGATAACCCTGTGGGCCACACCCCGACGTGTCGGGTTCTTCCTGTCGTGCGCGGCGCATGCGCAGGCACTCGCCGCCCTCGGCCAGGGTCGGTTCGAGGACGCCTACCGGCATGCGTGCGCCATCAGCCGGGCCGGTGAGCTCGCCTCGCACGTGCCCACGGCCCTGTTCGTCATCATGGATCTCGTCGAAGCCGCGGTCAGAACCGGCCGGAGCACGGAGGCGGCGGCCCACGTGGTGGCGGTGCAGGAGGCGGGCGTTGCCACGATCTCGCCACGACTGGCCATGATCGTGCAAGCATCCGCGGCGCTCGTCGCCATCGACCACCACGCGTGTGCGCTGTTCGACGAGGCGCTTGCCGTGCCCGGTACCGAGTACTGGCCGTTCGACCGGGCCCGGGTCCAGCTTGCCTACGGCGAACGCCTGCGACGGGCGAAGTCCACGACGGAGGCGCGCACGTACCTCGGCGCCGCGGCGGACACCTTCCACAGACTCGGTGCTATCCCCTGGGCAGCACGGGCCGCCCACGAATTGCGGGCAACGGGCCTCTCCATCGGACACGACGCAAGCACGGGACCGGCGTCACTGACACCCCAGCAGCGGGAGATCGCCATGCTCGCAGCGGCTGGCCTCACCAACAAACAGATCGGGCAACGGCTCTATCTGTCCCCTCGCACCGTCTCCACCCACCTGTACCAGATCTTCCCCAAGCTGGGTGTGACCTCGCGTGCGGCGCTACGTGACGCACTGACAGAAGGGACATCTGACTAGACGTCTTCGATCTGCGGAAGTTATCTGCCTCCGTCTACGGCGGCGTCGGCACCTAACCGGTAGGAATAGTGCAGCTCTAGAAAACTGCCCCTTCACCAGTAAAACGAGTCCGGTGACATCGGAAGCAACAGCGTGGCCTCGGAGGCTCCGAGGCAGGCTCTACCCAGGATCGGCAGGACCTGGTCGGCGGGACGGACGGTAGCCAGCCCTGTCGGGCTGATCCGTGCCCTGCCCACCCGCGCGAAGCCACTCCACCGAATTGGCCGAAGAGGCACCCACGCCCACAAAGAGATGAATCCGCTAAGACGGAGGGGCCCGGCTGCTTGATTGGTAGAGCTCAATACACCGATCGAAACAGGGTCTCCCCATGCGACGTAACACCCTCGTCTGCGCCGTTCTCCTCGCTTCCGCCTGCTCACCCACACCGCGACTGCAGCCGAGCCGAGTCCCGTCCAGATCAAAGGCGTCCGGACCGGTGGATGCCTGACCGATGGCGGAACGAGCGTCTACACCCCACGCTGCGGAGTACTCGGCGACCTCCAGAAGTGGACCATCGAGGGCAACCAGATCAAGAACGTCCAGACCGGCCGATGCCTGACGGACGCGGGCGCAGAAGCCCACACGACGCTGTGCGGCGTACTGGGCGACGCTCAACGATGGACATTGATCCCCTGAGCTGAGACCAGGCCCTCATCGGCTCGCACCCGTTGAGGCCGTGGAATAGTGCAGGGTTGGAATACTGCATCCTCACCAGTCGTCCACCGCCTCATGGCCGGGTGCCGGGCGGTCGCCTGCTCGCTCGGTATCACCGACCTGGGCGGCCAGCATCCAATGGACCGGTCCGAGTGGGACCGGGTGACCGCCAAGATCACCCGGGGATGGGAGCGCATCGGGTTCCGCCTGTACCGCGACGGCGTCTATCTGCTCTCCCCGACCTCGCAGGAGCTGGAGGAGCAGCGCGGTGCACTCCGGGGGCAGCTCGTGGAACTCGGTGCCTCTTGGCGACGAGGCACGTCCGCACCACCGCCGTGAACAGGGTCGCGACGGGCGGCGGCTCACCGACCGTCCGCTGAGCGGCACCATGCCGAAACAGACTGCTGCCAGCCGGTGCCTGCGGGAACCGGACCCTGCCGTCACCGCCTGATCACCTAGGCTCGGTCACGGGCGCGGGGCTGGAGCCTCATGCCCGCCGCTTCTCGCATACCGGCCTCGCTCGCTGATCTTGCCGTCCCCGTTGATGAGCTGGTTCCCTACCACCGCAATCCGCGGACCGGTGACGTCGACTCGATCAGCGAATCCCTGTCCACGCACGGCCAATACCGGGCGATCGTCGTCAACCGCGGCACGCTGACCGGCCGCCCGAACGAGATCCTTGCCGGTAACCACACCTACAAGGCGGCCAAGCAGCTTGGCTGGGCCGAGATCGCTGTCACCTGGCTCGACGTGGACGACGAGGCGGCAGCGAAGATCGTCGTCGTCGACAATCGCACCAGCGACCTCGCCGGATACGACACCCTCCTCCTCGCGGACATCCTCCAGGACCTGCCGGACCTGAAGGGCACGGGCTACGACCAAGACCAGCTCGACCAGCTCCTGGACGAGACCGCGCTCCCCGAGCCGATCGAACTTCCCGCCGACGGCGCCGGCACCGGAGCGGCGGCCACCGTCGAATACCTGCAGTGGGGCTACCTCCAGTGGTCATCCACGCGCGTGCGCATCACGCAGGCCGAAGTCGAGTTGCTCGACGCCCTGTACAAGGCGTTCGTGGGCGACCACGACTCCGACATGGGCTTCGGGTGGCACGTCCTCAACGAGGAGCACCGCGCCCTGGAGGGGGAAGCCGCGTGAAGTCCCTCGATGTCCGCTTCGACCCTGCCTATCCCCTGGCGAAGCTGAGGCCCGCGGACTACAACCCGCGCCGCCTGTCCGAGGACGCCTTCGTGCGCCTTCAGGCCTCACTGCGGCGCCACGGCGTCGTCAAGCCGGTGATCCTCAACGCCGACGGCACCCTGGTCGCGGGCCACCAGAGAACCAAGGGGCTGAAGGCGGTCGGGCTGGAGACAACCCCGGCGATGATCCTCCCGCAGAAGGTCAGGCTTCAGGACGAGATCAAGTTCAACCTCCTCCACAACCGCGTCGAGACCGAGTCATCGGTTGTGTACGCCGAGCCGGGCCCGATCGGGCAGTGGTGCTGGATTCCGTGGCAGACCATCGAAGTTGAGGAGTCCAAGAACCTGCCGTTCCAGCAGGCGATCGGCTTCATGACTGCCGCCCACGGCCCGTGGGGATCGGTCGTCATCGACGATCAGGGCCGTATCGTGCTGAACGCCGAGTACGCCGCCGTCGCGAAGTCCCAGCGGTTCGACGTCCTGGCGTGGACGGTCGCGTCCTTCGACGCCGGACAGCTCGTTGAGGACCTGACCGGGGAGTACGGCGTCTACGACTGGTCCGGCCTCGAAGGGCAGGCGCCGGTGTGGAATCAGCACATCGTCCAGCCCAACCGGCTGCGTGAGCACTCCTCCAAGGCCAAGGCCGACCAGGTCCGCTACAAGTCCGAGGTATGGGAACGGCTCGTGCTGCCGTGGCTCACTACTTCGCACCGCGTCGTCGACTTCGGGGCGGGTCACGGCGACTACGCCCGGCACCTGCGGGCCAAGGGGTACCGGGTGCAGGACTACGAGCCCTACCGCACCCTCAAGGGCAAGTACTCCCTTGACATCCGCACCATCGTCGGCCAGCTGCGGGGCATCGAACGAGAGCTTCGGGCGAACGGTCTGTACGAGGTCGTGGTGCTCGACTCGGTGATCAACGCGACGACGAGCCTTGACTATCAGCACTGGGTCCTGACCACGGTGAACGCCCTGTGCGCCCCGGACGGGCAGGTCTGCGTCGGCACACGCAACCTTGAGCGCGAGATGGCGTACGAGAAGTCCGAGCACTCCGTCAGCCGCGATTCGACCCGGCTCTCGTTCCTGGACGCCCACAACGTAGATATGCGCTTCGTCAAGGGAAAGTGGCAGCGCATCCGCTACCACACCCCTGAGTCACTGCGCGGGCTCCTCTCCCACTACTTCGAAGATGTGCAGATCAGCGACAGCAGTCGGGCCACCGTGAAGGCGATTTGCCGCAAGCCGCGCCCCCTCCCCTCAGAGGATTACCAGAAGGCTTTTTCGGAGGAATTCAACATGCCATACCCAACGACTTCCGCCACAATAGACATGAAGGAATATCGTCAATTCTGATAGAATTGACGAAGGAAAGGAACTCTACAATGGAGGGGTAAAAGAATGACACTGGGGGCGAACTCAGACCGGGTTCGCATTGACATAGAGGCCCGCGACAGATACAGCATCATGTGGCTGGCCGGCATCCGTGAAATCGACCTGACACAACACTGCCTCAAGACGTTCGCCGACTGCGACCGACCGTATGTCAGCAGCAAACTGCGTCACCAAACCGTGCACCTGCCAGCCGCGAACCCGCCTGCCGCCTGGTACCTGTGCGCACTGCCCATCCCATGGAACTGGCCCCGCAACGCTCACCTGGCTTTCGAGTACGCGCCGGGCGAGAACTGGAAGGGTGACGCTCTCGTCGGTGGGCTCGGCGTCAGACTCCACAACGCCCTCCCCATCACCGGGTGGGGAGACCAATCCATTCCGCAGGCCGCCCCAAACAGGCACCAGCGGCTGTACCGAACTTGCCGCAACTGGCAATTTGCGTGGTGGCTGAGGAGCCACCGCAATGTGCCTGATGCCCAGCCACCTGACCTTGCCGACCGCCGACACGCGACATCGCAACAGTTGGCTTTCGACTAGCCGCCGGCCGCCCGCGAACTTTCGGTTTCACGGGCGGCCGCACTTTAAACGGTTGGTAGCTCCGCACTCCTGACGGTCCACACAATCGGATACGTTACGGCTACGTTCCCAATCTGTGCGTCAATAACCTTTCCACCGAAGCGAATTGCAAGAAAACATCCGCGATCGAGCTCTCAAGCCAGGCTGTGATCACTCTATCCATCGTGGCCCCAGGTTCCATCTGATAGCAGAGGATACCGAGCACTCGGCCGGCGCGTGTGCTGGCCGTCACAGTACAGGCGAATGCTGAGCGAACGGAATCTCGACGTGCCATCCTCGGCGCATGATTGCTGCCGTTCGGAGTCGCGCGGCTCTGCGCTATCGGTCGCACGCAAACGAAGCGATAGGCCAGCTACGCAATGACGCCGAGATCCTTGGAATCGGCCCGGTCTCGCTTCGCACGCGTGCTCATCTGCGGCTCTACTACGAGGGCAGGCTCCTCGCGCGGCTCGCGGCCGTCCCCATCGTCGTCTTCGAGTGGTGGCTGGCTACTCGTACCACCGCCGACCTGGTCTACTCGAACGTTCCGTCGCTGGCCCTTCCTAACACGGCCAATCCGCCCCCGCTGAACCCCTCGGGGCTGATGGGCCTAGCTCAGGTCGCCACAATGACGGCCGTCATCCTTTGGCCAATGCTGCTCGTACGGCCAACTATGACGGTGCTTCAGCACTCTGGGATGTGTAAACCTTTGGCGTTCCAGCCACTCGCGGTGTGGGCCAACCTGATCGGACAATGCGCCGACGTGGTGCGGAACCCCGGCCCTGAGCACATTCACGTGGCAGACGTGTCCATAGGGCTCACGATCGTGCGGGTGCGTAGGGCGCGGTTCCTGCGCGGCTCGGTTCCACTGAACTGGAACCGTCAGATCAGAGCTAAAGCCCATGCGGGACGCGTTGCTGCCGCACTGCGCAGGGCGGAACAGCAACTCGACGAGAGCCCCAAGGAAGGCGCCAAGGAACTAGGGGGGCTCACCCTCCAGATATGTGATCGGTACGTAGACAAACGCCTCGGCGCCCTTCTCGACGAGGAGCAACTCAACGGCTACGAACGAAGTCACGAACTCCTCCGTCTGTGCCTGTCCCTGGCGTGCATGGGAACTGTGGCACTGGTAGCTTCGGCGGCGCACCTCCCCCCGCCCGTCGCCATTGCGGCGGCCGGAATTGCTGCCGCTGTGATCCATCGCAACGCCTTCGTGACTGGCCTGACCGTCCTTGTCCCGTTCCTTCCCCTGCTGTTCACAGTGAAGTAGCACCGACCTGAGCCAGGTAACCCCGGGCCTCTCGTCGACGACCGTGCTCGATGTCACACGTGAGCCCACCCCGCGCACGGCGATCTGTAGCGGCACGCGGGCTACGGACAGAGGCCGAAGGAGAGAGCAGCCCACCCGGGTGCGAGCCTCCTGCCTCCGTAGCTCTGATTTATGTCAAACCGCCTTGGCATGCGCCGAGGTGGCACGAGGCTTGAGGGCATGCCGATCTGGAACCGAGTGACAGCCCCGGTCCGTACTCACTGGCGGAGGGGCTTACTTCCTGTTGGGTTCGTCCTCAACTCATGGGGCAACGAGCTTTACAAGACTGGGCACCACCGGACCGCCAGTCTGATCTTGTTCTTCAGTGGGCTGTCTCTTGCCTTCTACGGAGGGCGTTTCTGGCGTGGGTTCACTGACAGTTGGCGCACCCCAATGCGGATTCGCCGCTGGGTGGCTGCCAAGCAAAACGCACCAGAGTGGATAGACCGCTGGAACCGTCTCAAGACAGCTACCTGGGGCGCCGGCGTGTTTGCCGTCGGGCTGTACGCCTGGAAGCTGCTCGGAAGCATCGCTACGGAACCGGACCAGGTCAACGCGCATCTCGGCTCCGCTATGCCGCTGATGATGATCTGGGTGCTCTTTCCCCTATACGGGCAGGGCGCCGAGCCGAAAAATTCGCCGTTAGAGAGGCTGAGCGGACGGATCTGGCGGGCCGTGGTGAGCCGCACAGTGGCGAATGTGGCGGGCGTCTACTTCGCAGGTGTGGCCCTCTACACGATGGTCTTCCCCAAGCGCGCGTCGTTGCTCGTGACTGTCACCGTAACCCTCGGAATTTCCGTGGTCGTGGCCGTGCACAAGACCTGGGGACGCTTGCGGAGACTGACGACGCAGATGTATGTGAACGTCCAAACGCTAAAGCGGGACCTCAACTTGATCCATGGCAGCGAGACGGAGAGGACCGGCGAGAAGCAGGACGCGGCGCGAAGGAGCTGGGACGTGGTGCGGCTCGACCTGCGAACGTCGGTGGATACCGGATACGGGTTCGGAACCCCGGTCCTGCCGATGGAAACGATCGACGAGCTGAACGAAAAGTTGGAGAAGGCGATCACAGCACTTGAAGACGACAAAGAAGCGGCTATGGAAGTGCTGGAAGACCTGGGCAAGATCCAGAGGGCGTGCACGTCGTGGATCGATTCGGTGGCGTGAATCGCGCTGCCCGGCTCAGGCTCCGCGGAGCGGACGGCAAGCGCACGGGCGGGCGAGGTGCTCCACATCCCCCAGCGCCCGGCGTTCAGGTCAGGGCGAGGCACACGGAGGAAACCAGGCGTCCGATCAAGAGCCTGTCACGAGTTCACTCCCTGCCTGACGCGACCGACTAGGTCCGCTCGCGCAGAAGGGGGCAGATGCTCCCGGGTTGGTCAGGGGCAGGTTGAGGGTTTTGGACCGGAACCCGGCCCCGACCAACGTTGCCTGAAGCGGCCCTGGTGGCCGTGGAAGCGGGACGGGCCACGATTGGCACCTCGCATACTAGACCGTGTTCAGCGGTACGCCCAGGAAGTCGGCCAGTTCGTCAGCACTCATCAATGAACACCTGCAACACCGCTGGCTGGCGTCGCGCCCAACAGCCAGACATAGAACCAGCTTCCGATCGTTCAGTGAGGAGGAGGCTTGCTCATCGTGCCGTCTTCGAGCTCTCGGAAACCGAGCGACTCGTAGAACGGCACCAGCTCCGGATCCCAGGCAGCCATCAGGACCTCTATGCCCGAATGGTCTGCCAGCACCCGCTCGACCAGGGCGCGGGCCACACCGCAGCGTCGGTGATCCGGGTGCACGATAATCCGGTCCACCGCGACGTACCCGGCATCCTCACCCCGCTCGGCCCCGAGCGCCCATCCAACGATGCCGCCGCCCCTCTCGCAGACATAGAAGAACTGCGTTGGCCGTACATCACCCTCAAGACGCGGCGTCTCACCTTCGACGTCCTCGATCACCCACCCTCTCGTCCTTCGGATGGCATTGACATGGGGGGCATCCGCAGCTCTCCCGGGGCGCACATGACATCGCACCGGCTCAGACTATGAGGTGACCCGGCCCTGGCCACCGCTTGGGTCAGGGATCATGGACATGGGTGCGGGTCCAGGGAGTTGTGTCATGGGCCGCCCCAACCGGGCCACCCGGGCTGCCATCACCCAGCGCCGCGCCGACGCCATCGACCTCAAACTTGCTGGAGTCGACTGGCTGACGATCGGCCGCAAGCTCGCCGCCGACCCTGCGATCAACACAGACGGTGTCGCGTACCCGCAGGGGTACGGCATCGACAAGTACAAGCGGCAGCTGGAGCCGCCCACCGACAAGCGGTTGATCGAGCTCGCCTGCAAAGACGTCTCCAAGGCGTTGGCCGAGCGCACTACTGCCCTGGACGACCGCACCGACGAGCTGCGGCAGCTCATGGTGGAGCGCCTGGAGCGGCTCTTCTTCGGCGTCTACCGGGCCGCGATCCGCAACGGTGACTACCAGGCCGTCGACCGTGCGGTCCGCATCATCGAGCGCAGCAGCCGCCTCCTGGGCCTGGACCGGCCCGTGCGAACGGAGGTGTCCGGCCCGGACGGTGGCGCGGTGCAAGTGGAGACCGCAGGCCTGGATGAGCTTGAGCGCCTGATCAACCTCGCCGGTGGCGAGCGTGGGAAGGGCTGACGAAGCGGCGGTTCTCGACCTCTACCGGACGCTTCCCGCTCAGCGCCGCCGTGAGATAGCCGCCGCCTCCACCCCCGAACTGCGTGCCCGGCTCGTGCGTATCGAGCGCGAGCTGGCGATGGACCGTTCGCCAGGGGCGATGGCTGCCGTACTCACCGACGGCCGCGAGATGCAGGCCCCGCACCTGGAGCTGATCGACGCCGCCTTCGAGCGGGTGGCTGCGGGCAAGCCGACACGGCTCCTGCTGACGATGCCCCCGCGGCACGGCAAGAGCCGCAGGGCTGCCAGGTGGGCGCCGCTCTGGTACCTGCGGCGCCGTCCTGAGCATCGGGTGATGATCGCCAGCTACTCGTCCGACCTGGCCGACGATCACGGCAGGTGGATCAGGGACGCGATCCTCAACTACCAGGCGAAGCTCGGCATCAGCCTGCGGCCCGGCTCGTCCGCCGCCAACCGCTTCGACCTCACCGGCACCGAGGGTGGCGCGGTCATGGCCGGCGTCGGCGGAGGCCTCACTGGCAAGGGCGCCCACTTGGCGGTGATCGATGACCCGATCAAGGACGCGGCGGAGGCCTCCTCGCCCACGATGCGCAAACGGTTGTGGGAGTGGTGGCAGGCCGTTCTGCTGACCCGTATCGAACCGGGCGGCTCCGTCATCCTGATCCAGACCCGCTGGGACGAAGACGACCTCGCCGGCCGGGTCCTGGCCGATGAGGGCGACCGGTGGACTGTCATCGATCTGCCCGCCGTCGCCCTCTCCGCCGACGACGCCCTTCAACGTCCCATCGGAGCGCCGCTGTGGCCCGCGCGGTACGACGCCGACGCGCTCGCCGAGATCCGCCGCTCGGTGGGCGAGCGCGTGTGGTGGTCGCTGTACATGCAGCAGCCGCGCCCCCAGGCTGGCGGCGTATGGCAGTGGTCGTGGATCACGAACAACCGCATCTCAGCAGCTCAGTTCCGCGGCATCGACCTCACGCGCATCGTTGTCGCCGTCGACCCCGCGGGCGGCGAGTCAGCGGTGGGAGACGAGACCGGCATCGTGGCCACAGCCCGCGACCGCGACGGACACCTATACGTCTTGGACGACCGCTCCGCCAACCGAGGCGCGGACGCCTGGGGCCGCGAAGCGTGCCTGCTCGCTATCGAGCTTCGCGCTGACGCCATCGTCGTCGAATCCAACTTCGGCGGCGACATGAGCAGCCAAATCCTCCACCAGGCCTGGCAGGAGCTCGCCCGCGAGGAGCGCACCGAGAACATGCTCATGCCCGCCGTCCTGCCCGTGACCGCCAAGAGCGGCAAGCGATTGCGAGCGGAACCGATCGCCCAGCTCTACGAACAGGGCCGAGTCCACCACGTCGGAGAGTGGCCCACCCTCGAACAGCAGATGGTGACCTGGGTCGCGGGCATGGACAGCCCCGACCGCATGGACGCAGCCGTACATGGGCTGACGCAGCTGGCTGGTATGGCGCAGCAGGATACCGCGCTGCCCCCCCCTACCGAGATGATCGGTTGATGCGACGGCGGTAGCTTGACTGCGCGAATTCAGAAGGGATCTCCACCAGGTCCCATGGTGAAAATCCATGACGTTTTTTTACGCATCAAAACGAAGCGACCAGGAGTAGAACCACTCTCAGTCAGGAAGATCTTTTCCCATTCGCCAGGAAAATCCCGCTCACGTTTAGACCATCCACTAATGAAGGCGGTAACCCTCCCGCGGCTAGAAATCGCCAACTTTGGATGGCTCCACAGCCTGTCCAGATCGGCAACCGTCGAGTCGTGGACTAGCTCCTGACCACTGGAGTTCCTGCGCCTCGTGGCCCCCAAACGGGCGAAGAACCGGACACCTGACCCAGCGGAGGGACCCGGTCCAGCAGCCATAACGTCATCGACACTCGCTAGGAGCGTCGATGCGGCAAGGCTGGGGCTATCACGAAGGGACCTAAGCGTGATGAGAGAACCTGCGCTGCCGTCTTGCCGATGAGGCCCGGCCACGGGGTAACCAATGTCCTCCAGCGCCCTGTCAACGACCGTCCTTATCC